>NC_012587.1:3625000-3925702 GCF_000018545.1 Sinorhizobium fredii NGR234
ACTTGTCTGGACTTATTGGATTGTCCAGGCTCGGACGCGGTCCCGGGAAATAGCTCCACCGTATAGACCGTACCCGAAACCGACACAGGTGGTCAGGTAGAGTATACCAAGGCGCTTGAGAGAACTGCGTTGAAGGAACTCGGCAAATTGCACGCGTAACTTCGGAAGAAGCGTGACCCCATGATGGGCAACCATTGTGGGGTGGCACAGACCAGGGGGTAGCGACTGTTTATCAAAAACACAGGGCTCTGCGAAGTCGCAAGACGACGTATAGGGTCTGACGCCTGCCCGGTGCTGGAAGGTTAAGAGGAGGGGTGCAAGCTCTGAATCGAAGCCCCAGTAAACGGCGGCCGTAACTATAACGGTCCTAAGGTAGCGAAATTCCTTGTCGGGTAAGTTCCGACCTGCACGAATGGCGTAACGACTTCCCCGCTGTCTCCAACGCAGACTCAGTGAAATTGAATTCCCCGTGAAGATGCGGGGTTCCTGCGGTCAGACGGAAAGACCCCGTGCACCTTTACTATAGCTTTACACTGGCATTCGTGTCGGCATGTGTAGGATAGGTGGTAGGCTTTGAAGCGGGGACGCCAGTTCTCGTGGAGCCATCCTTGAAATACCACCCTTATCGTCATGGATGTCTAACCGCGGTCCGTCATCCGGATCCGGGACAGTGTATGGTGGGTAGTTTGACTGGGGCGGTCGCCTCCGAAAGAGTAACGGAGGCGCGCGATGGTGGGCTCAGAGCGGTCGGAAATCGCTCGTCGAGTGCAATGGCATAAGCCCGCCTGACTGCGAGACTGACAAGTCGAGCAGAGACGAAAGTCGGTCATAGTGATCCGGTGGTCCCGCGTGGAAGGGCCATCGCTCAACGGATAAAAGGTACGCCGGGGATAACAGGCTGATGACCCCCAAGAGTCCATATCGACGGGGTTGTTTGGCACCTCGATGTCGGCTCATCGCATCCTGGGGCTGGAGCAGGTCCCAAGGGTTTGGCTGTTCGCCAATTAAAGCGGTACGTGAGCTGGGTTCAGAACGTCGTGAGACAGTTCGGTCCCTATCTGCCGTGGGTGTAGGAATATTGACAGGATCTGTCCCTAGTACGAGAGGACCGGGATGGACATATCTCTGGTGGACCTGTTGTCCTGCCAAGGGCATAGCAGGGTAGCTATATATGGAATGGATAACCGCTGAAGGCATCTAAGCGGGAAACCAACCTGAAAACGAGTATTCCCTCGAGAACCGTGGAAGACGACCACGTTGATAGGCCGGGTGTGGAAGTGCGGCAACGCATGAAGCTTACCGGTACTAATCGTTCGATCGGCTTGATCGTTCCCATTGCTTATGCTCATCATAGATGAGCATCATTCTTCTGTCCTCACGCGCCAAAGGCGCTGCGGACGGCGCGCCAGACGACTGGCGGCTCGGCTCTGCCGGCTGCTGGAGTTGTCCGGATAAGACGCATGACGTGTTCAAAAACGAAGTGAAAGCGATAAACCGCAGGCGGTTTACGCGGACTTCACCAGCTTCTCATTCAGTTTGCGCCCTCCGGGCGCAAAAGCTTGCGCTTTGCCGACCTGGTGGTTCTGGCGGGGTGGCTGCACCCGTTCCCATTCCGAACACGGCCGTGAAACGCCCCAGCGCCGATGGTACTTCGTCTTAAGACGCGGGAGAGTAGGTCGCTGCCAGGTCTGCAAAGCGCAAGAAAAAACACTCATAAGATCATCTTCTCGACACACGCTCGGCCCAAGCCGAACACCGGGCCGCTGACCAAGCGGCCTTTTGCTTGGCCGGACCGCAAACAGAAACAAACGAGATTTTGCTGCGCAAAACTCGGACCGGACAAACGAGACAAATCCGCACGGATTTGCTCGCACGATACGAGACAAATTGCCAAGGCAATTTGCTCGGGTAACGCGGGCTGGAGCAGCCCCGCCGGACCACAGGCCAAAGGCCGAGGACCGGCATACAAGGAACCACCGGGCTGCCGCCCGGTTCAAGAGGTAACGCGGGGTGGAGCAGCCCGGTAGCTCGTCAGGCTCATAACCTGAAGGCCGCAGGTTCAAATCCTGCCCCCGCAACCAAATCCAAAAACAACTGGCCCGCTCGGATCACCCCGGCGGGCCTTTTGCTTTTCCGCTTCCCGCCGCGTCTCCAGCCCCGCTCTCGGCCATCGATTGCGGCGCAAGGTCATGCTTGCGGACCCCCCGCATCGTCGCGCTTCCCCTTCCTGATCTTCTCCATCCCGGCGGCGATCTCGGCGCTGGCGATGCTGGTGTTCGCGATAAGCAACGCGCGCCGCGCCGTCGCCGTGCAGCTTGCCGCGGCTTAGAAGCAAACCTTTGATGCTTCGATGCTTCGAAGATCGCATAGTGTATGTCGGGAACAGTGGACGGTAGACGTTTAAGACGATGGAAATAGCTTTACCGCTGATGCACATAAGTGCCAGGCGCATCATCGATCGGGGGATAGCCTCTTTCGGGAGCGCCGATGACCGGCGGTGTCACCCGTTTCGGCGCGGAATGGCCGGCGAGCCACTCGACCCAGTCCGGCCACCATGAGCCGTCCTTGGATGTGGCTGCCGCAACCCATTCGTCCGCGCTGACGCTGGAATCGCTCTCACGTGTCAATGCGATGCGAAAACCTCTGCCGGGATGGTCTGGCTCGGAGACGATGCCGGCATTGTGGCCGCCGCTTGTCAGCACAAAAGTGACGTCGGTGTCGGTGAGATAATGGATCTTGTAGACGGAATGCCACGGTGCGACATGATCTCGCTCAGTCCCGACGACGAACATGGGAACGCGGATGTTCTGGAGGTGAGCCGGGCGACCGTCAACGATGAAACGGCCTGCGGCAAGTTCGTTGTCGAGATAGAGGCGCTGCAGATATTCCGCATGCATCCTGTAGGGCATGTGCGTCGGGTCCGCGTTCCACGCCATGAGATCGGTCATCGGGGTGCGCTTGCCGATCAGGTAGTCGTGGACGAGGCGCGACCACACGAGATCGTTGGTGCGCAGCAGTTGAAATGCCCCCGCCATCTGATCGGCGGAAAGACAGCCACTATGCCACATCAGGCTGTCGAGAAAATGCAGCTGGCTGTGATCGATGAACAGCGCCAGTTCGCCAGGTTCGGAGAAGTCCGTCTGGGCGGCAAACAGCGTAACCGAAGCCAAGCGCTGGTCCTCGGTGCGTGCCATCGCGGCCGCCGCAATCGCTAGAAGCGTCCCTCCCAGACAGTAGCCGGTTGCGTGGATCTTGCGTTCAGGGACGATCGCGCTGACGGCATCAAGCGCGGCCAGGATTCCCAATCGCCGGTAATCGTCGAGCGTGAGGTCGCGGTCCTTCGCGCTCGGATTGCGCCAGGAAATGCAGAAGACGGTGTGGCCCTGCGCCACGAGATAGCGGATCAGGGAATTGTGCGGTGAAAGGTCGAGGATGTAGTATTTCATGATCCAGGCCGGCACGATCAGGATCGGCTCGGCGAGGACCTCCTCCGTCGCCGGTGCATACTGGATCAACTCGATCAGGTGATTGCGATAGACGACCTTTCCAGGCGTGGCCGCAGTATCGTGTCCGACGCGGAACGCTTCTGTCCCGACCGGGCGTTGCTTCGTGGCCAGCCGACCGACGTCTTCAAGCCAGTTGCGGAACCCCTGCGTGAAGTTCGCCCCGCCCGTCTCCATCGCCTTGTGTATTACTTCCGGGTTGGCGAAAGGAATATTGGACGGCGAGAATACGTCCAGCCACTGGCGCGCGGTGAAGGAGACGACGTCCTCGTGGTGCGGTGTCATGCCGGGGACGTTGCGCGTCACATTGTGCCACCACTGCTGGCCCAGCAAGAAGGCCTGCGCCCAGACTGTGTAAGGTTGCTTCTGCCAGCCCTCCGCGCGAAACCGGTTATCTCCCGGCAGCGCCTCAATGCAGGGCGGCGCGTCCGGACGGGTGGCGGCCGCAGCCATGTAGGTCAGCAGGAGGCCCCAATTCTGCGCTGCCATATGGGCAAGTTCCATGCGCTTGCCCGGCGCTGATGCGAGGTGGATCGACCAGTCGAAAAAGGCGAGCGTCAATGCGGCCGGTGAGAGACCGCCGGTCGCCGTTGCACTCAGAGCCTCACGCATCCGATCGATCGCCCGGAATGCTTCGCCGTCCGCGCCGTCGTTTTCGCATGGCAGCGCCGATTGAGCCGCTATCGCTCTGGCCGACCCTGCTTGCCTCGCGCGGTCTGCAGCCAAAACTGGTCGATCACCCGTCTTCATCGCGAAACTCCGTTCAGCCTTGCCGCCACAGTCGTTGATGCGAATGCCCGCTCGCCGACGGGGAATGGCGAAGTGTCCTCGATCGGAGCAGCAGACGGAAGTTACCATTTATGATGGTGCGCTGCTTCTCAGGTCTGTGCAAGTAAGGCCTTTCGGCATTCCCTTAAGTAGCCTTCGAAGGCCGGGTTCGGTTGCCCTGCACATCGCCTTCCGCAAAGCGCTCCTCTCCCGAAACTCGTCCGTATTCGGGAGGCGCGCTGGAATGGTGCGGACCTCTCAGAAGCGATATCGAACCAGGCGCCCCATCCGATAGGGAGTTAGGATGGTGCTAAAGAGCTGCAGTGCGATCTGGGCGGGCGGTGACATCCGCGCCACCTGTCCGATGTCCCAATCCGAACGATCCTCGATGAGCGTTAGCCTCGGTACCTGCCGTTCTATCTCCGCCGGGTCGTCGAGTGCCCAATGGAGAGAGGCACCGGTGGCGCGGATGGCCGGATTGTAGCGCAGCAGTCGGATTGCGAAACTGCTATAGGCGTCGAAGGCTATCTCGCCCGAGGGAAAATGGCCGGCGATCCGTCGCAGAACCTGTAAAACCTGGTATTCCTTCAGATAAGGTAGAACGCCCTCGGCGACGATCATCGCCGGCCTGTCGGCGGGAAGTTCCGCAATCCAACCACTGTCGACGATCGATCCGGCAATCATCGCGCAGCCCGCGCGGTCGGGGTAGATCTGCTGACGCAAGGCGATGACATCGGGAAAATCCACTTCGAACCAGCGAATTCCCGGCCCGGGATCTATCCGGAAGATACGACTGTCGAGACCACAGCCGAGATGGACAACAGTCGCCTTCGGGCAGCGCTGAAGGAATGCCTCGGTCCAGCGATCAAGCGTATAGGCGCGCAGCGCAATGCCGATGGTCATGTCGTGACCAACCTTAAGATGCCAACTGTCCTGATCGATACGGTGCAATGCATCTGCGGCGAAGCGATCGCGAAGCAGCGAATCCGGCATGGCGCTTTCGGCTGCCTTGGCTTGGAGCGTGATCAGCAGGGTTTCCCTTGCGCCGGTGAGGCGGATTTGCTCCGGTTGCATGATACCTCCAAGGTGCCCAGCATCTGGAGGGTACTCCCTCTGCCGCAGGAGCAGCAACGATCTTGATATCCTCGGCACCCATCATCGAGGGCCGCGCGCCGAGGTGAAACGTCGAATCTGTCTCGGCAGCTACGCTTCGGTTCGGAGCCGGTTACCGCTGCCACCGCGGCATCAAGAAGATCGACGAGGCCCCCCACGGCAGGCTGCATGCCGGGCCAGAACCACGACGCGCCAAGATCGAACCCGTCACCCGACGGTTCACCGCTGGCGCCGACAGACAGAATTCGGCCCGCTCAGGCGGTCGCGGGGCTCGAGAAGCTTAAAGCCTAAAAAGCGGCAGACCCAGCCATCCTTCGAGTCCACGGACCATCTGCCCTACCGCAGCGGCGGTCACATTGAGTTCTTCGGCCGCGCCAGAAAAGCTTCCGTGGGTGCACTCGCTTCGAAGGCACGCAGGGCGTTGAGATAGACCGGTGATTTCCTGTTCAAGGCAGCTTTCTCTTACGGGAAGCGAGGTGGGTGGAGTGCTGCGACACTAAATGAGATCCCGCTTCTCGTCATGCAGCAGATTGGATCAGCAGAGCATGAGATAGGTATGTCCGAAGCGCTCTTTCCACGCCGGAATGGACGCAACGCGGCCCTTGATTAGCGTCAACTTCTGCACGCGCTGCGTTAACGTGACAAAATTTCGCACGGCCGACGACGCTCCCGTCATCAAGGAGAGCCGGCGCCGCACGCGTACCACATGGGCTGCGTGCGGCTGTTTGAAGTGCACCAGAGGTGCCCAAGGATCGCGGTGGCGTCGGGAGTGTTGGCGGGTTGCGCGCCGCGCGTCCAATCGGACGCGCTAAGGCCGCTGTAGCATTTTTGAATGCTCTAATGAATCAGGGATTGGCTGCCAGCCGGAGCGACAAGTCCGCTCCTCAGGGCCTGGACCCACTTCTCGACTTTGCCCATCGTCCCCCAGCCCGCCACGGCAGCAAAGATCGGGAACGCAGCGGTTACAAGGTCGCGGCCCAGACCGCCGCCGGGCTGCGTCGCCGTGGTGCTCACGTTTGCCACGCCATCGATCAGCGTGCCGGCGACGGCCGTTATCGGTGCCAATTGCGGGAAGAATATCGGCAGGACTGTTGTGGCGAGCATCCCGACAACGCCGATCGCGGTCTTTCGACCGTCGAGAGCATGGCCGATCGTCTTGCCGAGCGCACCGTTGACCGGCGTCAGTTGGGGGTCGCTGGTCGAGACGAGTGGGTCCGGTTTCTTGCCATTCAGAATTTCGCCATTGAGTATGATCGGATCGGCGGTGAGCACGCGCAGGATGTCCTGCAACCAGACCATGTCGGTCTGATTCGGCGTCGTGCGCCCGCGCAACATTGCTGCGAGCGTCAGAATCTGTTGCAGCACCTGTGCGGGGTTGACCTCGGCCGGCGTAGGCGCGGGCTGCGATATGGCGGGCACGGTCGTTTCCTCCTGTGGAACATCGTCTTGGTCGACGAGCAAGTAATAGAAGCTCTCCTGGCCATGCTTCTTCAGCAGGCCGTCCACCAGCGTCTTGAATTCATTCCATTGGTGCGGCGGAACGGTCTGGCAGCCGAGGCTCGAGGTCGACGTGATGCCGCCGCGGTGAAGATTGATCCAGAAGCGGCCGCCAGGCGAATCCGTATCCTCACCGGTCTCGTCGCGGATGACGGTGCAGTTGCTGTCCTGGCGAAAGGCGGGATAGGGGCCGTTCTTGCGTGAAAATCCGTGTGGGCCTGGACGATACCGGATCGCCTGGTGCGACTTCAATTTGGCGATGCCGCGGGCGAACCGGCCGGGATCGGTATTGCCGTTGAAGTTATGGACGCCGTCAGGCTCGAGGACGAAGATGGCATCATCATAGACGCCGCGGTCGTTGGCCCCCTCCTTGCCCATTGTGTTGAGGTAATAGCCACGCACGGCCACGACCGCCACCGCATCGTCGCGACCGTCCTCGGGAATGAGGTCGTGGAACTTCTGGAACACGGCTTTTGTGACGCCGATGGTCTGATTGGGGCGGTGGAGCGGCAGAAGCTGCGAGATCGGATTTGCGAGCAGCTCTTCGGTGGACTGCTCGTCCTCCGAACTCACCGCGCCGCTAAGGAGCGCCTCGATCTGGTCGGCAGTGAAAATCTCCTCCGGGCCGCTCTTGCTCTCGAGAACGCGGATTTTCGGATTGCCATAGTCGCCTTTCGAGAACATCGCCGTCTCGCGCTCGCGGCGGGCGACCAGGCCCTCGAGGACCTTGCCCTTGCTCTTGTTCCAGCGGGCGAACTCGGCTGCAGCGCCGGCCGCGTCTCCGGCGTTCAGCTTCCGCGTCAAGGTGGCACTCGATACTGCGCCGGTGTTGAAGTGCCAGGAGACGAGCGCATCGAACTGGTGCTGCGAGAGCACGGCTCTCACTGCTGCCTGGACCTGGCTCTCAGTCTTGGCGAGGTCGTTGCGGTAGATATTGATGGCCTCGGTGAGCGAGATCGTCGCGCCGGCGCGGGGAGCCGGCGGGCCGGCAGCCGCGGTGTGGCCGGCGCCGATCGTCATGGTGCCGGTGCCGTCGTTGTAAGCCGCGAGCACGATCGCCTCTTCGGCAAGCATTGCGCAAATGCCGCGTAGACTTGTTTTCACGTCAGCCTCCCATTCCCCAGATGACCCCTTCGAAGCGCATCAACAACGACGCCTCTACCGTTGGACCATGCTTTCCGCCATGACCTGCTCCGGCAAGAAAATCCCGTCTTTGCTGACCCGCGCCATGATCTTGGGATTCAGAACGTCTCCGGCGCCTGGAAAGACCACCTCGAGCGTGGTGTCTCCATCCAGATCGTCGACAAGTATCGGGGTCGTCCGAAGCAGTTCGAGACGTTTCAGCTTTCGCTTCAGGATCTCCTGGGGCTGCAAAGACTTGCCATTGTCGTTTTCGGTTACGCTCGCAATGAGCTCGACCGCAGGGATCTTCGGACCGGCGAAAGGGCTTTCGGAGCAGCGCCCATCGGTGCCGATCTTCAGCGTCGCCAAGGCCAGTCCGTAGCCTCCGTCCTCCTCCTTCGCGGCAACGAGGCGCGACAAGAGGACGACGGCTTCGTCCGATCCGACGGAAACCACAATTGGCGGTCTGGCGAGCCAGGTGCCTTCTAGCTTCGGTCGGCACGCATCGGTGTTCGCCTTGATCAAGGGCGCCTCGCCCGTGTCGTCGTCCCGCAGCCCAGGCAAGCGCCATTGGCGGATTTGCACGCGGCCTACGCCCGTGTCGTCCGACTTGCGGATCGCCACCAGCGACTGACGCTCGCCCGTCCGACCCAAAGCGAACACGGGTTCGTCAATTTCCTCTATGTCGGCCAGCCATAACGAACCGCGCGACCGGCCGGTATCGTTCTTGGGCCTCGCGGTCTTGCGGGCGATGCCGATGCGCCGCAGAAAGGCCTTCGTTTCATAATCCTTGTCCCGCCGCGCCCAGGTGATCAGCGGATCGCGTTCCAGTGGCGACTGGAAGACCAGTGGCGCAGCCACGTAGTTGCGATAGAAGCCGTCCTCGTCCTGTTTCTGTCCCGGCTTTTCATTCGCAAGCTGGTCCGCCACCCGCAGGGCCTCCTGCGGCTGGTGCTTGCGGCGCAGCGCCGTGCTGATGAGAATGTCGCGAAAACAGGAAGCTTTCGCCCCACTTCCGTCGCAGCTGTTCGTCTGCAGCGCCATCAAGTGAAGCGTATCGGGTGCCGGCTGCGTGCCGTGGGCCGGAACGACCTGGGAGAAACCGCCATCGTCGGTCTCCGCCTTGCCCACTTCGACGATCGCGATGGTATTGCGCGCCGCGCATGGATCGTGGTCACCAAGCATTTCTTCCGTCATGCCGGCGCGGTAGAGGCAGTTCCAGTCCTCGTTGGTCGCCCGCCTCGCAGCAATCGCCAGGATGCGCCCTCCCGTTTGGTTGAGGCCGCGTCGCTGCCACCATACGAACCAGTCTTCCTTCTTGCCCTTGTGCGTCGTGGCGACGACAACGGGAGCATTGACGATGTAGGACGGGTCGCCCGGCAGCTTCACGTGGAGTTTAAGCGCCCCAAACCTGGTTCCTTTACCCATAGTCGCTTTCGAAACGAACATGCCGGAAGGTCGCATCGCAAACTTGTAAAGCGCCTTCGATCCCGGGAGCGTGCCCTCCGCGTCCGGGGCATCCGCAATCCGATAGACGGCGTAGGAAAGGGATCGAACGGGATAGGGATCGAACTCGAAATAAGTCGACGCTCTGCCATCAAGTCCTGCCTTGTTTTCGAGGCCCTGCGACAGGGCATCTACAGTGGGGTTCAGCGACCGGAATGAATCGCTGCCGCCGGCGCGGACGCCGAGGGTGACGAGCCTGGCATCACGGATGCATTTGCTTTGCTTGGCCTCCATGTCGGCGCCCGGTTCCCGACGCTCGATGAAGTAGCAAAGTCGAAACGCGTGCTCCTGCAGCAGGAAGTCGCAATCGGCTTGGGTATAGCCGTAGGTGGCCGCGCCATGTCTGTAGCAATAGTCGTGCGTCGCGCAGGCCTGCCGCATCTGGAGACCAATGGCCTCGCGCCCTTCTTCCTGCGGAAAGGCGAGGTCGGCCAAGAGCTTGGGCAGGCTGCAGCTCAGCCCTTCGCCCCGTCCGCCGATGATCTGGATGTCCGCGGAGGAAAAGGGGATCTGCCCGGAGGTGGGTGGTATCGCTTCGGTCGGCATCGCGGCGTTCGCCAGCACCTTGTCCGCCAGCAGGCGACCGAAAAAATCCATGCGTATGAAGATGGCCACAACGGCGAGGCAGACCAGAAATCCGATGGTAGCCATGAGCATAGAGACTTGGCGCATGACCGTACCTCCTCCATCGTTCTACCTACCATGACGTCGCCTCCTGCGCTGTTTCATTAGGAACAACTGAAACGCGTGCCGCACTCGGCCAAGCGACGGACATTTTGGGGGGTAAGGGGCGCAGGTCAGCTTTGGCGTGCCGTGCCGGCATTAGCGTGTCGGGTGCCTCGCTATAAATAAACGCTATAGCGGCAGAATGGAGTTGTGTTGGCCAGCGGCACTTTCGTGAACCTACTGTGACGGGGCCGGCAGATAAGCTGGCGCAACAAGAACCGCGGAAAGCGGTCAGAAGCACGCTAAGGCACAGGCCCCGGCGATCGCATCCAAGAACATGGAGTGGGAACATGAAACACACGTTGAGCCGCAGGGCACTTTGCATATCTACCGCCATCCTCTCGCTGGCCGTGACTGTCCCCGGACTGTCGGGTCTGGCGTTCGCAGCCGATGGCACCATCAAGCTCGGTATAGTCGCGCCGATGAGCGGCCCGAACGCCCGTTACGGCGCCTTCTCGATGCGCGGCGCCGAACTCGCCGTGAAGGAAATCAACGACGCGGGCGGCGTCGACGGGCAGAAGATCGAGCTTTATTCGGCCGACAGCCAGGGCACGCCGGTCGAAGGCGTATCCGCCACCCGCCGGCTGATCGACGAGGACGAAGTCGACTACGTCATCGGCGACGTTTCAAGCTCGGTCACGCTCGCCATGCAGCCGGTCGCCGAAGACGCCGAAGTTCTTCTGCTGAATGCCGCGTCTTCCAATCCGAAGATCACCTATGCCGCCGGCGTCGGCGGCTTCAAGTGGACCTACCGCAACTATCCGACCGACGAGAACCGCGCCTTCGTGGTGGCGAAGTATGCTGCCGAACAGCGCGGCTTCACCAAGTTCGCCGTCCTCTCCGTCGATAGCGACTATGGCCGGTCGGCGATCGAGTTCACCAAGAAATACCTGCCCGAGTTCAAGGGCGAAATCCTCACCGAGGACTACTACAAGGAAGGCGAAGTCGACTTCCGCAGCGTGCTCGCGAAGATCCGCGATTCCGGTGCGCAGGCGATTCTCATGTACGGTTTGGCGGACACCACGCCGATCGTTGCGCGCCAGATGGTCGAACTCGGTCTCGCTGGCAAAGTGACATTGGTCGGCAATGGCGAATTCAACACCGAGAAGACCATCAAGTCGGCTCCGACGGCGCTCGAAGGAGCGGTCGAGGCGGCGGCATGGCTGCCGGCCTGGGATTCCCCGGAGAGCAAGGCATTCGTGGAGAAATTCACCACGACCTATGACGAAGCGCCGAACAACCATGCCTATGTGCACTGGGACACGGTCCGCCTGCTCGCGCAGGCGATCCACGAGGCCGGCGGCAATGACCGCGAAAAGGTCCGCGAGGCGCTGTCGAAGATCAAGTACAAGAGCCCGGTCGGCGAGGTCACCTTCGATGATCACAACCAGGCCCGCCTGCCGATGATCCTGCTGCAGATCGAAAACGGCAAGCCGGCCATCAAAGGCGCCTATACTGCGGAAATCCAGTATCCCGCGCAGTAAAGATTGAAAGGGGACGCGACCATGTTCTCGACCGTCATCGAGCAGATCGTCAACGGCATCGTGACGGGCTCCGTCTACGCCATCGTCGCCGTCGGAATGACGATGATCTTCGGCGTGCTCAGGGCCATCAATTTCGCCCACGGCGAATACTACATGCTGGGCACCTTCGGGGCATGGTTCGCCGTGGACTATCTCGGCCTCTCCTACGAGGCGTCGATCATCGTCGGCGTGCTGTCGACGATCATCGTTGCCTATGTCGTCGGAAGGCTTGTCATGCAGCGCATGGTCGGCGCCCCGGCGGAGGCCGGGGTGCTCGCCACGCTCGGCATCGCCCTCGTCCTGCAGAACACCGTCATCCTGGTCTTCGGGGGCGGATACAAGTTCTTCTCCGGCGGCTACATCGAACCCCTGTCGGTCCTTGGCTTCAGTCTGGCCGCGCAGCGGATCCTCATCCTCGTCGTCTGTCTGCTCGTCTTCATCGGCCTCGAGCTCATGGTGACCTACAGCCGCATGGGGAAATCGATGCGGGCCGTGTCGCAGAACGTCGAGTGCTGCGAAGTTGTCGGCATCGACGTGCCGAAGGTGGTGCTGCATACCTTCATCCTTGGTGCCGCACTGGCCGCGCTGTCGGGTGTGCTGACCGCTCCCGTGAATGTCAGCGTCTATGGCGGCATGGGTGAGCTCATCACCTTCAAGACGCTGCCGATCATCATCATGGGTGGTCTCGGCAACGTCCGCGGCACGTTCTTCGCGGCAATGATCCTCGGCATCGCCGAGAGCCTGGTGGCGACCTATGTCGGGCTTCAGTTCCGCGACACGGTCGGCTTCGCCACGCTCATCCTGATGCTGATGTGGCGTCCCTACGGGCTCTTCTCGACGCAGGCGCGCTTTTAAGCGCGCCCCATGCCGAACGTTACTCGAATTGAGGACTCGACATGTCTCTCGCTGATACCGCACAGCAGATACGCCGCCGCGATCTTCGCCTTCCGCTTGCTGCGATCCTCGTGGTCGTCGCGCTTGCCGCACCATTCATCGGCAGCCGCTACGTCACCCATTCGCTGATCATCGCCTTGATCTTCATGCTGCCCGCCCACGGCCTGAACCTGCTGGTCGGCTACACCGGGCTCCTGTCGCTGGCGCAAGCCGCATTCTTCGGGATCGGCGCCTACGCCGCCGGCCTCCTTGCGGTGCATTACGGAACGCCTTTCTACGTCAATGCCGCAGCCGCCGGGCTGCTGGCCGGCGCCTGCGCGCTGCCGCTCGGCATACCGGCGCTGCGGCTGCGCGCAACCTCCTTCGTCATGTGTACGCTGGGTTTCGTGATCATCGGCCAGGCGATCGCCAAGAACTGGATTTCCGTGACCCGCGGCGACATGGGGCTTTCGGCCATCCCGAAGCCGCACTTCGCCCTCGGTCCGCTGTCCTTCACCGTCTCCGGAACCACGAGCTTCTACTACATGGCGCTTGCCATCGGCGCGCTGGCGACCCTGGCAGTGTGGATGATCGTCCGCTCGCCGGCCGGCCGCAACATGATCGCCATCCGCGAAAACGAGACGCTGGCGGAATCGCTCGGGGTCCCGACCTGGCGCTACAAGCTGCTCGTCTTCATCATCAGCGCGGCATTCGCCGGGGTCGGCGGCAGCCTTTACGCCCATTACCTCACCGTCGTCAGCCCGCTGACATTCCAGATGTATTATTCGACGACGATGCTGATCATCGTGCTCGGTGGCGGCGCCGGAACCATCTCGGGCGTCGTGTTCGGCAGCCTGCTCTTCGTCGGGCTGACCGAAGCGCTCCGGATCACGCCGGAACTGCGCATGATCGCCTACGGGCTCTGCCTGCTCGTGCTGGTCTTCTGGTTCAAGAAGGGCTTCGCTCCCGTCCTCAACCGCTTCTGGGACATGATCGGAGGTGCGAAATGACCGGTCTTCCCATCCTCGAGATCAACAAAATCAGCAAGTCCTACGGCGCGGTCAAGGCGGTCAGCGAGGTGAGCCTCCATGTCGATCGCGGCGAGATCGCCGGTCTCATCGGCCCAAATGGTTCCGGCAAGTCGACCTTCTTCGACTGCAGCACCGGTCTGCAGAGACCGGACGCCGGAACGGTGAAGCTCGATGGCCAGGACATCACCGGCTGGTCGCTGAACCGCATTGCGCGCGAAGGCCGCATGCTTCGGTCGTTCCAGAAGACGGTGGTGTTCAAGGCCCTCGACGTCGAGGAAAACCTCGTCATTGCCGGACAGATGTTCACCTTTCCATCGCTTTTCTCGACCTTCGGCATCGGCCGCCTGTCGAAGAAGCGCATATCCGGCCTGCGCGACCGGGCCCGCGAGCTCATCAAGATGGCGGGCCTGTGGGACGTGCGCCACCAACCGGCCGGCAATCTCTCCGGCGGCCAGCAGAAGCTGATCCAGTTCGCCTCGATGCTGATGCCGGAACCGAAGATCATCCTGCTCGACGAGCCGATGGCCGGGATCAACCCGAAGATCATCGAGCGGGTCATCGAAACGATCCTCTATGCCAACAAGTCGCTCGGCGTCAGCTTCCTGGTGATCGAGCACAATATCGACGTCGTGACCAGCATCTGCCAGCGGGTGGTCGTCCTCGACCAGGGCAAGAAACTCGTCGAAGGGCTGCCGCATGATATCATCGCGGACGAGCGTGTCAGGGAGGCCTATCTTGGTGGCTAATTCCGATCTTTCAATCAAGGACCTGCGCGCCGGCTACGGCACGCTGGACATTCTCAACGGCATCGATCTCGACGTGCCGGCGGGCCAGTTCGTCGCACTGATGGGGCCGAACGGGGCCGGCAAGTCGACGCTCCTGAAGACGCTCTACGGCATGACCACCATAAAGGGCGGCAGCATTGACTGGCAGGGCAAGAACATCGCCGGCTGCAAGTCGCGGGCAATCCTCGGCGAGGGGATCTCCTTCGTGCCGCAGGGACGCTGCAACTTCCCGGTCATGACCGTCGACGAAAACCTGCAGATGGCCGCCTATACGATCCGCGACAGCAAGGTGAAGGCGGACCGGGACTATGTCTACGACCTCTTCCCGATCCTGAAGACCCGCCGTTCGACCCTTGCCGGAAACATGTCCGGCGGCGAGCAACAGCTTCTCGAGGTCGCCATGGCGGTGCTTCAGCGGCCAAAGGTGCTGCTGGTCGACGAGCCATCGGTTGGCCTCTCGCCGGCCGCCATTCATGTCGTGTTCGACGAGCTGCTCCGGCTTCACGCGGCGGGTCAGACCATCCTGCTTGTCGAACAGAACACCAAGAAGGCCATGGAGGTCGCCGAACGTGCGGTGATCCTGCGCCTCGGCAAGGTCATCTGGGACGGCTTGCCGAAGGACATCACCCATGAGGAACTCGGCGAGCTGTTCCTGACCGGCAAGATGCGCGGCGAGACCGACGCGGTGCACTAGATCAGGGCGGGATGCGGGCCGGGCGCACGCTTCCCCATCCCGCTCCAGAGCCAGATTGCAGCAGATCACAGTCCAATATTGAGGAAAATCCGATGAGCACTTTCGTGCCCGCGTCTCGCGTCTCCAGGATCAAGGTGTCGCCGAGCACGGCGGCCGCAGCCCGGGCCCGCGAATTGAAGGCGGCCGGCCGCGACATCGTCGACATGACCGTCGGCGAGCCGGACTTCGACACGCCCGACAACGTCAAGGCGGCCGCCCACGCGGCGATCGACCGGGGCGAGACGAAATATACGCCGGTGAACGGCACGCCGGCGTTGCGCAAGGCCATCATCGGCGATTTCGAACGCCGCCTCGGTCTCAGCTACGCCGACAACGAGATTTGCGTCGGCGGCGGCGCCAAGCAGATCCTCTTCCTGGCACTGATGGCGAGCGTCGAGTACGACGCGGAGGTGATCATCCCGGCGCCCTATTGGGTCTCCTATCCGGACATGGTCATCGCCAATGACGGCAAGCCCGTCATCGTTCAATGCCCGCAGGAGCAGGGCTTCAAGCTGACCCCCGAGGCCCTTGAGGCCGCCATCACACCGAAGACGCTTTGGCTCGTCCTCAACGCGCCTTCAAATCCGACCGGCGCGGCCTATAGCCGGGCCGAACTCGAAGCGCTTGGCCAAGTGTTGCTCAGGCACCCGCAGGTCTTCGTACTTTCCGACGATATCTACGACCAGGTCTGGTTCCGCGATGAGCCGATGACGACGCTCGTCGCTGCGGTGCCGGAGCTGAAAGGTCGCGTGCTGCTTACCAACGGCGTCTCGAAGTCCTACGCGATGACCGGATGGCGCATCGGCTACGGGGCCGGCCCGGCGCCGCTGGTTGCGGCGATCAACAAGCTGCAGTCGCAGATGTCGTCCTGCCCGTCGTCGGTGAGCCAGGCTGCGGCTGCGCATGCGCTGTCGTCGGATCAATCCTTCGTCGCCGAAAGCGTGAAGGTCTACAAGGAGCGCCGCGACTATGCATGCGCGCGCCTCAATGCGGTGCCGGGTCTCTCCTGCCTGGTGCCGGACGGTGCCTTCTACCTGTTTCCGAACTGCGCCGGCGTGATGGGCAGGAAAACGCCCGAAGGCAAGACGATCGAGACGGACCTCGATTTCATCCTTTACCTGCTGGACGGCGTCGGGGTTGCGGCGCTGCAAGGAAGCGCCTACGGGCTTTCGCCCTATTTCCGTTTGTCCATCGCGACGTCGATGGAGGCGATCACCGAAGCATGTGACCGCATCGAGCGGGCGGTGGCTGCTCTCAAGTAGCGCCGGTGGGGGGGCTATGGCAGGGCGGATTCGGAAGTGCTGAACTTTCGGGGTGCGCCGGGCTCTGCCCCTCACCCTAGCCCTCTCCCCGCAAGCGGGGAGAGGGGACGCCGCTGGCGTATTTGGCTGCTGTTACTGCAAGATCGAGAACGTCACCGCGGGTCCCCTTCGCCCCGCTTGCGGGGAGAAGGTGCCGGCAGGCGGATGAGGGGCGCTTCCTGTTTGCCGAATTTGGTACCCCAGGGAGGTACTTGCTTCCCTCCGGCCACAGGCCTTACGTTTCCATGAAACAAGAAGCCGGTGGCCATGAGTGTCGATTTCAGAAAACTGAAAAGCTTCGTCAAGATCGTCGACACGGGCAGCGTTTCGCGGGCGGCGGGCATCCTGCGGACGGCGCAGCCGGCGCTGTCGCAGCAGATCGCCTCCCTTGAGGCGCACTTCAAGCACAAGCTCCTCATCCGCAGCAATGTCGGCATAGCGCCGACCGAGGCGGGACTGATCCTCTACCGCCACGCGCAACTGATGCTGAAACAGATCGAGCAGGCGCAGATCGACATCGACCAGGCCGCCAAGTCGGTGGCCGGCCGCGTCTCCATAGGCCTGGCGACCTATTCCTCGTCCAGCGCCCTGTCGCTGCCGATCCTGAAGGAGATGAAGGCGCGGCATCCCCATATCGTCGTCCACATCAACGATAGTTTCGGCCATATCCTCAGCGAGCTGATCATGACCGGGAAGATGGACATGGCGCTGATCTATGCCGCCAACCCCATCAAGGGTGTGACCCTGCAGCCGCTGTTCCGCGAGGAAATGTTTCTCGTCTCGCCACCCGGTATCGAACTGCCTGGCGAGAGCAACACGCCCCTTCCTCTCTCGGAGCTCCAGGAGATACCGTTGCTGCTTCCGAGCAAGGCACATTTGCTCCGACGTCTGATCGACGACGCCCTGGCAAGGGCAAGGGCGACGCCGGAGGTCGTCTCGGAAATCGAATCCGTTCCCGCCCTCAGCGCGGCGGTCCTCGAGGGGCTTGGTTCGACCATTCTCCCGGCCTCGGTGGTCACCGAGACGGCGAGCTTTTCCGGGGCGCAGGTGAGGGCACTGACGAAGCCTGTCATCGACGCGACCGTCTCGCTCTGCGTGGCCGATCATCTTCCGCTCTCGGAGCCTGCCATTGCTGCGCGCTCGGTACTCCTGGACGTCGTCGGCAAGCTCATGAGCAGCGAACATCCGGGAATCCGGCCCGCCTAGTGCATGTCGCCCAAAAGTGTGCAGCGGTTTTGGGATGACGACATGCACAAGAAAAAACCTGCAGCGCGCCGCGTGAGTACGTTTGAACGCGACGCGGCGGCTGCCACCAAAGCGTTCCCATAGCGGCCATAAGCAAACCCTATAGCGGCAGACTGTAGTTGTGTTGGCCAATGCGCCAACCGTTCCCCTAACCTTTGAAGCAGACATCGGGTCCGAAGCATCGGATCCGCCCACAACGGCGCTTCCCGCGCCGAACAGTCGCTTCGAGGGAAACATGGCAAAACTGGCTTTCGACACGGGCGGTACCTTCACGGACTTCGCTCTCCTGGACGACAACGGCGATCTCCACCTGCACAAGGTGCTGAGCACGCCGAAGAACCCGGCCGAGGCGGTGGTACAGGGCGTCTGCGAGCTCCTGGAAGAGTTCGCCGGCTCGATCGCCATCGAGAACCTGCAGGTGCTCGGCGCAACGACGGTGGTCACCAACGCGGTGCTCGAACGCAAGGGTGTCGAGACCGGCTTCGTCACGACGGACGGCTTCCAGGACATGCTGCGCATCCGCAACGAGGGCCGTTACGATCTCTACGACCTGAACATCAAATATCCCGATCCGCTGGTGACGCGCGCCAACAGTTTCGGCGCCGCCGAGCGCATCGCCGCCGACGGCTCGGTGATTGCCGAGCTCAAGGAAGAGACGGTGCGCGAGATCGCCGGACGCCTGAAGGAGAAGGGCATCCGCTCCGTCGCCGTCTGCCTGCTGCACGCCTACAAATACCCAGAGCACGAACAGCGCGTTGCCGCGCTGCTGCGCGAAGAGGACCCGGATATTTTCGTATCCCTCTCCTCGGAGGTCTGCCCGGAGGTCCGCGAGTTCGATCGCGCCTCGACGACGGTCGTCAACGCCTATACAAGGCCACAGATGGCCGGCCACGTCGCCCATTTGCAGCGTGAATTCGCCAAGGAGGGCATCGACCGCCAGGTTCTCTGGATGACCTCGTCGGGCGGTCTGGTCCCGAGCCGGCGCGCCGCCGAGCTTCCGGTCCGGCTGATCGAGTCCGGCCCGGCCGCCGGCGCCGTTGCCGCCGCCGAGTTCGGCCGCATCGCCGGCGAGGGCAGCGTGCTGTCCTTCGACATGGGCGGCACGACCGCCAAGCTCTGCCTGATCCCGAACGGCGAGCCGACCGTCGGCACCGACCTCGAGGTCGCCCACTATCAGCGCTTCCGCAAGGGCTCCGGCTTCCCGCTCAAGATCCAGTCGATCCAGATGATCGAGATCGGTGCCGGCGGCGGTTCCATCGCCGCGAAGAACCCGCTCGGCCTCCTCGACGTCGGCCCGCGCTCGGCTGGCGCGCTTCCGGGCCCGGCGGCCTACCAGCGCGGCGGCACCGAGCCGACCGTCACCGACGCCGATATCCTGCTCGGCTATATGGGCACCGAGTCCTTCGTTGGCGGCACGTTCAAGGTCTCCAGGGATGCCGCCCTCGATGCCATGGCGAAACTGGCAAGTTCCCTAGGCGTCAGCGTCGACCGCTGCGCCTGGGGCATCCACGATCTCGTCAATGAATCGATGAGCAAGGCGGCCGCGATGCATGCGACGGACCTCGGCGTTGACCCCCGATCGCTGCCGATGGTCGCCTTCGGCGGCGCGGGCCCGGTCCATGCCTATGGCATCGCCCGCAAGCTCTGCATCAAGCGCATCATCTGCCCGACCGGCGCCGGCGTGACCTCGGCAATCGGCCTGCTGATCGCCCCGGTCGCGGTCGACCTATCGGCCAGCCATCCGATGGCGGTCGACGCCTGGGACATGGACGCGATGAACCAGCTCCTCGCCGACCTCGCAGCCCAGGGCGCCGAAGTCGTCGCCGCGGCCGGTGTCGCGAAGGAGACCATCACCAACCGCTATACCGTCGATATGCGCTATGTCGGCCAGGGCCACGAGATCACCGTGGCGCTTCCGGACCGCAGTCTCCCCAAGGAGGATTTCCTGAAGCAGCTTCTTGCGAACTTCTCGAAGCTCTACCGCGAGCTGTTCGGCCGAACCGTGGCTGCGTCCGTCGAGGTCATCACCTGGCGGTTGAGGGCAAGCGGCGAGAAGGATCAGGTGACGCGGCCGCATGAGGCGGAAGTCGCCGATGCGAGGAAGGGGAGCCGCCAGGTCTATTTCCAGGAAATCGGCAGCTTCATGGAGACGCCGGTCTACGACCACTACAAGCTTCCCGTCCGGCAAGAGATCAAGGGCCCGGCGATTGTCGAACAACGGGAATCGACCGCGGTCGTCGGCCCGAGCGGCATGTTCCACGCCGACGCGAGCGGCAACCTCGTGATCAACATTCAGTAAGGACACCACGATGTCGAAGCCCGCTATCGATTTCCACGATCCGATCAATCTGCAAGTGATGTGGAACCGGCTGATCTTCATCGCCGACCAGGCAGACAACGTCCTCGGCAAGACGGCCTTCTCGCCGATCGTCCGCGAGAACCATGATTATGTGACGGTTCTTCTGGACAGCCGCGGCCGGGCCCTTGCCCAGTGCACCTGGTCGATCCCGGTGTTCATCACCTCGCTGCCGGCCGCCGCGCAGAAATACTTCCTGCCGAAGTTCCCGGCCGAGAGGCTGCAGGAGGGCGATGTTCTCGCGACCAACGATCCGGAGATCGGCACGGGCCACCTTCCGGACGTGACGATGATCACGCCGATCTTCAAGAACGGCAAGGTGGTGGCCTATGCCGGCTCCATCGCCCACCTGCCGGACATCGGCGGCGCGCCGCTGCACTCCGAGGCAAGCGACATCTTCGAGGAAGGCATCCGCTTTCCGATCGTCAAGCTGATGAAGGCCGGCGTTCCCAACCAGGACGTCTTCGACATCATCGCCGCTTCCGTGCGCCTGCCGACCGAGGTGCAGGGCGATCTGGAATCGATGATCGCCGCCAACAACGTCATGGGCCGCGAATTGCTGAAATTCCTTGACGAGTACGGTCTCGACGAGATCGACGGGTTGGCAGACGCCATCCATTCACGCTCGGAGGCGCAGACCCGCAAGGCGATCCGCGAATGGCCAAACGGCACCTACAGCGCCGAGGTTCTCCTCGACGGCTATGACGAGGACGTCAAGCTGAAGGCGAGCGTGGTCGTCAAGGACGACGCCATTCACGTCGACTATGCCGGCACCTCCGACCAGGTGCTGCATTCGATCAACTGCCGCACGAACTATCGCTATGCGCACTCGGTCTATGCGTTGAAGTGCCTGCTCGATCCGGAAACGCCGAACAATGAAGGCTGCATCGTACCGATCACCGACGAAGCGCCGCTCGGCAGCATCCTCAATCCGCAGCCCTGGACGGCGGGCAATTCCCGCAACCTCATCGGCCACGTCATCCCGTCGCTGATCTTCAAGGCGCTGGAAGGGGTCGTTCCGGAGAAGGTGATGGGCGACAGCGGCGGCGCGCCGATCTGGGCCGCCAATTGCGTCGGCCAACGTGACGACGGCTCGCAATATGGTTCGGTCCAGAATTTCCATGGCGGACAGGGTGCGCGCGCCGAATTCGACGGTCTGGACACATTGAGCTTCCCGTCGAACTGCAAGGTCACGGCGATCGAAATGTTCGAGATCGCCGTGCCGGCGCTCACCGAGCGCAAGGAACTGATCGCCGACTCCGGCGGGGCCGGCAAACACCGCGGTGGCCTCGGCCAGCGGGTCGTGCTTCGCAATCTCGGCAAGGCGCCGATGAGCATCTACATGGCTTCAGAGCGCGTCCGCCACCCCTGCTTCGGCGTGGTCGAAGGGCAGAGCGGCAGCGCCGGCAAGGTCAGCAGGGAAGGCAAGCCGCAGTTTCCGAAGGGCAAGGTCGTCCTCAAGACCGGCGAGCGGCTGGAGGTCGAGACGCCCGGCGGCGGCGGCTGGGGCCGTGCAGCCGAGCGCTCTCGAGAACTCATCGAGCAGGATATTGCCGAGGGTTTGATCACTCCGAAGGCCGCCAAGGCGATTTACGGCTACAATGGCCGATCGGCCGTGGCCGCGGAGTAGGAGAGGCAAATGGGTCGCATCGACGGGAAGATCGCGCTGGTAACGGGGGCGGGGACGGGCATCGGCCGTGAGGCCGCGCTGCTCCTCGCCGAAGAAGGCGCTTGTGTGATCCTGACCGGGCGCCGCCTGGGGCCACTTCAGGAGGTGGCGGATCAAATCGAGAAGAAAGGCGGCAGGGCCGTCGCCCGCCCGCTCGACATCGAATCCCGCGAGGCGATCTTCGCCGCGGTGAAATGGGCGAAGGACGAAATCGGGGCGGTCGACATCCTCGTCAACAATGCCGGCAGCGCCAGCAAGGTGCTGAACGCGCGGTTCATCAGCGAGGAGGAGTGGAATTCCACGGTGAACGTCAACCTGACCGCGGTCTTCAATCTGACGCAGGCCGTGCTGCCGGACATGATCGCCAGGGGCGAGGGGACGGTGATCACCGTGTCATCCCTCGCAGCGCTCAACCCGAACCTGCTTGGCGGCGCGGCCTATGGCGCGGCGAAGGCGGCCGTGAAGAACTTCATGACCTTCCTGCACAACACCTACCGCAACCAGGGCATCCGCGCCACGACGATCCTGCCCGGCGAGACCAACACCCCGATCATGGAGAACCGCGCCCGGCCGCCGCTCGCGGAAGAGCGCGCCGTCATGCTCGACCCGCATGATGTCGCAAGAGCGATCGCCCTCTGCGCGACCCTGCAGAAGGGCGCCGTGATCCCCGAACTGCACATCTGCCCGACCTTCATGCGAGACACCTCGGCCGACATCGAGACGGCGCGCTGGGTGGGTGCGCCGGCGGATACGCCGGACCTGCCGAAGAACAAATAGGAGGAGCACCATGAACGGCGCGAAACTGCGCGCCCGGCTTCGGGCCGGCGAACCCATAACCATGTTCACGCCGCACCACGCATCGTCCGGCCTTGCGGCGCGCCTGGTGGAGCTCGGAGCCGACTCGATCTTCGTCGATTGCGAGCACGGCACCTGGAGCTTCGAGGACGTCCGGATGACGTCGCAGATCGTCCGCTCCGTCGGCGGGGCGGCGATCGTCCGGCCGCATTCGCACGAGCGACCGGTCCTGATCCGCTATCTGAACGCGGGTGCCGACGGTCTGATGGTGCCGATGGTCGATACGGCCGAACAGGCGCGCGCCATCGTCGATGCCGTTCGCTACGCACTGCCTGCCGACCACGAGAAGCGGTTGCTCGTCAGCATGGTCGAGACGCTGGAGGCGATCGACAATCTCGACGGGATGCTCGCCGTGGATGGCATCGACGTCTTCTTCATCGGCCCCGGCGACCTGTCGCAGAACATGGGCTATCCCCCGGCTCCGCGGTTCGGCGAACCTCGCCCGGCCGAAGTCATGGAGAAGGTCGCCTATGCCGTCGAGAAGATCCGCAGCGCCGGCAAGATCGCCGGTACGCTGGTGACCGCCGAGGAACTGCCGCACTGGCTCGATAGGGGCGTCCAGTTCTTCTACATCCATTCGGATCCGTTCCTGCGGCGCGGCCTCGCCGGCATTCAGACGGCGCTCGGCCGCTGAAGCTTCGAGGGCGCCGTACTATCGTACGAGATAGGTCTCGGTCCGGCCGATGCCCTTCAGGTCGAGGGCGCAACGCGGCTCCAGCGTCCATCGGCCGCGCAGGGCGCGCCGGGTCGCTTCCGATATCTGCACGCAGTCCGGCACGCCTTGGGATTCGAGGCGGCTCGCAATGTTCACCGTCTCTCCCCACACGTCGTAGACGAAACGAAGCCGGCCGATCAGCCCGGCGACGACCGGTCCCGAATGGATGCCGATCCGGACCCGGAAGCGCTCGCCGTCGGGGGCCGCGTCCCGCAACGATTCCAGCATCGATTTTGCGAGAGCGACGATCCGGTCGGCGTGGTCCGCCGAAGGCTCCGGGATGCCGCAGGCGGCCATATAGGCATCGCCGATGGTCTTGATCTTCTCGACGCGGTGCTGCTCGGTCAGGAGATCGAATTTGCTGAACATCCTGTCCAGCCGCCTGACCAGGTCCGATGGCGGCAGCCTTGCCGCGATGGGCGAGAAGCCGACGATATCGGCAAACAGAATGGACACCTCGTCGAAGCGGTCGGCGATGATCTCCTCGCCGCCCTGCAGCCGGGCAACGATCTGGTCCGGCAGGATGGCGTGGATGAGGGAATCGGCGCGCCGCTTCTCCGTTTCGATCCGTTCGAGATAGCGGTGCTCGCGGTCGAGCCAGCGTTTCTTTTCGAGGGTGGAGTTGATGCGCGCCCGAAGCAGGATGGGATTGAACGGCTTCGTCAGATAGTCGTCGGCCCCTGCCTCGATGCAGCGGGCCACCGCGGCCACTTCGTTCAGGCCCGATATCATGATCACCGGCACGTGCCGCCAGCGGTCTTCCGCCTTCAGCCGCGACAGGACCTCGATGCCGTTCATGTCCGGCATCAGGATATCGAGCAGCAAGAGGTCGAATTCCTGCTCCGTCAGTCTCGCCAGCGCCGACAGGCCGGAATCGGCGGTGACGACGCGATGGCCCTCGCGTCGAAGGCGGCGGGAGAGCAGGTCGCGATTGCTGGCGACGTCATCGACGACGAGAATCCGGCCGCCCTGATCCGGCCAGGCGTCTTGCTCCGTCCTGAACAGGAGCCGTTCAAGCTCGGCGGCGTCGAGCCCGGCCTGGTCCCGCGGTTGAAGCGCCTCGATGGCGCTTCCGTGCGAAAGACCGGCGATGGCCTCGACCTGCTTCAAAAGCTCGGCCGCCGCTGCCAGGATCACACCAAGATCCTCCTTCAGCGTGTGCGGCTGCAGTTCTGCGGCCTCTTCGAGGATCATCTCGGAATAGCCGATGATGGCGTTGAGCGGCGTGCGCAGATCGTGCCGCAACCGTGCATCCGCCTCGGCTGCGTCTTCGGCGGGACAGTTCGCCTTGTCGTCGATCAGGCGATCGATGAAACCGTTCAATTGGGTCGCTGCAGCGCCGATCCGCTCGAGGTCGGCCAGCATATGCGTCAGACCGAGATCTCGCGCCTGTTCGAGCAACAGTTCCTGAAAGCCCAGGATCGCCTGTGCGGGGCCGGCCATCCGCTGTGCCACATGGGTGGCAAGGGCCTGACGCTGGAATTCGTTTCCGACACTCATTTCAAACGCCACTCAATGAGGTGTGGTGAGCAACTGCTCGATCTTACGGACAAGCTGCGGCAGGTCGATCGGCTTGCTGTCATAGTCGTCGCAGCCGGCATCGAGCGCCATGTCCCGATCGCTCGCCATGGCGTGGGCCGTCAGCGCTATGACCGGAATCCCGCAGGTCACCGGATTGGCCTTGATCTGTCTGGTGGCTTCCCAGCCGTCCATCACCGGCAGGCTCATATCCATCAGGATCAGGTCGGGCCTTTCCGAAGCGGCGATCTCGACGCCGTCCTTGCCGTTCTCGGCAATCAGCACGTCGAAGCCGCGACGAGACAACCGCCGCGAAAGCATGTCGCGGTTCATTTCATTGTCTTCCACCAGAAGGATTCTCGTCATTTCGGTTCCTCCGGCCTGCTGCAGGTTTCCTCGAATTCGAAACCGATCCAGGAATCCTGCCACTCAAACTTCTGCAGCAATCCTGAGCCCGTCACCCGCCGGTCTGACCGGCCGTTTCACGCGATGCGATCTGACGTTCGAGAGCCTCGACAAGTTGCGACCGGCTGTTCGCTCCCTTGTTGACGACGGCGACCGCCCGTTCACGCAGCCAACGCAACTCGCTTGCCGAGAGGTCCTTCGAGGTGACCACCACGACCGGAATGTTCTGCAGCTCTGGGATACGCTGCATCTCGCTGAGGGTCTCGAAACCGTCCAGTTCCGGCATCAGAAGATCGAGCAGGACCAGGCGCGGCAGAAGCCGTTTCATCACTTCGAGACCGCGAATGCCGTCGCCTGCCTCGTGGACCTTCCAATCCCTTTTCACCAGAATGCGCCGCAGGAAGTCACGCGAAGCCTGATCGTCGTCGACGATCAGCACGTCGCGGTTTCCGCCGCCGCTAGCCTCGATCGTCCGGATCAGCTTGTCGGTGTCGATCGGCTTGGTCAGATATTCGACCGCTCCGAGCGAGAGCCCAAGTTCGCGATCCGCCAGGATCGTCGCCAGGATCACCGGGATGGTGCAGAGGTCGGGATCGCCCTTCAGCGTGCGCAGCACCGACCAGCCGTCCTGGTGCGGCATGATGATGTCGAGAATGATGGCGTCGGGCCGATACTCCCGGGCGACCGCTATACCTTCCGCTCCGCTTGCCGCCTGCATCGAGGCAAGGCCCGCTTCCGCGAGCGCCTTTGCAATCAGGTTGCGGGCGGCCGGGTCGTCGTCGATGATGAGCGCGGTGCGGCCCGGCTGGATAACCTGCGATGGCTCGGCCGCCGGGGGCACTTCGGCCTCCCGTCTGCAGAGCGCCGGCACTTCCATCGTGAAGACCGAGCCCTTTCCGGCTTCGCTTTCGACATTGACGATGCCGCCGATCATGCGGCTGAAACTGCGGGTGATGCTCAAGCCCAAACCCGTTCCGCCATAGTTTCGGGTGGTGGAAGCATCGGCTTGCGTGAAGGCGTTGAAAAGCCGGTCCAGCTGCTCCGGCGTCATCCCGATGCCGGTATCCGATACCTTGAAGACAAGCCAATCGCCGTCCGCCCGCCCCTCTCGCCGCGCCGAAAGCGTGACGCGGCCGCCGGTGGTGAACTTCGCAGCGTTGCTGAGCAGGTTGAAGAGATTCTGGCGCAGCTTGGTCTGGTCGGAGTGCATCTCTCCGAGGTCGCCGTCGAACTCCTGCACGAAGGCGTTGCGGTTCTTCGCCATCAGCGGGGCGACTGTCGCGCTGACGTCGCCGAGCAACTGGGCGACGCCGAAGCTTTCGAGGAAGACCTCCATCTTGTTCGCCTCGATCTTCGACAGGTCGAGGATGTCGTTGATGAGCGCCAGCAGATGCCGGCCGGCAGAGGCGATTTTCTCGAGGTCCGGAACCAGCTCGTTCTCGCCGTGATCGTGCGCCTCTTCTATCAGCATTTCGCTGTAGCCGATGATCGCATTCAGCGGCGTGCGCAATTCGTGGCTCATCGAGGCGAGAAAGCGGCTCTTGGCCTCGCTTGCCGCTTCGGCATTGCTCTTCGCCCGCTCCAGCTCGGCCTGCCTCTGCTTGAGCTCGGTGATGTCGGTATAAACCGCCACAGTCCCGCCGTCCGGGATCTTGCGCTTGGTGATGCGCACCCACTTGTCGTCGAACCGCCTCTCGTCGGCGAGGCCGGCCGGATCGCGGTGGAGGCGCAGACGGTCTTCGATCCATTCTTCCGGCGCCTTGCCTTCGAGGTCCACTTTTCCTTTTGCGAGGTTCTGTTCCAGGATTTCGCGGAAGCTCTTGCCGCGAAGCTCGTTCGGTTTGTGGCTCGGGAAAATTTCGCAATATCGGCTGTTGGCGACCAGGATCTTGTCATCCGGATCGTAGAGAACGAACCCGTCGGAGATCGCCTCGAGGGCCGCGGCGATCGTCCGCCTTTGCCGCTCCGCCTCGTCTTCGAGCTTCTTCTTTTCGATCGCGTTCTGCTGGAAGAGCGAAAGCGTTTTCGCCATCGCTCCGAAGTCGTCGCCGCCCTCCTGAGGGATCTCCACGTCGTATCGGCCTTCCGTCAGATCTCCGATCACCCGATTGAGGCGCCGGAGCGGGCCGACGATCGAGCGCAGGACCAGGAGCGTCAGAAGCGAGCCGACGAGGACGACGCCGCCGACCAGGATGGCGGCGGTCGTCGCCGTCTTCTGCGCCTGTGCCACGACCTCGTTGCGGGCCGCCTCGGCATCGGCCTTTACCTGCTCGACAAGCCTGTTGAGATTCTGATCGACGTGGCCGCTGTGGGTGCGTGCCTCCGCCAGCAAGGTGTTGCCGAGGATGCGGTTGTCCGCAGTGTAGCTTTCGGTCGCCTGCAGCGCCGTTGCGACATAGGCGTCGATTTCCGTGCGGATTTCCCTGACGGCGTCCGGAGAATGCTTGGCAAGGCGTTCCAGCTGGATCTGCAGGCGTTCGCGGGCCTGTTCGGCGTTGCGCTGCGAATTCATCAGCAGGCTGACGGAGAGATCGGTCAGCCAGTATCTGAGATCGCCGAAGGCGACATGCGCCGCCGCCGCCGATGCAGCGCGGTCGAACAATTCCTGGGTGTCGGCCATGCGCTCGGCGCTGCGGTGGAGTGCCTGGGTGAGAAACACCGATGACAGGATCAGGCTGATCAGCCCGGCCGCCGTCAGCGTTGCGACGCGGGCGGAGATCGGCAGATTGGCAAGCCGGCCGGCGAGCTTCCTGGCCGGCGTCGGGACAGCCTCGACTGGCCGCAACCGCTCTCCCAGCGCGCTCATTGGAACAAGACGATGCTGATCGCACCGCCCAGGTCGCCCGCCTTGCCGCCCTCCTTCGGGTAGCCGGTGACGTCGATTTCACCCTTCGGGGCACCGTGACAGACGAGGCAGGAATCGGTGTAATACTCCGGCAGCAGCATGCGAAAGGCGGGGCGGCCGTTCACCTCGGTCACTTCCGTGTAGCTGTCCTCCTTCGGCCTTTGCGGGTCCGGGAAGACCTCCTCGATGACCTTCGCCTCCCAGGCGTCGGGAAGCGACTTGCGGTTACGCACCAGGACCTCCGGCGCCGTGACGCGGACCAGCGCCTCGTTTCCCACCTTGGCGGCGAATTTCTCGTTCATCAGGCGCGCAAAGACGGCTGGAACGAAGCCTTTGAAGGCGATGCCGGGCCGGTTTATGTCGTCCTGATGTTCGTCGATCACCTCGCGCATGGCGTCGACCTGAGCCTGGAGCAGCTTGCGGTCGCGTTCAGCCAGGCCGTCGGAGATCAATTGACTGCCGGTGCGCTTGCCGTAGAGGGCGATGGCCTCGGCCGTGAAACGCTCGCCATCGAGATGCTTGTCCGCCACGGCCGGATCGTTGATGAGCGTCTGATAATTCGAAAGCACGCTTCTGGCCGCCCTGAGCAATTCGGCGAGCCGCGTCCCGGTCGCGACATCGGCGGCCTCTTCGGCCGCCACTGGAGAGGCGAGAAGCATGCAACCCGATAAAACGGCCAAAATGTATTTTCGCGCGAAGAGTGTGAGAGCTTCCATATTGCTTTCCCTCCGCAAGGAAGCGCCAAGCCGAAAACATAGCACAGGAAGCACTTTGGAAGGAGTCATCTATGGAACACGGGCAGGCCCGGGCTGATCGCGAAAAGCATCCATTTTTGGTGCGCTGCGACCGGTAGGCCGGAAAGGCATTGTCGTTTCGGCCTCCAAGGCTAGTGTGCGCAGGCTCAATTTCGGGCAGGGGACTTACTTCATGAAGCATTCTGTTTTGGTTGCCGTCACCGTGGCGGCGATCGCGTTCGCATCGTCGGCTCAGGCCGAGGATCTGGTCTTCACGTTGAAGAATGACACAAGCGCGACGCTCGTCCGTTTCCATACGTCGCCGGTCGGGGTCGAGGAATGGGAGGACGACGTGTTCGGCAGCCAGGTTTTGGAGCCGGGCGAATCAATCGAACTTACGATCGCCGACGGCCGGGACGTCTGCGAGTACGACATGCGTTTCGAATTCGATGAGAACTCGAATCTCGAGACGACGGAAGACAAGCAGGATCTCTGCAAGCTGGGATCCTACACAATTCACGAATGATAGCGTCGCGAGCCAACGATCCCGCTGCTATTCGGCAGCGGGATCGCCGTTGCAACTTGTCGCCAATCAAGAACAACGTTCATCCGACCGCGCCTGTTGTCCCGACGATCGATCAGACGCCCGTGTTGAACGGCCAGTGAGCGGTGATCCGTCGCCACAGACGGTCGAATGCTCTCGAGACCGTAACATGCGCTTGCATTGCCGATGTGGCCCAAAGCAATAGCCGCGGAAAATCGCCTGACCTTTGGGAAAGGTAGGGCAGCGCGTGAGCTTCTATATCTGCGCGGGCTTCTGCCACGGCGCGCTCTACGCTCGCCGGGTCCTTCGGAAGATAGCGGTACCAATGATCCTGCCGCTCCGGGCGCAGGAAGCCGATGCGCTGGCGGGCCCGGCATTCAGTCTCGGCAACCCAGGCCTTTGTCGACCTTGTATCGGGGGTCACGCCGATATTCACCGTGAAGCGGGAATCGAACTCCGGTTGGTCGTCGACCGTTGCACGGAGATGACCTGGACGACGCCGTCCGTACGCCGGTTCCACGTCTGGCCGTGTCTCAGAAATCCGACCGAACCGAGGTACGGAGCCAATTGCCGGGCGATCATTCGTTCGAAAGCATTCATTCGTGCAAATCGCCTTTGGGCGCAATTTCCCGCGCCACGACCCTCTTATCCGATCCGCGCGATGGAGTCAGGATGTCCAGCACCAGAAATGCCCTGACCGTTCCCGGTCAGGGCGATTCTTGATCTCGAGTTATGAAAAAGAGCGATGGCACGGCAATGCGGCCGCAAACGTCAACCAGATCATCAACGTCATAGGTTGTGCCAGAGCAGAAATGAAAATACATGGTTGCATTGGTTTTGCAACTAGAAATTAGGGGTTTGGAAGCGTCGCGCGGGTGCCTCGTTCTGATCGAGGGTCGCTTTCGTCGAATCTCCAGTCAAGCTGCCGCTCGGCAGCGGCTGCTTGCCGGGGGCAAGCGACCGCGACCGCCGCGCCGAAGCTAGGTCCGCTAGCGACTTCGTCGCGCCGTGGCTTTTTTGCTTGTAGCTCTAGTCGCTAGAGGTTGTAGCCTGCTCTCGAAGCTGGAAGGAGCAACGCATGACAGGTCCGGTTCGGGAAAGCAGGTATCGCGTCGAAGGCATGGATTGCGCGTCCTGCGCGGCGAAGATCGACACCGCCGTCAGGCGGGTCGTCGGCGTCGAAGGCGTCAGCGTGTCGGTGAGCGCGGCCACAATGACCGTGCGGCATGCCGGAAACGACGATGTCGGTCCGGCAATCAGGCGCAAGGTTGCGGGGCTCGGCTACGGGCTTTCGCCCTTGGCCGGCGACGCGTCACCAAGTATGCCTCCGGGCGATCACGCTTGCTGCGGCCATGCGCATGGCGCGACGGGTGGTGACCATCACCGACACGATGTGCCGTCCGCACGTCTCGAAGTCCCCCCGATCATTGGCGTCGCGAATCGTGAGCGGCGCATGGAGCGTTGGTGGCAAACGAGAAAGGGCCGGCTGACGATTGCCTGCGGCATCGCGCTTGCCGGTGCCTACGGCATCGGTAAGCTCTTACCCGCGACCGAGCCCTGGATCTTCACCCTTGCCATGCTTGTCGGCCTGCTGCCGATCGCCAGGCGTGCGGTCATGGCCGCCCTCAACGGCACGCCGTTTTCCATCGAGATGCTGATGACCATCGCAGCCGCCGGCGCGGTTTTCATCGGCGCCGCCGAGGAGGCGGCGATGGTCGTGTTTCTCTGCCTGATCGGTGAGCTGCTGGAGGGGATCGCCGCCGGCAAGGCCCGTGCGAGCATCGAGGCGCTCACCGCACTTGTGCCGAAAACCGCGCTCATGGAGGCCGATGGCCGTATGACCGAGGTTCCGGCGGAAAGCCTGCCGGTCGGCGCCACAATTCTGGTTCGCCCCGGCGACCGGCTCGCCGCCGACGGCGTGATCCTCACCGGCGAGAGCGGCATCGACGAGGCGCCGGTGACCGGCGAGAGCGCGCCCGTTAAGAAAGGTCCCGGCGACAACGCCTTTGCCGGCACGGTCAACGGCGACGGGGCCCTACGGCTGCGTGTCACCGCGGCTGCCGCCGATAACACCATCGCCCGGGTCATCAGGCTGGTCGAGGAGGCGCAGGAGACGAAGGCGCCGACGGAGCGGTTCATCGACCGGTTCTCGCGCGGCTATACGCCGGCCGTCGCCCTCGTCGCGGCACTCGTTGCGACCGTACCGCCGCTTTTCCTCGGCGGTCCGTGGCAGGAGTGGATCTACAAGGGGCTCGCGCTTCTGTTGATCGGCTGCCCCTGCGCCCTCGTCATTTCCACACCGGCGGCGATCGCCGCGAGCCTTTCTGCCGGTGCCCGCCGTGGCCTGCTTATCAAGGGCGGCGCCGTGCTCGAAACTGTCGGCAAGGTCACCGCCGTCGCCTTCGACAAGACCGGCACGCTGACCGAAGGTAAGCCGAAAGTGACGGATATTCTCGGGTTCGGCTGGACCGAGGCGGACGTTCTCCGCCATGCGGCCGTCCTCGAACAGGGCTCCAGCCATCCGCTGGCGCAGGCGATCCTGTCCCGCGCCGAGGCCGGTGGAATTGCCTTGCCGGCCGTTTCGGAGATCAAGGCCCTCGGCGGCAAGGGCATCAGCGGCAGGGTGGCGGGCGCAGACCTCTTTCTCGGCTCGCCGCAAGAGGCTGGCCGCCGGGCGCCTTTGACGGCCGATGAGCAGGCTCAGGTGGCGGCATTGCACGATAAAGGCAAGACCGTTTCGGTGTTGATCGCCGATGGTCGTGCCGCCGGCGCGCTCGCGATGCGCGACGAGCCGCGCGCCGATGCCGTAACCGGTGTGAAGGCGCTGGCCGACAGCGGCCTCCGCGTCCTCATGCTCACCGGCGACAACCGGCGCACTGCCGAAGCCATTGCCGGGCGGCTCGGGATCGAGGCGCGCGCCGAACTCCTGCCGGAAGACAAGCAGCGCATCGTCGGCGAATTGAAGGGCGAAGGATATGTGGTCGCCAAGGTCGGCGACGGCATCAACGACGCGCCGGCACTGGCGGCGGCCGATGTCGGCATCGCGGTCGGCGGCGGCACCGATGTGGCGCTGGAGACGGCCGACGCCGCCAGTCTTCACGGGCGTGTCTCGGATATCGCCGCGATGGTGAGGCTGTCGCGGCGGACGATGCGCAATATCCACCAGAACATCGCGATCGCGCTCGGCCTCAAGGCGGTCTTTCTGGTGACCACGATCGCCGGTGTGACCGGCCTCTGGCCGGCGATCCTCGCCGACACCGGCGCCACCGTCCTGGTGACGATCAACGCGCTGAGGCTGCTGCGGGCGCCTGCGAAGGCATAGGTGGCGCAACCCCTCCCCAACCCCTCCCCACAAGGGCGAGGGACTTGTAGCGCGCCTCGATCAATCCGCCAATTCGATCCGTCGCAGCACACGCAAAGGCTGAGATAGGGACGGAAATGGCGCAGCACCGTAAGCCCCTCCCCTTTGTGGGGAGGGGCTGGGGAGGGGCCTTGCTCTTCGCGGCGCGCGCTCCCGGCAACGTCGGCTTGGTCCCTCATACGCCTGTGTATATTCACGCTGGACTCTCAGCGGCGATCCGATGAGAGTATAAGGAGATCGCGATTTGAGGCTTTCGCGCCGGAAAATCGGTGATAAACTTATACCAAATGGTAAAAATTTGCCGGCACGGTCCTGGGGCGGGTCGAAGCGGGCAAAAAGGGGATCGCAGGCCAATATGGATAATATTGCCATCGAATTGCGCGGGATCGACAAGAGCTTCGGTCCGGTCCACGCCAACAAGGACATCAATCTTAGGGTTCGCAAGGGCACCATCCACGGCATCATCGGCGAAAATGGCGCTGGCAAATCGACGCTGATGTCGATCCTCTACGGCTTCTACCAGGCCGACAGCGGCGAGATTTTCGTCGACGGCAAGTCCGTCTCCATTCGCGATCCGAACACCGCGATCTCCGTCGGCATCGGCATGGTCCACCAGCATTTCATGCTGGTCGAGAATTTCACCGTGCTCGAGAACGTCATGCTCGGCGCCGAGGACAGCCAGATCCTCAACAAGGGCATCGCCAAGGCGCGCCAGGAACTGAAGCGGCTCGAAAAGGAATATGCCCTCGAGGTCAATCCGGATGCGCTGATCGAGGAACTGCCGGTCGGTCTCCAGCAGCGGGTGGAAATCCTGAAGGCCCTCTATCGCCGCGCCGACATCCTGATCCTCGACGAGCCGACCGGCGTGCTGACGCCGGCCGAGGCCGACCATCTCTTCCGCATTCTCGGCCAGCTCAAGGCGCAGGGAAAGACGATCATCCTGATCACCCACAAGCTGCGCGAGATCATGGCGATCACCGACGAGGTCTCGGTGATGCGCCGCGGCGAGATGGTCGCGACCCGCACGACGCGCGAGACCTCGGTCGAGGAACTGGCCGAACTGATGGTCGGCCGCCGCGTGCTGCTGCGTGTCGAGAAGGGCGAGGCGAGCCCCGGCGATGTGAAGCTCGCGGTGCAAGGCCTCACGGTCAAGGACAGCCGCGGCGTGACCATGGTCGACGACGTCTCCTTCGAGGTCAAGGCCGGCGAGATCGTCGGCATCGCCGGTGTCGCCGGCAACGGCCAGTCGGAACTGCTCGAGGCGATCGCCGGCATCCGCAAGGCGACCGCCGGAACCGTGCTTTTGAACGGCAAGTCCGTCGATGTGACGGGCCACAGGGATCCTGCCGAACTCCGGGCCCGCGGCTTGGCGCATGTCCCGGAAGACAGGCATCACGTCGGTCTCGTCCTCAAATTCGAGGAGAGCGAGAATGCCATTCTCGGATACCACAACGACCCGCGCTATCTGAAAGGCGTCTTCCTCGACATCGACGCGATCCGCAGGGATGCCGAGGAGAAGATCGCCAAATACGACATCCGCCCGCCGAATGCGCGCCTGAAGACCGCCAATTTCTCCGGCGGCAACCAGCAAAAAATCGTCCTGGCCCGCGAGATGGAGCGCAGTCCGGACGTGCTGATCATCGGCCAGCCGACCCGCGGCGTCGACGTCGGCGCGATCGAGTTCATCCACAAGCGGATCATCGAGATGCGCGACCAGGGCAAGGCCGTGCTGCTCGTCTCCGTCGAGCTCGACGAGATCCGCTCGCTCTCCGACCGCATCCTCGTGATGTTCGCCGGCCGCGTCGTCGGCGAGCGCAGCCCGGAGGCGACCGAGGGCGAACTCGGTCTCCTGATGGCCGGCGTCGAAGGCCGCAAGGAGGCCGCAGAATGAGCACACCCTACGCGAAGCTCCCGGGCTGGGTCGAATATGGCCTGATCCCGCTGATCAACCTTGCCGTCGCCTTCGTCGTCGCCGGTCTCGTCGTGCTGCTCGTCGGCGAAAATCCGTTCGAGGCGGCTTACCACCTGATCAACGGCGCCTTCGGCCGCGGCGAATATATCGGCTTCACGCTCTATTACGCGACGACCTTCATCTTCACCGGCCTTGCCGTCGCCGTCGCCTTCCATGCCGGGCTCTTCAATATCGGCGGCGAGGGCCAGGCCTATGTCGGCGGCATCGGCGTGGCGCTCGCCTGCCTGTGGCTCGACCAGGTGATGCCCTGGTACGTGGTCTTCCCGCTCGCCATCCTCGGCTCGGCCTTCTTCGGCGCGCTCTGGGCCTTCCTGCCCGGCTGGCTGCAGGCCAAGCGCGGCAGCCACATCGTCATCACCACCATCATGTTCAACTTCATCGCCTCGAGCCTGATGGTCTATCTGTTGACGCGCGTCCTGAAACCGCTCGGATCGATGGCGCCGCAGACGCGGACCTTCGCCGAGGGCGGCCAATTGCCGAAGCTCGACTGGCTCTTGTCGATCTTCGGCCTCAATGTCGGCACCGCCCCCTTCAACATCTCCTTCCTGCTGGCGCTCGCCGCCGCCTTCGGCGTCTGGGTGCTGATCTGGCGCACCAAGCTCGGCTACGAGATGCGCACCATGGGCCATAGTCCCTCGGCGGCGCGCTATGCCGGCATCCGCGAAAGCCGCATCACCGTCATCACCATGATGATCTCCGGCGGTCTTGCCGGGATGATGGCGCTGAATCCGATCATGGGCGAGCAGTTCCGCATGCAGCTCGATTTCGTCCAGGGCGCCGGCTTCGTCGGCATCGCGGTCGCGCTGATGGGCCGCTCGCATCCGGGCGGCATCATCCCCGCGGCGATCCTCTTCGGCGTCCTCTACCAGGGCGGCGCCGAGATCGCCTTCGAGATGCCGTCGATCTCGCGCGACATGATCGTCATCATCCAGGGCCTCGTCATCCTGTTTGCCGGCGCACTCGAAAACATGTTCCGCCCGGCGATCACCCGCGCTTTCGCCATGCGCGGCCAGCGCGCCGCCGCCGTCGTCCAGACCAAGGGAGCCTGACGCCATGGATTTCTTCCACGTCCTCGTGGTGCTCCTCGAATCGACGATCCGCGTCTCCGTGCCGCTGGTCTTTGCGGCGCTTGCCGGCCTTTTCACCGAGCGGGCCGGCGTTTTCGACATCGGGCTTGAGGGCAAGATGCTCGGCGCCGCCTTCGCCGCCGGTGCCGTCGCCGCCGTCACCCAGTCGGTCTGGGTGGGGCTGCTCGCCGCTGTCCTCATCTCCATCCTTCTGTCCCTCGTCCACGGCTATGCCTCGATCACCCAGCGCGGCAACCAGATCGTCTCGGGCGTGGCGATCAACTTCATCGTCGCCGGCTCGACGGTGATTCTCGGTGAAGCCTGGTTCCGCCAGGGCGGCCGCACGCCGGCGCTCGGCGAAGGCGCCAGGTTCCAGACGATCCACCTTCCCGGCGCCGACGCGATCCGGGAAATCCCTCTCCTTGGGCCGATCTATGCGGACCTGCTCTCGGGGCATTTCCTGCTCACCTATCTCGCCTTTGCCATGGTGCCGGCGACCTGGTGGATCCTCTACCGCACCCGGTTCGGGCTGCGGCTGCGGGCGGTCGGCGAAAACCCCGGTGCGGTCGACACGGCCGGCATCTCGGTGATCTGGCTGAGATACCGCGCGGTGATCTGCTGCGGCATTCTCTGTGGTTTTGCCGGCGCCTACCTGTCTCTCGCCATGACCGCCGGCTTCGTCAAAGGCATGACGGCGGGCAAGGGCTATATCGCGCTCGCGGCGCTGATCTTCGCCAAATGGCGGCCGAAGAACGTCATGTTCGCCTGCCTGCTCTTCGGTTTCCTCGATGCGCTCGCCATCCGTCTGCAGGGCACGCCCTTGCCGCTCATCGGCCAGGTGCCGGTACAATTGATGCAGGCGCTGCCCTATATCCTCACCGTCATCCTGCTCGCCGGCTTCATCGGCAAGGCGATCCCGCCGAAGGCCGGCGGCGTACCCTATGTGAAGGAGCGTTAATGCATGTCGCCCAAAAGTGCGCAGCGGTTTTGGGACAGCGACATGCATGAATCAAGGATGCATGTCGCCCAAAAGTGCGCAGCGGTTTTGGGACAGCGACATGCATGAATCAAGGATGCCTGTCGCCCAAAAGTGCGCAGCGGTTTTGGGATAACGATATGCACAATTATAAGGACAGACTTATGCCGAAGGACGAGCTCTTCGTCGCGGCGCGTGAAGCCATGGCAAAGGCGCATGCGCCCTATTCGAAGTTTCCGGTGGGGGCGGCGATCCGCGCCGAGGACGGCAAGATCTATACCGGTGCCAATATCGAGAACCTGTCCTTTCCGGAGGGCTGGTGCGCCGAGACCACGGCGATCAGCCACATGGTGATGGCCGGGCAGCGCAAGATCATGGAGGTGGCCGTCATCGCCGAGAAGCTGGCGCTGTGCCCGCCCTGCGGCGGTTGCCGGCAGCGGCTGGCGGAATTTTCCGGCGCCAGCACCCGCATCTATCTCTGCGACGAGACCGGCATCAAGAAAAGCCTGGCGCTCTCCGACCTGCTGCCGCACAGCTTCGAGACCGAGATCCTCGGATGAGCGGCGCGGCTGAATTCCTGCGGGGGAAGCTCGGCGGACTATCGCCGCGCCACGGCATCGTCCTCGGTTCGGGTCTCGGCGCGCTTGTCGAGGCGGTGAGCGAGCCGGTCCGCATTTCCTATGCGGACATACCGGGCTTCCCGGTCAGCAGCGTTTCCGGCCATGCCGGCGAGCTCGTCCTCGGCCGGCTCGGCAATGTTCCCGTCGTCATGCTTTCCGGCCGGGTCCATTATTATGAGCGCGGCGATGCCAATGCGATGCGCTTGCCGATCGAGACGTTGAAGCGGATCGGCGTCGAAAACCTGATCCTCACCAATTCGGCCGGATCGCTCAGGGAAGACATGCCGCCCGGCTCGGTGATGCGGATCGCCGATCACATCGCCTTTTCCGGCTCCAATCCGCTGATCGGCGTCGAAAGCGACGACCGTTTCGTCGGCATGACCAATGCCTATGACGCGGCGCTCGCCGTCGGCATGGAGGAGGCAGCCGAGCGGCTCGGCATTCCATTGGCGCGTGGCGTCTATATGTGGTTCTCCGGCCCGAGCTTCGAAACGCCGGCGGAAATCCGCATGGCCCGCATCCTCGGCGCGGATGCGGTCGGCATGTCCACCGTGCCCGAGGTGATCCTTGCCCGGTTCTTCGGTCTGAAGGTCGCGGCCGCCTCGGTCATCACCAATTTCGGCGCCGGCATGACCGGAGGGGAACTCAGCCATCAAGAGACGAAGGAGATGGCGCCCTTCGGCGGCCAGCGCCTGGCTTCGATCCTCAAGGAAATGATCGCGAGCGAAGGCTGACATGGCCCTGCTTCCCCAGGAAGTGATCCGGAAGAAGCGGGACGGCGGTCGGCTCGACCGAGCGGAGATAGCCGACTTCGTCAGCGGTCTCGCCGACGGCTCGATCTCGGAAGGGCAGGTCGCCGCCTTCGCCATGGCCACCTGGTTCTCCGGCATGAACCGCGACGAATGCGTGGCGCTGACGCTGGCGATGCGCGATTCCGGCGACATCCTCGACTGGAGCGAGTTCGGCCGCCCCATCGTCGACAAGCATTCGACCGGCGGCGTCGGCGACAATGTCTCGCTGATGCTGGCGCCGATCGTGGCCGCCTGCGGCCCCAACGTGCCGATGATCTCCGGGCGAGGCCTCGGTCACACCGGCGGCACGCTCGACAAGCTCGAATCGATCCCGGGCTACAACATCCAGCCGTCGCCCGAACTGTTTCGCCAGATCGTCGATGAGGTCGGCTGCGCCATCATCGGCCAGACCGCCAATCTCGCACCGGCCGACAAGCGCCTCTACGCGATCCGCGACGTGACCGCGACGGTCGATTCGGTGCCGCTGATCACCGCGTCGATCCTGTCGAAAAAACTCGCCGCCGGGCTTCAGTCGCTGGTGCTGGACGTCAAGCTCGGCAATGGGTCCTTCATGACCGATGCGCGAGCGACCAAGACCCTGGCGCGCTCGCTCGTCGACGTCGCAAATGGGGCAGGGGTGAACACCTTGGCGCTGATCACCGACATGAACGAGCCGCTCGCGGACGCGGTCGGAAATGCGCTGGAAGTCGAGAACTGCCTTGCCTATCTGCGCGGCGAAAAGTCGGGAACCCGCCTCGACCAGGTGGTGATGGCTTTCGCGGCGGAAATGCTCGTCGCGGCGAGGATGGCGGCGCACCCGGCTGCAGGCGAAGCCATGGCTCGTCAAGCTCTGGAGAGTGGCGACGCGATGGAACGCTTCGCCCTTATGGTGCATCGGCTCGGGGGACCCGCCGATTTCGTCGATCGATCCGAAGCCTACCTCGAAAAGGCACCGGCCGTCGTCATCGTGCCTGCCAACCGCGACGGCTATCTCGCCGCATGCGAGACGCGTGAGCTGGGGATGGCCGTCATTGCGCTCGGCGGCGGGCGGACGCGACCGGACGACCGGATCGATCATCGGGTGGGACTTGCCGGCCTCAAACCGCTGGGGACAAAGGTCGAGAGGGGCGAACCGATCGCCTTTGTGCATGCCGCCGACCGGCAGCAGGCCGAAGCGGTGAGAGACAGGATTGCCGGGTTCTATGCGATTGCCGACGAGCGGCCCGCCTCGCGCCCCGTGATCGTTTCGAGAATTACCTGACGAGCTGCAGCGCGCCGTCTTCGACCCGATAGGACGAGAGGCGGCTCAGGAAGGACATGCCGACGAGCATGCCCGAAAGTGCCTTGTCCGGGAGGACCATGGCCTCGACGTTCCGGAGCGAAATGCCGCCGATCTCGACCCGGTCGAGGCTGACATGGGCGGCCTCGACGATGCCGTTGGCGGTCTGCGCCCGCGCATCGAAGGAGAGGCTGCCGACCGCGATGCCGAACCGCCGGGCGGCAGAGGCGTTGATGGCGATGGTGCTCGCACCGGTGTCGACCAGCCCCCTTTCCGACCGTCCGTTGATCCGGAACGTGCCGGTGAAATGGCCGGAGCGATCGGCCTCGAGCACGACGGCCTTGCCCGCCGCGTAGCTGGCGGTTGCCGGCGTGGGGTTCGTGGTGGCCTGCTGCGACGAGGTGGTGTCGCGGCGATCGAGATAATTGGAGACGAGGTCCGGCACGACGAGGGCAATGGCGGCAAGTCCGCCGGCAAAGGCAATGAAACGGGTCAACATTCTTGGCTCCGGGGATCGGCTGGCGCGTTCGCCGATCTCACCGGAACATTGCTAATACCGCGCAAAAAAGCCGCCGGAAAACCGGCGGCGCCTCGTTTGCTTCGTCAACTGGTTAAGGAAGATCTACTTGGTGCCGTACATGCGGTCGCCCGCGTCGCCGAGACCGGGCACGATATAGCCCTTTTCGTTCAGGTGGCTGTCGATCGAAGCCGTGAAGATCGGCACGTCCGGATGCACGCCGTGGAAGTTGCGGATGCCTTCCGGTGCGGCAAGCAGGCAGAGGAAGCGGATGTTCTTGGCGCCCCGTTCCTTCAGCTTGTCGATCGCGGCGATCGAGGAATTGCCGGTCGCAAGCATCGGATCGACGACGATGACCAGCCGTTCGTTGAGGCTGTCAGGCGCCTTGAAATAGTATTCGACCGGCTGCAGCGTCTCGTGGTCGCGGTAGACGCCGATATGCGAGACGCGGGCCGAGGGGACGAGTTCGAGCATGCCCTCGAGCAGACCGTTGCCGGCGCGCAGGATCGAGGCGAAGACAAGCTTCTTGCCCTCGAGAATGGGAGCGTCGATCTCCTGCAGCGGCGTTTCGATCCGCTCCATGGTGAGTTCCAGGTCGCGCGTCACCTCGTAGCAGAGCAGCGTCGAGATCTCCCGCAGCAGCCGGCGAAACCCTGCGGTCGACGTCTCCTTCTTGCGCATGATGGTCAGCTTGTGCTGCACCAGCGGATGATCGATCACTGTCACGCCGTCCATGGCTTCACCTTCCCCGAGAATTTGGCATACCCGCCCTCTTTTCCATGGAAAGAGCGGCAGCCGCAAGAGTGTTGGTCGAACTTGCTATTTGGAGTTGCCCCTCATCCGCCTGCCGGCACCTTCTCCCCGCAGGCGGGGAGAAGGGAAATGCCGCGCCGTCGCAGTCCCCTGTACCTTTTTCCGGCGGTTCTTGGGTTGCACGCCGTCGTCGCGTGTCGTGCGAAGTGAAGCGTAGCGGAATGAAGCATGACCCGCGACGACGGCCGAAATTGGCGTAGCCTTCCTGAACCGAGCCGATTCGTCGGGAGCAACCAATTGTCCCCTGTGGCCCGACCACCTGGAGAGGACGCGTGCCCCGTCGGATTGGCCGTGATCGATGCCCCGTGGGGAGTCCGCGCCGGAGCTGTATCCGTTTCCGAGCGCCAGTACAGGGATCGGCGAAGATCGCGGTGGCTCGCAGGCTTGGACGAGGAGAAGGGATGACCGATCAGAAACAATTCTATGCCGGCGTCGACTGGGCGTCGGAGAGCCATCATGTGTTCCTCACGGATGGTGATGGCCGGAAAATCGGCGAAAGGGTCTTCAGGCACGGCGGCGAAGGGCTCGCCGAGCTGGCGGCCTGGCTGACGGCAACCAGCGGTGCAACCGAGGCCGGGCAAATCCAGGTCGCGATCGAGGTGCCGCACGGGCCCGTGGTCGAGACGCTGATCGAGCGCGGCTGCCAGGTGCATGCCATCAACCCGAAACAAATGGATCGCTTTCGCGACCGGTTCACCCTGGCCGGCGCCAAGGACGACAGCCGCGATGCCGAAGTGATGGCCTCGGCCTTGCGCACCGATCGCCGGTGCTTCCGGCTGCTCGCCGCCGCCGATCCTGTCGTCATCGAATTGCGCGAATGGTCGCGCATGGCCGAGGACCTCGGCGCCGAGCGCAACCGGTTGACCAACCGCATGCGCGAGCAGCTCTGGCGCTACTTTCCTGCGCTGCTCGAGCTCGAAAACGACCTCGGGGCCGAGTGGCTGCTCGATCTCTGGGAAGCCGTGCCGACGCCGGCCAAAGCCGCGCGGATCCGCGCGGCGACGATCGCCAAGCTTCTCAAACGCAACCGCATCCGCCGCGTCGACGCCACCCATGTGCTCGCCGTGCTGCGCACGCCGCCCGTCAAGGTCGCCGCCGGGACGACCGAAGCCGCCAGCGCCCACATTGCCACGCTCATTGCCCGCATTCGCCTCGTGAACCGGCAGCTCAAGCAAGCGCATCAGCGGCTCGATACCCTGACTGCCCGCCTTGTCCCGACCGAGGAGACCGAGCCGGGGCAGAGGAAGCAGCATGACGTGGAGATCCTCGCATCCTTGCCGGGAGTGGGAAGGATCGTCCTCGCCACGCTGCTCGCAGAAGCCTTCGATGCCCTGCAGCGACGTGACCACGCCGCCTTGCGCAGTTTGACAGGAGTCGCGCCCGTTACCAAGCGGTCCGGCAAGAGCTGCATCGTCATCAGAAGACAGGCCTGCCACGACCGGCTCGCCAACGCCATGTACCATTGGGCACGCGTCGCCATTCAGCACGACTCTCGGAGCCGTTTGAAGTACGCCGCCCTTCGAAGCCGAGGTCACAGCCACGGTCGTGCCCTGCGATCCGTCGCCGACCGCCTCCTCAACGTCGCATGCGCAATGCTGAAAACCGGCACCACCTTCAATCCTTCCTTGGCCGAGCAGAAACTCTCTTGCTAAACGGTGGGGAGTCCTCTCCCCGCTTGCGGGGAGGGGGCTAGTCCTCGGGTTAAACCCGAGGAGAGGGGCAATCGCTCACTTGGCCACCCCTCTAAACGTGCAGCGCCGCCAGCAGCCGCTCTCTCGTCGGCTCATCCACAAAAGCCGCCTCGATCGCGGTTTTCGTCATCCGGTCGATGTCGCTGTCCGAAAAGCCCATGACATGCGCGGCGACCTCGTATTCTTGCGCGAGCGAGGTGTGGAAGAAGGGCGGATCGTCGGAGTTGAGCGTGACGCGGACGCCGGCCTCGTAAAGCGGCCGGAGCGGGTGCGAGGCGAAATCCGCAAACACCTGCAGCGAAACGTTGGAGCCCGGGCAGACCTCGAGCACCACGCCCTCCTCGGCAAGACGCTTGACCAGATCCGCGTCCTCGATCGCCCGCACGCCATGGCTGATGCGCGCGGGGCGCACATGGTCGAGCGCGTCGCGGACGCTGAAGGCGCCGGAAAGCTCGCCGGCATGAATGGTCAGGCCGAGACCGGCGTCGCGGACGATGTCGAAGGCGCGGGCGAACTCGGCGACACTGTGCATGCGCTCCTCGCCCGCCAGGTTGAAGCCGGTGACCAGCGGGTGGCGGCGCATGGCCGCATATTCGGCGGTCTTGGCGACCGATTCCGGCCCCAGATGGCGGATGCCGGTGATCAGCATGCGCGACTCGATCCCGGTCTTCGCCTTGGCCGCCTCCATGCCGGCAGCGAGCCCTTCCAGATAGGCGTCGGCACCGAGACCGATCGTGTTGCCGTGGTCCGGCGAGACGATGATCTCGCTGTAGATCGTTCCCGCTTCGGCGAGCTCGGTCAGGTAGGTTTCGGCCAGCAGCGCATAGTCGCCCTGGGTGCGGAACAGCGAGGCGACGCTGTCGTAGCATCTCACGAAGCTGGTGAAATCCTCCCAGACATAGGCCTTGTCGCGGATGATGGCGCTCGTGTCGACGCTGTATTTGCGGGCCTGCCGCAGCGCCAGTTCCGGCGGCGTGGCGCCTTCGATGTGGCAATGCAGCTCGGCTTTCTTCAGATGCGCTGTCAAAGAAGGCTTCTCCCATGTGGACCCGGCGCGATGCCGAGATGTCGGGCGGCTGTCTCGCCGATATGGGCAAAACTGTTGGCTATGCCGAAGGACCGGCTCCGGAGCGACGGACCGAACATCAAGACCGGCACGCGCTCGCGCGTATGGTCGGTGCCGCGCCAGGTGGGGTCGCAGCCGTGGTCGGCGGTGAGGATGACCATGTCGCCGGGCCGGAGCCGCCGGTCGAGATCGGGCAGACGCGCGTCGAAGGCCTCGAGCGCCGCCGCATAGCCCGGCACGTCGCGGCGGTGGCCGTAGAGCATGTCGAAATCGACGAAATTGGTGAAGACGAGATCACCCTCCTCCGCCTCCTCGACCACCGTAAGGCTCGCGTCGAAGAGCTCCATGTTGCCGTTCGCCTTGGTAAGCCTCGTCACGCCCCGGTGCGCGAAGATGTCGCCGATCTTGCCGATCGCGTGCACCGTCCGTCCGGCCGCCTCGAGCCGGTCGAGGATCGTCGGCTCCGGCGGCAGGACGGAAAAGTCGCGGCGGTGGCCGGTGCGAGTGAAATTGCCCGGATTGTCGCCGACGAACGGCCGGGCGATGACGCGGCCGATATTGTAGTCGTCGACGAGCCGGCGGACGACCTGGCAGAGTTCCAGCAGCCGCTCGAGCCCGAAGGTCCGCTCGTGCGCGGCGATCTGGAAGACTGAATCGGAGGAGGTGTAGCAGATCGGCTTGCCGCTCCGCATGTGCTCCTCGCCGTGGCGGGCGATGATGTCGGTGCCGGAGGCATGGCAATTGCCGAGAATGCCGGGCACCTCGCCTTCGCGGCAGATCGCCTCGACGAGTTGCGGCGGAAAGGCATCCCCTTCGGCCGGAAAATAACCCCAGTCGAACCGCACCGGCGTGCCGGCGATCTCCCAATGGCCGGACGGCGTGTCCTTGCCGCGCGAAACCTCGCTGGCCGCACCATAGACCCCGTAGACGCGCTCCGGCAGCGGCATGCCGGCCGGAAGCCGCCCGGTTGCGAGCTTTGCCGCATGGACAAGCCCGAGCGCCGACATGTTGGGGAGTTGCAGCGGCCCTTCGCGCAAACCGGCGCGGTCGCCGGCGCCGGATGCGCAGAATTCGGCGATGTGGCCGAGCGTGTCGGCGCCGAGATCGCCGAATGCCTCGGCGTCGGGCGCACCGCCGATGCCGAAGGAATCGAGGACGAAGAGAAAGACACGCGCCATTGAACACCCGCCGAACCGGAGCGCTGGCGCGTCCGGTCGCTATTGAACAGTGCGGGAGCGATCCCGCGCAATCCCGCAGGAATAGCGCGGCGCCAAATTCAATGCAATTGAGCGGATCCTGAGCGCGTCGCATTCAATGTATTCACGCGACCCGCTTTGGATTCGTTTCTTATGCCTGTCGTCATCCCAAAACCGCTGCGCACCTTTGGGCGACAGGCATTCAGCAGCCCGTGCAATCGATCTTGGTGCCGGAGCGCTGGCGATAATAGGCGGTCTTGGAGAGGTCGATCGCGTTGACGCTGCTCGAAAGCTCCGGCGAAAGAAGCAGCAGTTCGTGCGGCACGACGAGTTCGGTGCGCACGACGAAGGCGTTGACCGCCTCGAGGTCGGAGGGCACCGTGGTCGTGGAATTGGCCGGGTAAGGCGTCCCGCCGTCCTGGTCGCGCGACCACAGCACCGTGCCGGTCGTGGTGCCGGTGACCTGGATGCCGGTGATCTTCAGCGTGTAGTCCGTGCCGGCGTAAGGGGCCAGGATACTTTCCGCGACGTTGTTCATGCTATCCAGGAAGGCCGTATCGACGCTCGCCTCCTGGCTGACGAGGTCGGCGACGGCGCTCGAGGCACGGGCGACCTTGCGCACCACGTTCAGTCCGACGGAAAGCTCGAAAGCGCCGATATAGGCCATGATCAGGATCGGCGCCACGATGGCGAATTCCACGCCGCCGACGCCGCGACGGTCCGTTGATAGGCGCCACAAGGGTCCGAACACACCCCGGACAAGGTTCATTCCATGCGAGCGCCCCATGGTATCCTCAATAGTCTTCGTTGCGGAACGTCGCGGTCGCGACCATCAGATAGTCGTTTGGCATACTGCTGCCGGCCGACCGGAGATTGGTGACATAGGGGCGCACGAGATCGGTGATCACCTGCCACCGGTAATAGGCGCGCACCATGGTGAACTCCTTGCCCGCCCCCGGCGCGAACTGGAAGCCGCTCGTGTCGAGATCGGAGGTGTCGCTCGCGTCGACCCGGGGCACCGCCGCCGGAAACTGCGACGGATCCGCGACCTGGCGGACATCGAGATAGAGCTTTGCCGGCTCGTCGACCTCGGTGGCGGAGCAGGTCAGCAGGATGGCGATCTCGTCGCAGAAGGCCTGGCGGAACTCAGCCTCACTCATATCCTTGGTGATTTCGCCGGTGCGAATCTTGCGCGCCATCGTGTCGGTCGCATTGGCGAGCAGCTGTTCGCCGGCGAAGGCGACGAAGGTCTCGATCGAGGCGAAGACGACGATAAAGAAGGGCAAAGCGAGGATGGCGAACTCGATCGCCGTCGCGCCCCTCCTGTCTCCGAGCAGGCTGCGAAAGAGCTGCAGCGATGCGCGCCGGCTTGCCGTGGATGTCTTCGCACTTTTTTCCATTGCGCCGTTCCGTCATGTCACGTCGTGAGCGGGATGCGGAAAATGCAAGCGATTTCGCCTGCGTCCCGTTTTTTTTGCAATTGGCGCTAGAATAAGCAGAGACTGTTGAAGATTCGTTTTCCAGGACCCGAAGAATTTTAGTGGTCTTGGAAAGTTCTCAATTGCCGCTCGACGTCGTGGCCTTGCGTTCGGCGTGACGTTCGCAATTCGGCGAGCAGGAGAAGACGGTGCGCGTCGTCTGCTTGTAGACGCGCAGGGTGTTGCCCTCGTCGATCGAGACCAGGATGCGCTCGTCGACGATGGCATTGCCGTCCTGGTCGAGGATGACGAGGTTCGTCGTGCCGAAATTGCGGCCGGTCAGGACGATCGTCTTCGAATCGGCGACCGTCGCGTCCGCGACGTCCGAATTGCCGATGATGACCTTGCTCACCGGCCGGTCGAGTTTCAGCACGCGCGCGTGATCCATATAGACGCGCATCATCTGCTCCGCCGCGTCAGTCTTCTCGGCAGCGAAAAATCCGAAAAGTGTAGCTGCAAGAAAGGCAAGCGTGGCGACCGGCTTGGTCGCGAGGGGCGTGGTCATGGCGCGTCCTGATGGCGAATGGCTGCTCGCATTCTGCAGCGTTTTGGTGAATGAAAAGTTACATCAGTATTCCGAAATTAACCCGATCCCTTTCCGGAACATTCACCCAATAAACAGGGGTGGCGTTTTTACTTCACGCTAACCGGTTTCCTTAAGCCGATGGCAATCCGCCCCCGATAATTTCAGGGTATCCGATCAACGGCAAACAGTTGGCGGACGTGCTGAACAACAACGTGAAGTAGGAGAACCTCCATGAAGACCATTTTCGCCCGCCTGATGAAGGACGAATCCGGTGCGACGGCAATCGAATACGGCCTGATCGCAGCCCTGATCTCCGTTGCGCTGATCACCGGCGCGACGGCGCTCGGCGACTCCCTCGATAGCATGTTTAACGCCCTCAGCGGCCAGATGACGACCGCCGAAACCAACATGTAATCGCGTTCGCGCCCAGCAACGAACGCCGAGAGCCGTTTCCCTCGAAACGGCTCTCTTTATTGACCGGTAAGTTGCCTTTATCTCGTGCAGCTTAGGAGAACGACGTGACAATTGCTTGCATACTGGTCATTCTTCCGTTCTGTCTCGCGCTGGCAGCGTTCTCGGACCTTTTCACGATGACGATCCCGAATCGCATTTCGGCGATTTTGTTGGCCGCCTTCATCGTTGTTGCGCCTCTTGCTGGCTTCGGTATGGGAGAGATCAGCCTGCATATCGCCGCGGCTGCCGTGGTCTTTGTCGTGTGCTTCTGCCTTTTTGCGGCGAGCGTCATGGGCGGCGGCGACGCCAAGCTCCTGACTGCCAGTGCCGTCTGGTTCGGCCTCGATGCGTCGCTCGTCGACTTCCTGGTGTATGTCTCCATTTTCGGTGGGCTGCTAACGCTCGCTGTACTTCTCTTGCGCAGGCAGGAGAACGCGATTCTGGCGAGCGGCATTCCGGTGCCGCAACTGCTGCTGACGGCGAAGAAGATTCCCTACGGTATCGCGATCGCGATGGGCGGCTTTGCCGCATATCCCTCCTCACCCTTGATGGAAGCCGCCTTTCGCGCAACTTTCGTGACTACGGCATAGTTGCGAAAACGCCGATTACTTCTCGTTAACCGCGTTCATAAGCGATCCGTTAACTATAATTACACCAATTCCTGATCAATCTGTCCCCGGGGTATTTCAGGGGCTTAGTAGATCATGAAACCGGTGCGCATCATCATTCTGGCGGTAGCCGTGGGTTCCGCGGCAATGGCCGGGCTATTGGCGATGAAGCTCACCCGTTCTCCGGCGCAACGCATGGCGGAACCGCTCGTCGAGCAGGCGCCGAGCATCAATGTGCTTGTCGCCAGCAAAAGCCTGCCGGTGGGCTCCCGGCTCGGCGCCGATTCGATCCACTGGCTGGCCTGGCCGAAGGACGGCGTCGCTGAGGGCATGATCACCGAGGAGAATCGTCCGGCCGCGATCGACGACCTCGCCGGTGCGGTCGTCCGCCTGCCGCTCTTTGACGGAGAGCCCGTCCGCCAGGAAAAGATCGCCGACCCGTCCAATCGCATCATGTCGTCGCTGCTGCCGGCCGGCAAGCGGGCCGTTGCCACGGAAATCACCGTCGCGACCGGTGCCGGCGGCTTCATCCTGCCCAACGACCGCGTCGACGTCATCATGGTCCGCAAGTCCGACGGCGACGTGTACTTGACCGAAACCGTGCTCAGCAATGTCCGTGTCCTGGCGATCGACCAGCAGGTCGAGGAGAAGGATGACGGCTCGAAATCCGTAATCGGCACCACGGCGACCCTCGAACTCACGCCCGACCAATCGAAAGTGATGACGGTCGCCCAGCAGATGGCCGAGCGCATCTCGCTGGCGCTGCGCAGCGTCGCCGATGCTCAGGAAGCCGATACGGAAGCGGCCGACTACCTTTTGAGCGGCGACGGCCAGCCGAGCATTCAGGTCATCAAATCCGGTTCCATCGTCAAGAATGATGGCACCACCACGACAACGCAGAACCAGCAGTAAGATCGGACGGGGCGCAACGTGAAGCGGAGCGGAAACACATTTCGGACCTGTCTCGCAGCCGGTCTTTCATTCTCGCTGACATTTTCCGGCCTGATGCTGCCGGCGGTTCCGACCGCGCAAGCCGCCGCCTCCTCGGTGGTCCGCATCGTCGAAAGCGGTCCGGGCGTGAAGCGAAAAGTCAATCTCGGTCTCAACAAGGCCGTGGTCGTCGATCTCCCGACCGATGCCCATGATATTCTCGTTGCCGATCCGGTGCTTGCCGATGCAGTCACGCGCACGTCGCGCCGCATCTACCTGTTCGGCAAGACCGTCGGCCAGACCAACATCTTCGTGTTCGGCCCGAATGGCGAGGAGATCGTCAGTCTCGAAGTTGCCGTCGAGCGCGATGTCGCCGGCCTTGAGGCCAACCTGCGTCGTTTCATTCCGGAGGCGGACATCAATGTCGAAATCATCTCCGACAACGTGGTTCTGACCGGCACCGTTCGCACGCCGCTCGATTCGACCAAGGCGGTCGACCTCGCCCGGGCCTTCCTGCAGGGCGGCGAGGCGACGACCCGCAACATCACAGCCCAGGGCACCAACGGCGATGCCGATATTTTCGCGGAAGAACGACAAACCTCGCAGATCGTCAATCTGCTGACCGTCGAGGGCGAGGATCAGGTGACCTTGAAGGTCACCGTCGCTGAGGTCAGTCGCCAGGTTCTGAAGCAACTTGGCTTCAACGGCCGCATAAGTGACGGCGAAAGTGGATTGAGCTTCCGCAATCCGGCCAATCTCGGCGACGCAATCGGCGTCGGCGCCAATGCACTCATAAAAGGCTCGATCGGCCCGACTACGATTTCGAGCTACATCAATGCGATGGAGCAGGCGGGAGTCATGCGGACGCTGGCCGAACCGAGCCTGACGGCCATTTCGGGCCAAGAGGCGAAGTTCTACGTCGGCGGTGAATTCCGCCTCGCGGGGGTGCAGGAGATCACAACGGAAGAGGATGAGGCTACCGGAGAGTCCGTCCCAGTAGTTGAGCGGGAAGTTGAGGATGCCGAATATGGTATTCGCCTGAACTTCAAGCCTGTCGTCCTTGGTGCCGGCCGCATCAGTCTGGCAATCGAGACAGAAGTTTCGGAGCCGACCTATGAGGGTTCGGTTGTAACGGGAAACAGTTTTAGAGATATTCCCGGTAACACCTTCCTCGGCATCCGTCGCCGCGAAGCCTCGACCAGCGTCGAACTTCCCTCCGGCGGCTCGATCGTCATCGCCGGCCTCGTGCAGGACAATATCCGCCAGGCGATGTCCGGCCTGCCCGGTGCTTCAAAGATCCCGATCCTCGGCACGCTGTTCCGCAGCAAGGATTTCCAGCGCAATGAATCGGAACTCGTGATCATCGCGACGCCCTATCTGGTGCGGCCGGTCGCCCGCAGCGCGCTGTCGCGACCCGACGACAACTTCAATCCGGCCAACGATCTCGAAAGCTTCTTCGTCGGCCGCGTCAATCGGATCTACGGGCGTCCCGAGGCAGCACCCCCCGTCGGCCGCTATCACGGCAATGTCGGCTTCATCTACAAATAGGTCGGGTCATGCACAACCGAAACGCAGTTCACAAAAGACTTGAAAGGCCGGCCTCGATGTCGCTGACCCGCACCCCGGCCCGCATGGCCGCATTGGCCATCCTTGCCGGCCTGCTTGCAGGTTGCGGCAGCAAGGACAATCTGGCGACCGGCTCGATCCCGGACGACTATCGCACCCGCCATCCGATCGTCATTGCCGAAGGCGAGCGGGTGATCGACATTCCGGTCGCCTCCGGTGATCGGCGGCTGACCGCCGGCACGCGCGACGTCATCCGCGGCTTTGCCACCGAATACCGCAATGCATCGGGTGGCGTGATCCAGATCATGCTGCCGCGCGGCTCCGCCAACAGCCACGCCGCGCAGATCGTCCGCAAGGACATCCGCCGCCTGCTGGCGGCAAGCGGCGTGCCGCCGAAGAGGATGATCGAGACCGGCTACGAAGCGGTTTCGCCGGGCGACGCCGCCCCGATCCGCCTGAGCTATGTCGCGATCACCGCGCAGACCGCGCCCTGCGGCGAGTGGCCCGAGGACCTGACCCTCAACACCTTGCAAAACCGCAACTACTACAATTTCGGCTGCGCTTCGCAGTCCAACCTCGCCGCCCAGATCGCCAATCCGACGGACCTGATCGGCCCGCGCCAGATGTCGCCGGTCGACGCCGCCCAGCGTGGCGAAGTGATCGACGCCTGGCGCGACGCGGCCTCGGACGATTGAGCGACGGTTGGGTGACGCAGGATTTTGAGGGACCAAGATGAGCGCGATTGAATACAGCATCGACACCGGCGGAGCCGAGTTTGCAGCGGAGGTATCGCGCCCCGGTGACCTCGATCAGCTTCGGCCTTTGCCGCGCATTTCGATCCATGCCTTCTGCGAGACCGAGGCAATGCAGCGCCTCATGGAGCGCTGCGGGCAGGACCGCCGCATGGCGAAGGTCAGCCTGCGCATCACCGGGGGAAGCGTCGCCGCCGCCGCCAACATGTTCGCGAGCGTGTCGACGCCCAACCTGATCATCCTCGAGACTGCCACCGAGCCGCGCTCCCTGCTTGGCGAGCTGGCGCCGCTCGCCGAGGTCTGCGACCCGAGCACCAAGGTCGTCATCATCGGTCGCCACAACGATATCGCGCTCTATCGCGAATTGATCCGCAACGGCATCTCCGAATACATGGTCGCGCCGGTGGCAATGGCGGATCTGCTGGGGGCGATTGCGGCGATCTTTGTCGATCCCGAAGCCGAACCGGTCGGGCGAAGCCTCGCCTTCATTGGCGCCAAGGGGGGCTGCGGCTCGTCCGTGATCGCCCACAACTGCGCCTGGGGCATTTCCAACCTCTTTTCGACGGAAACCATCCTCGCCGATCTCGATCTGCCCTACGGCACGGCGAATATCGATTTCGACCAGGACCCGCCGCAGGGGATCTCCGAGGCGGTCTCGGCGCCGGACCGGCTGGACGAGGTCTTTCTCGATCGGCTCCTCACCAAGTGCTCCGAGCACCTGTCGCTGCTCGCCGCCCCCTCGATGCTCGATCGTGCCTATGATTTCGAGGCGGGTGCCTTCCAGCCGATCCTCGAAATCCTGCAGCGCAGCGCCCCCGTTTCGGTCCTTGATATTCCGCATGGATGGTCGGACTGGACCCGGTCGGTCCTCGGCGAGGCCGACGAGGTGGTGATCACCGCCATTCCGGACCTGGCGAGCCTCAGGAACACCAAGAATCTCCTCGACGCCCTGAAGAAGCTTCGGCCGAACGACCGGGCGCCGCATCTGGTCCTCAACCAGGTCGGCATGCCGAAGCGGCCGGAAATCGCCCCCAACGAATTCTGCGAATCCTTGGAAATCGAGGCTGCCGCCATCATCCCCTTCGACGCCGTGCTGTTCGGAAACGCCGCCAATAGCGGGCGGATGATCGGCGAGATCGACAGGAAATCCCCGGCCGCCGAGACTTTCTCGCAACTTGCCCATCTCTTGACCGGACGCACGGCGATCAAGAAGGCGCGCAGGGGCGGCCTCGGCAAGGTTCTGGCAAAGCTCGGCAGGCGATAGCATCGCGCGACGGAAGCGATTTCTGCTCCCGTCGCGATCAAAGACCGAAGGATCGAGCAGCAAACGGAATGAAGTGATGTTTGGCAAACGCGGAAATGAAGGCTTTGGCAAGACTGGCGCGCAATCGCCCGTGATGCCACCGTCCATGCCGGTCGCGCCGTCGGCGGTGATGGAGCGAGCCGCTGCGCCGATTCTCGCCGAACCGGCAGCTGCCGCGCCCCGTCCGCAACCAGCCGCCGCCCCGGCGCGCCGCCGGGCACCGCGGGCGGAGGACTATTACGATACGAAATCGCAGGTCTTCTCCGCGCTGATCGACACGATCGACCTGTCGCAGCTCGCCAAGCTCGATACCGAGAGCGCGCGCGAGGAAATTCGCGACATCGTCAACGACATCATCACCATCAAGAACTTCGCGATGTCGATCGCCGAGCAGGAGGAACTGCTCGACGACATCTGCAACGACGTGCTCGGCTACGGGCCGCTCGAGCCGCTGCTGGCGCGCGACGACATCGCCGACATCATGGTCAACGGCGCCGGCCAGACCTTCATCGAAGTCGGCGGCAAGGTCGAGGAATCGGACGTCCGCTTTCGCGACAATGCCCAGCTCCTGTCGATCTGCCAGCGCATCGTCAGCCAGGTGGGCCGGCGCGTCGACGAATCGAGCCCGATCTGCGACGCGCGCCTGCCGGACGGCTCGCGCGTCAACGTCATCGCCCCGCCGCTGGCGATCGACGGAACGGCGCTGACGATCCGCAAGTTCAAGAAAGACAAGCTGACACTGGAGCAGCTCGTCCGCTTCGGCTCGATCACGCCGGCGGGCGCCACTCTCCTGCAGATCATCGGCCGCGTCCGCTGCAACATCGTCATTTCCGGCGGCACCGGCTCCGGCAAGACGACGCTGTTGAACTGCCTGACGCGCTATATCGACATCGACGAGCGGATCATCACCTGCGAAGACTCCGCCGAATTGCAACTGCAGCAGCCGCATGTGGTTCGTCTCGAAACCCGCCCGCCGAACATCGAGGGCGAGGGCCAGATCACCATGCGCGACCTGATCAAGAACTGCCTGCGCATGCGCCCGGAACGCATCATCGTCGGCGAAGTGCGCGGCCCGGAGGTCTTCGACCTGCTGCAGGCGATGAACACCGGCCATGACGGCTCGATGGGCACGATCCACGCCAACACGCCGCGTGAATGCCTGAGCCGCATGGAGTCGATGATCGCCATGGGCGGCTACACGCTGCCGGCCAAGACCGTCCGGGAAATCATCGCCGGCTCCGTCGACGTCATCATCCAGGCCTCGCGTCTGCGCGACGGGTCGCGCCGCATCACCCACGTCACCGAGGTGACCGGCATGGAAGGAGACGTGATCGTCACCCAGGACCTGATGCGCTACGAGATCGACGGCGAAGACGCCAACGGCCGGATCATCGGCCGCCATGTTTCGACCGGTATCGGCCGGCCGCATTTTTGGGATCGCGCCCGCTACTTCAACGAGCACAAGCGGCTCGCCGCCACCCTCGATGCGATGGAAAAGAACTAATGCATGTCGCCCGAAAGTGTGCAGCGGTTTCGGGATGACGACATGCAACAAAAACAAAGACCTAAAGCGCGCCGCGTGAATAGGTTTGAACGCGACGCGCTTTAGAGCGGGATGAGGAAAAGTATGTGCGGTTTTCCGCCCGCATCCCGCTCCAACAAGGACTCTGCGGCGTCCAGCCCGGGCCGCTGAAGCAAAGGAACAGACCAAGCGATGTTCGGCATAGACATCACCGTACTGGCACTGGCCGGCCTCGTCGCGATTGCCGCGGCGGCGCTCGCCTACGGTGTGCTCTATTCCCGGATCGAGAACGACAAGAAGGCGGAGGGCCGGCTGCGCCGCGTCAGCGCCGCCGAAACGGACCGAGCCAAGATCAAGGCGGCGCGCGACCGCGTCAACGAAATGTCGAAGCGGCGCAAGTCGCTGCAGGATTCGTTGAAGGAGCTCGAGAAGAAGCAGCAGGAAAAGTCGGCCAATGCCGCCCCGTCGATGAAAAAGCGGCTGGTGCAGGCCAACCTGTCGATCTCCCCGGCGCAGTTCTATGTGTTCAGCGTGATCTTTGGCCTGTTCGCCCTGATCGTCGTCCTCATCGCCGGCGCCGGCCTGTGGATTGCCGGCGGCGTCGCACTGATTACGGCGGCCGGTCTGCCGCGCTGGCTGGTCGGGGCGATGGTCAAGCGCCGCTGCAAGAAATTCCTCGACGAGTTTCCGAACGCGCTCGACGTCATGGTTCGCTCGATCAAGTCCGGTCTGCCGCTCAACGATGCCTTGCGGCTGATCGCCAGCGACGGCCAGGAGCCGGTGAAGACGGAGTTCCGCCGCGTCGTCGAATCCCAGCAGGTCGGTCTCAACGTGCCGGACGCCTGCGCCCGCATGATCCAGAGCATTCCGCTGCCCGAGGTCAACTTCTTCGCGATCGTCATCGCCATCCAGGCGCAGGCCGGCGGCAACCTGTCCGAAGCGCTCGGCAACCTCTCCAAGGTGCTGCGCGAGCGCAAGAAGATGAAGGCGAAAGTCGGCGCGCTCTCAATGGAGGCCAAGGCCTCGGCCTGCATCATCGGCGCTTTGCCGTTCATCGTGGCGACGCTCGTCTACCTGACATCGCCGGAATACATGATGGTGCTTTTCACCGATCCGCGCGGCCACCTCATCATGGGCGCTTCGGCTGTCTGGATGAGCATCGGCATTTTTGTGATGCGCAACATGATCAATTTCGATATCTGAGGCTCTCGCGCAATGGACGGCTGGATAAGGACGCTCACCGACCCGAACATCATCATTGCCGTTCTCGTGTCGATGGCGGTACTTGCGACCTTTTATTCGCTGGCCGTCCCGTTTTTCGAACGGGGCGACCTCACGAAGCGTATGAAGTCCGTCGCCACCGAACGCGAGCAGATCCGCGCCCGCGAGCGCGCCCGGTTGAACGCCGAAGCTTCGGCCGGCAAGGCAAGTCTGAGGGCACAGCACAATACGTCGGTTCGCCAGATCGTCGAGCGGCTCAACCTGCGTCAGGCGCTGGTGGACGACAACACCGTCAACCGGCTGAAGACCGCCGGCTACCGATCGCAGAATGCGTTGAACACCTTCCTCTTCGCCCGGTTCTGCCTGCCGTTCCTGTTTCTGACCGTCGCCGTCGTCTATATTTTCGTCCTGGGCAACTTTGCCGACAAGCCGTTCATGCTGAGAATATGCTTCGCGCTCGGCTTTGCCTATCTCGGCTTCTACGCGCCGAATATCTTCATCGCCAATGCGATATCGAAGCGCCAGCATTCGATCCGCCGTGCCTGGCCGGACGCGCTCGACCTCCTGCTGATCTGCGTCGAATCGGGGGTGTCGATGGAACTTGCCATGCGCCGCGTCGCAGACGAGATCGCCGCCCAGTCTTCGGCGCTGGCGGAGGAGCTGGTGCTGACGACGGCGGAGCTCTCCTTCTTGCCGGACCGGCGGATTGCGCTCGAAAATCTCGGCCTGCGCTCCGGTCTCGAGGAGGTCAAAGCCGTCATGCAGGCGCTGATCCAGGCGGACCGCTACGGCACGCCGATCGCCCAGGCGCTCCGCGTGTTGGCTCAGGAAAGCCGCGACCAGCGCATGACGGCGGCGGAGAAGAAGGCGGCTGCGCTGCCGCCGAAACTGACGGTGCCGATGATCCTCTTCTTCCTGCCCGTCCTCGTCGCCGTCATCCTCGGCCCGGCGGGGATACAGGTGGCGGACAAGTTCTAGCGCGTCGCTTGCAGAATTGCGGCCTTCCGCCGCAACGTCCTCTTCGGCGTCGACACGAAACCGATTGCAAGCACACGTATGGCTCGGGAAGTATTTCGAGATTTGCGGATGGATCCTCGGGTCAAGCCCTGGGTCAAGCCCGAGGATGACGGCGCGAGGCAACGTCGATCAAACGATGATTGCCCATAATCACCGTACAGCGTTAAAGGAAGCGGTTATTGAGAACGCCCCAGACGTGTTCCTGGGATGCGTTTATTGCGGAGCTCCCCACGGCCGCGGTCATGGGTGACGAGATAGGGGGCGGCACCTCCCAGAAACACGTCATCCTCGGGCTCGACCCGAGGATCCAACTCCAAGCATCTACCTTACACGTAGATGGTGCGCTCGCCGAACTCGGTCTCTTCATCGAAATTGCGCGTGCCGATTCTTTCGCTCTCACCGACAAGCTTGTTCTCCGCCTGCATGGCCTCTTCAGCAGCGGTGCTGCCTGCGGTCCGAAGCTGCTCGAGCCTCCCTTCGAGCGCCTCGATCTCGCTTCGGATCGTCTGCTTTTCGGTCTCGTCCGTTGCCGCGGAAAGCTCCGCCTCCTTCCGAGCGATCTGCGCCTCGATCTCGGAAACACTGTTCGACGATGACGTGGAACCCGATGAGGCGACAAGAGCCGTGGCCGTCGAGCCGGAAATTGCGCTGACCATTTGCAAACCTAAAATTGTTGATCGAGATGCGGTGTCACGAAGAAGTGAACGCGAGGTGTAGAGGTATGCACCGCGGTTTTCTTCGTCGCGCTCAGTTGGTGTTTCCGTCGTCCGCCTTAGCGAGCTCGGTCCAGGCGCCCTTTTGCGACAGCATCGAGCGCAGATAGGCGACGTTGGCTTCCGCCTGCTCGGGCGTCAGTTCCTGCCGGGCGATCGTTTCGGCCTCCTGAAAACGGCCCTGCAGCCCGACGGCGAGGGCGAGGTTCTGGCGGACGCTGCTGTCGGCGCCGGGCTGCTCGGCGGCGGAGCGGAGGTAGGTCTCGGCGGTTTTCAGATCCTTGGTCAGCAGATAGGACATGCCGAGATTGGACAGGATGGTCGGCTCGTTGGGCTGAAGATCCAGCGCCTCGCGATACCGCAGGCGCGCATCGGAAGAGCGGCCGAGCTGATCGAGGACGGCGCCCTCGGCCGATTTCAGCTTCCAGTCGGGGCGGTCGGGCGTCTGCGCCCGGCCAATGGTTTGAAGCGCCTGTTCGAGCTGCCCGGCTGCCGCTTGAGCCTTGCCGTAGGCGCCGAGGACCTCGCGGTCCGTCGGGTGGTTGATCGCCACCTGTTGCATCACGGCGAGCGCCTGTTCGTTACGCCCGCTCATGCGCAGCAGGTTGGCGTAGTTCAGGCCCGCCTCGCGGTTCTTGGGATCGCGCTCATAGGCCTGGCCGATATTCTCCGCGGCGGCCGCAAGCTCGGTCGCGTTCATCGATTGCACCGGCTTCGACAGCTTCGGGATGGAGCCGGTCGTCAGCTCCTTCTTGCCCTGCTGCCCGGCACAGCCGCCGAGCGCCAGCGCCATCAGCGCGACCGCGGCTCCCACAGCGAGGCGATGCATGGAGGAAGAAAAGATGTGTTGCGTTGTCATGAAGTGACGTCCCAGCAGGCAATTGGCACCGGAACTTTCAACATCAGCGGCGCAACTTTCACTCCAGCAATAATCTGTTAACCCTAACAGAGCGTTAATTGCGATATCGCTTATCCGTCAGTCGAGGACATTCATGGCTCCCTTCCAGTTCATCGAACGGCCGTCGCCGTTCAACACCAGCGCCGGCAAGACGCTCCCTATCTTCGCGGTGACGCCGGCGCATATCGAGACGGGAAGCATCGACCCGATCGCGCTCGACTGGGCGAAGAAGGCGGGCTTCAAGGCGGAATCGGGCGCCGTCCTGCTGGTTCCTTCGTCCGATGGCCATCTCGGCGGCGCTCTGTTCGGTCTCGGCTCGAAGCCGTCGGAGGCCCCGTTCCTGACCGGCAAGCTTGCCCGCACGCTGCCGGCCGGCAAGTGGCATATCGAAACGGCGCCGCTCACCGCCAATCGTCTGGCGCTTGGCTACGGCCTCGGTTCCTACCGCTTCGAGCGCTACAAGTCCGCCAAGCCCGAGGCGCCGACGCTGATGATCCCGGCCGACGCCGACGAGGCCGATATCAAGCGCCAGCTTGCCGGCGTCTTCCTGGCGCGCGATCTGATCAACACGCCGACCAACGACATGGGGCCGGAAGCCTTGGAAGCCGCCTTCCGGGCGCTCGCCGCCCACTACAGGGCGGATGTCTCGGTGATCTCCGGCGAAGCCCTGCTGACCCAGAATTTCCCGCTGGTGCACACGGTCGGTCGCGCCAGTGCCGAGGCGCCACGGCTCCTTGAGATGCGCTGGGGAAAGAAGGGGCACAGGAAGGTGACACTGGTCGGCAAGGGCGTCTGCTTCGATACCGGCGGTCTCGACATCAAGACGGCCGTCTCGATGCATTTGATGAAGAAGGACATGGGTGGCGCCGCCAATGTCATGGGGCTGGCGCTGATGATCATGGACGCGAAACTGAAGGTCGACCTGCGCGTCATCGTGCCGGCCGTCGAGAACTCGATCTCCTCCAACGCTTTCCGTCCGGGTGACATCTACCGGAGCCGCAAGGGCCTGACGGTGCAGATCGACAATACCGATGCCGAGGGCCGGCTGATCCTTGCCGACGCGCTTACCTATGCCGACGAAGAGAAGACCGACCTCCTCGTCGACATGGCGACGCTCACCGGGGCGGCGCGCGTCGCGCTCGGTCCCGACCTGCCGCCCTTCTTCACCGACGACGAGGAACTGGCCCGCGACCTTTGCGAGGCGAGCCTGACGGTCGACGATCCGCTCTGGCGGATGCCGCTCTATATGGGCTACGACAAGGATGTCTCCGCCCGCATCGCCGACCTCACTAATGCGCCCTCGGGCGGCATGGCCGGCTCGATCACCGCGGCGCTGTTCCTCAAGCGCTTCGTGACGAAGGCGAAAAGCTGGTCGCACTTCGACATTTTCGGCTGGGCGCAGTCGGAGCGACCGCACTCGACGATCGGTGGCGAGGCCCAGGCGATCCGGGCGCTGTACCATCACATCGGTCGGATTGCGGGGTAGCCTTTCGTCCGTGTCTGCCCCTCATCCGCCTGCCGGCACCTTCTCCCCGCGAGCGGGGCGAAGGGACAAGCGGCGCGCTCCCCGCCCCGACCGTGTATAGAAGAGAGATGAGCGAGCGCCGCGAATTCCCTTCTCCCCATCAAGATGGGGAGAAGGTGCCGGCAGGCGGATGAGGGGTAGCGCAATCGAGGGCAACCAAAGAAACGCTTGCGTAACGATCGCCTGGCTATGGTGCCTCGACGCGACGTACGCAGGAGTTTGCCGTGCCGGTGGAACTGACACCCTCCAAAGCGCTGGGGCTCTGGCATGCCGTTTCGCTCGAGCAGGTCCGGGTCGACAGCCGCGACCTGACGCTCCGCCAGATGGCGATCCTGCTCGAAATCTATCTGGTGCCGCCGCCGCATACGGTGCGCGGTCTTGCCGCGAGGCTCGGCGTGACGAAACCGGTGATCACGCGCGCCCTCGACACGATGGGCGCCCTCGGCCTGGTCGACCGGGTGCGCGACGAGCGCGACAGGCGGAACGTGATCATCAAACGCACCGTCGAAGGCGCGCTTTATCTTGAAAAATTCGGCGATCTGATCATCAATCAGGGTCGCAAACTGTGAGTCCAGCCATGCCCGATGTACTTGACCGCCGTCTCAATGCCTATCGCGAGGACCTTGCTGAGGAGCGCCTGCGCGGTCTCGTCGAAGCCAAGCGCTTCGTCGGAGGCACGCCGGCCACGGTTTCCGTCCCAGTGGCGCCGCTCAGGAGGGGGCCGGATCTCGCCTGCGGAACCGATACGGAGTTGCTCTATGGCGAAACGGCGCGCGTTCTCGACGTTGCCGACGGATGGGCCTGGGTCAAGTCGGACCTTGACGGCTATGTCGGCTACGTGCCGCAGGATGCAATCGGCGAGCCCGGCGCGCCGGCCACCCATATCGTCGCAGTGCCCCGCACATTCGTCTACCGTGGCGCCGACCTGCGCTTTCCGCAGGCTTTCGCGCTCTCGATGGGCAGCCGGCTCCATGTCGTCGGCGAGGCGGAGACGCGCGGCACGCGCTATTTTCTCCTCGACGGCGGTCTGGCGATTATTGCCAACCATTGCGCGCCGGCCGGCCCGATCGGCGAAGACTATGTGGCGATCGCCACGCGCTTTCTCGAAACGCCTTATCTCTGGGGCGGCCGCTCCGGCTTCGGTATCGATTGTTCCGGGCTCGTGCAATTGGCGATGCAGATGGCCGGCGGGAATGCGCCGCGCGATTCGGATATGCAGGCAAGCGGCCTCGGCACCGTCATCGATCGCAAGGAGCTCACCCGCGGCGACCTTGTCTTCTGGAAAGGGCATGTTGCCCTCATGGAGGATGAGACCACGCTTGTGCACGCCAACGGCCATACGATGACCGTTGCCCGGGAGGGGCTCGAGGATGCGATCCGCCGCATCGGCTGGCTTTACGGGGAGCCCACGGGGTATCGCCGGCCTTAGGTGATTCGGGCTGGATCATCCTCCACACACGCCGTCATCCTCGGGCTTGACCCGAGGATCCAGAGTCAAGACCTCGTCATACTTCGTGCGCAGGGATTGCTTGTGCATGGATCCTCGGGTCAAGCCCGAGGATAACGACGTTTGAGAGTGATGCTCGGTAATATACGGCCGCCTTGCCCGCAGCGGGCTATCTGCATTCGGCCGTTCGATACCGCCAAAATCGGCGCCTTGAAGCGTTTCAGCAGTTTCGCGGCCCGACCGCCGGCCCCAGCCACTCCGTCATCCTCGGCCTGACCCGAGGATCCAAACACGAGCGATCAGGGGTATGCTAACTGCAGCGTCCATGCTCGCTGCCTGCACATAAGTCAATAGCCGGCTACCTTATCCACGACATGCTCCAGAGCCAGCCCGCTTTCGAAGCGCTCGATCTGCTCTTCGACATGGGCAAACAGCGCCTTGACGTCGGAGGAGGCGGCGACGTGCGGCGTCACATAGACGTTCGGGATGTCCCAGAAGCGGCTCTCGCGCGACAATGGTTCTTTTTCGAAGACGTCGAGCGAGGCTCCACCCAGGACGCCCGAATCGAGGCATTCGAGGATGTCGGCCTCCACCTGGCTGCCGCCGCGGCCGGCATTGATGAAGACCGGGGCGCCGAAGGGGCCTTTGCGGCTGAGTTTCTTGAAAAGCGTTGCGTTGAAAATGCCCTTCGTGTCCGCGGTCAGCGGCAGCAGCCCGACCAGAAAATCCGTCCGAGCGAGAAATGCATCGAGGCCGGCGGCGTCGAAGGTCTCGATGCCCTCGACCGCCCGTTTGCTGCGCGACCAGCCGATCACCTTGAAGCCCATCACCGCAAGCTTGCGGGCGGCGTCCTGGCCGAGCACGCCCATGCCCATGATGCCGACGGTGATGTCGGCGGCCTCCGGCTGGCTGAGGTCCCGCCACTCATGCTTCTTGACCAGCGCCTCGTAGGCGCGATGCTGGCGCAGATGCAGGAGGCATTGCATCACCACCCATTCGCTCATCCGCGTCGTCAGCGTCCGGTCGACGAAGCGCACCAGCGGCACGTCGGGCAGGCCCGGCAGCTTCAGGACGTGATCGACGCCGGCGCCGCCGGAAAAGACGACCTTCAAATCCGGCGCCCGCGAGAAGAGATCGGGCGCCGACTTCCACACCACCGCATAGTCGATGCCCGAGAGATCGCGGCCCTTATGGACCGGATCCGCAAGGTTGATTACCTCGCGTCCGGGAAAGGCGCCGTTGAGGGCGGCATCCACTTCCTCCGGAATGAATTTCAGATCGACGATGACGGGGCTTTTGGCGGGCATTCTCGTACTCTACTGACGGATGGCGGACAGGTTGACGGCTTCGAGATTGAAGGCGGCGGCCATCAGCGCCCTGGTGTAGTCTTCGGCGGGCGCCTCGAAGATGCGTTCGGCCGGTCCCTGTTCGACCACCTTGCCGAGCCGCATGACGATCACCTCGTTGGCAAGCGCCCGCACGACCTTCAAGTCGTGGCTGATGAACAGATAGGCGAGGTTGTGCTTGCGCTGCAGGTCGCGCAGGAGGTCGACGACCTGGGCCTGCACGCTCATGTCGAGCGCCGAAGTCGGTTCGTCGAGCATGACGAATTGTGGTTTGAGCACCATGGCGCGGGCAATCGCGATACGCTGCCGCTGGCCGCCGGAGAATTCGTGCGGATAGCGCCAGCGGGTGGCGGGGTCGAGGCCGACCTCCTGCAGTGCTGCAGCAACGCGTGCGTCGCGCGCATCGTCGGAGAGCGTCCTCTCGTGGATCTTCAACCCCTCGCCAATAATGTCGGCAACCGACATGCGCGGGCTCAACGAGCCGTATGGATCCTGGAAGACCACCTGCATGCGGTTCCGGAGCGGCCGCATCTCGCCGAAACTGTAGGCATCGATGTCCTGGCCGACGAAAGCGATCCGTCCCTTCGACGAGATCAGCCGCGTCAGCGCCAGGCCGAGCGTCGTCTTGCCCGAACCGGATTCGCCGACGACACCGAGCGTCTGGCCGGCGCGCAGCGTCAGGTCGATGCCGTCAACCGCCTTCACATGGTCGACGACGCGGCGCAGGAAGCCCGCATTGATCGGGAACCAGACCTTCACGTCCTTCCCCTCGACGACAATCGGTTTCGATTGATCGGAAAGAGGCGGCTCGCCCTTCGGCTCGGAGGCGAGCAGGTGCCGCGTATAGGAATGCTGCGGATTGGCGAAGATCTCGGCGGTCGGGCCGGTCTCGACGATCTTGCCCTTGGTCATCACGCAGACCCGGTCGGCGATCTTGCGGACGATGCCGAGGTCGTGGGTGATGAACAGCATGGACATGCCGTGCTGGTCCTTGAGCGACTTCAGGAGTTCGAGGATCTGCGCCTGCACGGTGACGTCGAGCGCCGTCGTCGGCTCGTCGGCGATCAGGAGCTCCGGCCGGTTGGCAAGTGCCATGGCGATCATCACGCGCTGTCGCTGACCACCGGAAAGCTGGTGCGGATAGGCGCCGAGCCGCTTCTCCGCCTCGCGGATGCCGACCTGGTTGAGAAGTTCCAGCGTCCTGGCGCGCGCCGCCGGTCCTTTGAGATCCTGGTGGAGCTCGAGGATTTCGCCGATCTGCTGCTCGATCGTGTGCAGCGGATTGAGCGACGTCATAGGCTCCTGGAAGATCATGGTGATGTCGTTGCCGCGGACATGGCGCAGTTCGGCGTTGCTGGCCTTCAGGAGATCCTTGCCGTTGAAGAGGATTTCGCCGCTCGGGTGGCTGGCGGCCGGGTAGGGCAGGAGCTTCAGGATGGAGTTGGCCGAGACCGACTTGCCCGAGCCGGACTCGCCGACGAGCGCAACGGTTTCGCCGCGCTTGATGTCGAAGGAGATGTGATCGACGGCGACGGAGGTGTCACCGCCCTGGTGGAAGGCGACGGAGAGGTCGCGCACGGAAAGGAGGGTGTCTGTCATCGTCGCGCTCACCGGAACGTCTTTCTCGGGTCGAAGGCGTCGCGCGTCGCCTCGCCGACGAAGATCAGCAGCGACAGCATGATCGACATGGCCCAGAAGGCCGTCAGCCCGAGCCAGGGCGCCTGGAGATTGGACTTGCCCTGGGCGATCATCTCGCCGAGCGACGGCGAGCCGGGCGGCATGCCGAAGCCCAGGAAGTCGAGCGAAGTGAGCGTGGTGATCGAGCCCGACAGGATGAAGGGCAGGAAGGTCAGCGTCGCCACCATGGCGTTCGGCAGGAGGTGCCGGTACATGATCGTACCATTGCCGACGCCGAGCGCGCGCGCCGCGTTGACGTACTCGAAGTTCCGCGCCCTCAGGAATTCGGCCCGGACAACGCCGACGAAGCCGACCCAGGAAAACAGCAGCATGATGCCGAGCAGGATGAAGAAGCCGGGCGGCAGGATGGCGGCGATGATCAGCAGGATGTAGAGCACCGGCATCGACGACCAGATCTCGATGAAACGCTGGAGAAGCAGGTCGGTCCAGCCGCCGAAATAGCCCTGCACCGCCCCGGCCGAAACGCCGATCACCGCCGAGGCGATGGTCAGCGCCAGGCCGAACAGCACCGAGATGCGGAAGCCGTAGATCATCCGCGCCATGACGTCGCGCGCCTGGTCGTCGGTGCCGAGCCAGTTGAGGTTACCGAGCGAGCAGTTCGGATCGGCCGATCCTTGCGGATAGGCCGAGCAGCGTTCCTCCTCGCTCATCAGCCAGAAGGGCGCGGTCGGCGCCGAATGCGGGATGTTGGAATTGACCGTCTGGTAGGAATAGCGGATCGGCGGCCAGATCATCCAGCCATTCGCCTCGATCTCGTCGCGGATGAACTCGGAGCGGAAGTCGGTCTCGGCCAGGAAGCCGCCGAACTTCTCCTCCGGATAGTCGACCAGAACCGGAAACAGGATCTCGCCCCTGTAGGAGGCGATGATCGGCCTGTCGTTGGCGATGAATTCTGCACAGAGGCTGAGGCCGAAGAGCACGAGGAAGATCCAGAACGACCAGTAGCCGCGCCGGTTCGCCTTGAAGTTCTGCCAGCGTCGCCGGCCGATCGGCGTCAGCCAGCCCTTTTGCGGTGGCGCTGCGTAAGTTGCGACCGCGCTCATCAGACGTCCCTCCGCTCGAAGTCGATGCGGGGGTCGACCCAGGTGTAGATCAGGTCCGAGACGAGGCTGACGATAAGGCCCATCAGCGAGAAGATGTAGAGGGTGGCGAAGACGATCGGATAGTCGCGCTTGACGACCGCGTCATAGCCGAGACGGCCGAGCCCATCGAGGGAGAAGATGTATTCGATCAGCAGTGAGCCGGTGAAGAAGGCGGAGATGAAGGCGCCGGGAAAGCCGGCGATGATGATCAGCATCGCGTTGCGGAAGACATGGCCGTAGAGCACCTTGCGCTCGGTGAGACCCTTGGCGCGCGCCGTCGTCACATATTGCTTCTTGATCTCGTCGATGAAGGAATTCTTGGTGAGCAGCGTCGTCGTCGCGAAGGCCGACAGCAGCAGGGTGATCAGCGGCAGCGTCATGTGCCAGAAATAATCGAGGATCTTCTGGTACCAGGGCAGCGCGTCGAAATTTTCCGAAACGAGGCCGCGCAGGGGGAACCAGTCGAAGAACGAGCCGCCGGCGAAGATCACGATCAGCAGGATGGCGAAGAGGAAGCTCGGCACCGCATAGCCGATGATGATCACGCCGGAGGTCCAGACATCGAAGGTCGAGCCGTCGGAGACGGCCTTCCGGATACCGAGCGGGATCGAGATGAGATAGGAGAAGATCAGGATCCAGACGCCGAGCGAGATCGACACAGGCATCTTCTCGATGATCAGGTCGACGACAGAGGTGTTGCGGAAGAAGCTCTCGCCGAAATCGAAGCGGGCATAATTCCACATCATCGTGAGGAAGCGCTCGAGCGGCGGCTTGTCGAAGCCGAACTGCTTCTCGAGCTTGGCGATGAATTCGGGATCGAGCCCTTGAGCGCCGCGATAGCGGCCGCCCTCTTCGCCGCCGCCCTGCAGCAGGTCGCCACCCGTGCCGGACAGCCGGTCGGAGCCGGCGGCATTGGTGAGATCGGAAATCACCTGCTCCACCGGGCCGCCCGGTGCGAACTGCACGACGGCAAAGGAGATCGCCATGATGCCGACGATCGTCGGGATCATCAGCAGCAGGCGGCGCAGGATATAGGCACCCATCAGGCGAACCCCGGCATGGTGGCACCGCCGGTTATCGCGCCGCTGGTTTGCCGTCTATTTCGTCTCAATCCCACACTCCTTGGGCCGCGTCCGATGCCGCCGGTCATTCCGTATTTTAACTGATTCGTTCCCTGCATTTGGAATCGAGAGCGATCTCAAGCGCAAGCCTTCATTGGCTGGCAGCGCCCTTCAACCACCACACATCGGGAAAACCGATTGCATATTTCGGCAGTTCCGCCGGCCGGCCGAACTTGTCCCAATAGGCGACGTTCGCGGCAAGCTTGTAGTAGAGCGGGATGACGTAATTGTGGGCGAGCAGGACGCGGTCGAGCGCTTTGGTGGCGGCGACGAGGGTGTCGCGGTCCTTGGCGAAGATGACGCGCTCGATCAAGGCGTCGACGCCGGGATCGGATATGCCGGCATAGTTCCGGGACCCCTCGCGCGAGGCGGCCTTCGATCCCCAATAGTCCGCCTGCTCGTTTCCGGGGCTCAGCGACTGTCCCCAGACTTCCCAGGTCATGTCGTAATCGAAGGCGCGCTCGCGGTTCGTGTATTGCGACGGATCGACCATGCGCACGCTTGCTTCGATACCTATTCGTTTGAGGTTCTGTGTAAAGGGCAGCGCCACCCGCTCGAGGGCCGGGCTGCTCACCAGAATCTCGAAGACGAAGGGCTTGCCGGTCGCCTTGTTGACCATGCGGTTGCCCTTGAGTTCGAAGCCCGCTTCCTTCAAGAGCGCAATCGCCTTGCGCAGATTGTCGCGCGCCTTTTCCGGCGTGCCGCCGACCGGATTGGTATAAGGGGTCGTGAACACTTCCGGCGGCACCAGATCCTTGACCTCGTTGAGGATTTTCAACTCCTCGCCCTCCGGCAGGCCCGAGGAGGCGAGTTCGGTGCCGAAGAAGAAGCTGTTCACGCGCTGATACTGATTGTAGAAGATGGTCCGGTTCAGTTCCTCGAAATCGAGTGCATAATTCAGCGCCTGGCGCACGCGCTCGTCGTCGAAGGGCTTGCGGCGCATATTCGGGACCATCGCTTGCATCACGCCCGTCGCCCGGAAGGGATTGGGAATTTCCTCGCGCTTGACGCGGCCGTCTTTCACCGCAGGAAAGTCGAAGCCGGTCGCCCAGCGCATCGCCTGGTTCTCCGTCCAGTAATCCGTGTTGCCGGAACGGAAGGCCTCGAACTCGACCTCCCGATCGCCGAAGAAGGAATAGGTGATCGAGTTGAAATTGTTCTGGCCGATATTGACGTTGAGCGAAGCGCCCCAGTAGTCATCGCGCCGTTCGTAACGGATCGTGCCGCCGGCGGAGAAGGAAGCGATGCGATAGGGACCTGAACCCATGACCGGCTCGAGGGTCGTGCGGGTGATGTCCCGCTGCTTGCCGTCCGGCCCCGTGCCCTCCCACCAATGTTTCGGGACGATCAGGATCTGGCCGAGAATATTCGGCAGTTCGCGATTGTTCTTCTCGTCGAAGTGGAAGGTGACGTCGCGGTCGCCGGTTCTCTCCACCTTCACCACATGCCGGTAGTAGCTTTGATAGAGCGGGTTCAGCTCCTTTGCCTTTTCGAAGCTGAAGACGACGTCTTCGGCCGTCACCGGCTTGCCGTCCTGCCACTTCGCCTCCTGCCGCAAGCGGAAGGTCGCCGACGAGATGTCGTCAGGATAGGAAACGCCCTCGGCGAGCAATCCATAGGCCGTTGAAATTTCATCATCCGCCGGCTTCATCAGCGTGTCGAAGACGAGCGTCAGCCCGACGGCCGCTTCCCCTTTGAGAGCAAGGACAGGGTTGAAGCTGTCGAAGGTCCCTGTCTGAGAAAGCCTCAGGTCGCCGCCCTTCGGGGCATCGGGATTGGCGTAGTCGAAATGCTTGAAACCGGGCGGATATTTAAGCTCGCCGATGAGCGATAGGCCGTGGCGCCAGACCGGTTGCTCCTGAGCCTCTGCCGATGGCGCCAGAATGAGGGACATTGCCAGAAAAGCGGTGGCCAGCGTTCTTCGTCCAATACCGCCAATATCCAGCATCCTGCCGATTCTCCTCGTATTTTCGCTAGTTCTTGTAGATCAGAATAGGCCAAATCAGGGCAATTGACAGGGCTTGCCCAAAATCAGGCGAAATTTTTGAGTCACATCCGGGTGAGTCGCAAGGCTGATGCAACCGCGGCGAATCAGGATAGGGAGCGGGAGACTAAACCGCATGTTTCGCGTCGCTGCCGATGGGGGGATGGAATGGGATTTGACATGCGTGCTGCGCTTCGACGCTCAGGTTCTGCGCTCCTGGCCCTGGCCGTAAGCGCCGGCCTGCTTTCGACCGATGCGGCCTCGGCGGACGGCACGCCCGCCAAGGAACTCTTCGGCGCCAGGGCATTGCCGACCGAGTCGGCGCCCACCTCCTACGGGTTCTATTCGAAGGGGTGCCTCGCCGGCGGCATCGCCATCCCGACCGACGGCCCGACCTGGCAGGCGATGCGCCTGTCGCGCAATCGGCGCTGGGGCCATCCGGAGATGATCGCGCTGGTCGAGCGCTTCTCTCATGACGCGGCCGAGAAGATCGGCTGGCCCGGCCTTCTGCTCGGCGACATCTCGCAGCCGCGCGGCGGGCCGATGCTGTCCGGCCATGCCTCGCACCAGATCGGCCTCGATGCCGACATCTGGCTGACGCCGATGCCGCAGAGGACGCTGACCTATCAGGAGCGCGAATCGATTTCCGCGACCTCCATGCTCGACAAGAGCAGGTTCCTGACGATCGATCCCTCCGTCTGGACGCCATCCCATGCCCGGCTGATCATGATGGCGGCGAGTTACCCCGAGGTCGAGCGCGTCTTCGTCAATCCGGCCATCAAGAAGAAGCTCTGCGACACCTGGCGGGGCGATCGCACGGCACTCGGCAAGGTCCGGCCGATCTATGGGCACGACTACCATTTCCATATCCGCATCAAATGCCCGGCCGGCTCCAAAGGCTGCAAGGACCAGGCGGCGGTGCGCGCCGGCGACGGCTGCGACAAGTCGCTCGCCTGGTGGTTTACCGACGAACCCTGGGCAAAGCCGAAGAAGAAACCCGGCGAGAAGCCGCCGAAGCCGAAGTTTGCCACGCTTGCCGACCTGCCGAAGGCCTGCGCCGTCGTGCTGAACGGTCCGGCCCCGGCATCCGAGCAGCAGGCGACCTACGGCACTGCCTATCGAGCGCCCGCCGCCATTCCCGCCGCGGCGACGAGCATCGAGTCCGTCATTGGTGCAGCGGCCGATGCGCCGCTCGCCAGCGTTCCGGTGCCGCTGCCGCGCCCCGCTCTTCAATAGCCGTCCTCAGGAAAACGCACGGGCTCACCCACTGCGTGGTTCCTTAACTCACCCCTCAATCCGTCATCCTCGGGCTTGACCCGAGGATCCACTCAAAAACCTCGCCGCGGCTTGAGATAAAGATCCCGCCAGTCCGGATTCATCTTTTCGATCAGATCGATCTTCCATTGCCGATACTGGCTTCAGCGATTTCTCGCGCGGGATGGCTGTGCCGATCTGCAGATGCTCCTCGTACCAGACGAGGCGGTTGCATCCGTATTTCAATGCGAAAGCGGGCGTCAACTCCTCCCTGTGTTCAAAGATGCGGCGCTCAAGGTTCGAAGTAACGCTGATGTAAAGCGTTTCTCTCTTTGCTTCGTGACGATCTGGGCGTACCCGGCCATGTGAGCGATGGTGCTTTTGCTTGGATCCTCGGGTCAAGCCCGAGGATGACGGTTAGGGGACGTTGGCAACTATTCTGCACCTCAGGATCGTTTGGTTGTCTTGCAACAGTTCAAAGTGCAGAAAGGGGACGGCGCGTTAGATACCTTTCCAATTCCGCGGCGCTCATGTATAGGCACTCAAATCGATTTAAATGCAGAAGGCCGGTGCTTTCCGCTCCGGTCCTCGTGACCTTGACGGGGATGCCGCATGGCCGATCGCAAATGTCTCGCCCTGATCGCCCATGATCAGAAGAAGAATGACCTCGCCGCCTTCGCCAAGGCGCACGAGGCGACGCTTTCCGGCTGGAAGATCGTCGCCACCGGCACGACCGGGGGCCGCGTGCTGGACGCCTGCCCCGGCCTCGATGTCACGCGGCTGAAAAGCGGTCCGCTTGGCGGCGACCAGCAGATCGGTGCCCTGATCGCCACCGGCGACGTCGATTGCCTGATCTTCTTTGTCGATCCGCTCACCGCCATGCCGCATGACGTCGACGTCAAGGCGCTGATGCGTCTTGCGATCGTCTACGATATCCCGATGGCGCTGAACCGGGCGACCGCCGAGCAGTTGATCGACTTCCGGCGCACCTGATACACATCGGAAAATTTCACGCCGCGATCAGGACGGATGTTCCATGCCCAGTGCGAGTGACCACAGCTTTTCCTTTCCGATCTTGATCGGCGATATCGGCGGGACGAATGCCCGTTTCGCATTGCTCGTCGATGCCGCTTCCGAGCCGACGCAGCTTCCGCCGGTCAAGACCGGGGATTTCGCGACGATCGAGGATGCCCTCCAGAACGGCATTTTCAACAAGATCTCCGTCCGGCCGCGTTCGGCGATCCTTGCCGTGGCGGGGCCGATCAAGAGCGACGAGATCCCGCTGACCAATGCCGGCTGGGTGATCCGCCCGAAGGACATGCTGGCGCGGCTCGGACTGGAAGACGTGCTGGTCATCAACGATTTCGAGGCGCAGGCGCTCGCCATCGCCGCACCGGCCGATCAGGACGTCGTGCAGATCGGCGGCGGCAGCGTCCGGCCGCGAAGCTCCCGCGTGGTGCTCGGCCCCGGCACCGGGCTCGGCGTCGCCGGATTGGTCTTTGCCCAGGACACCTGGATTCCCGTGCCGGGCGAAGGCGGTCATGTCGATATCGGCCCACGAACCGAGCGCGACTTCCGGATCTGGCCGTTCCTCGATCCCATCGAGGGCCGCATGGCGGGCGAGCAGATCCTGTGCGGACGCGGCATCATGAATCTCTACCGCGCCGTCTGCGCGGCCGATGGCGTCGAGCCGCTGTTCAAGGATCAGGCGGAGGTGACGACCAGCGCTCTCTCGGGCGACGATCCGGCCGCAATCGAGACGGTGACGCTGTTCGCTACCTATCTGGGACGTGTTGCCGGCGACATGGCGCTGGTCTTCATGGCCCGCGGCGGCGTCTTCCTGGCCGGGGGGATTTCCCAGAAGATATTGCCGGCGCTGATGAGACCGGACTTCCGCGCCGCCTTCGAGGACAAGGCACCGCACTCTGCGCTGATGCGGACGATTCCGACTTTCGCGGTCGTTCACCCAATGGCGGCGCTTTCCGGGCTTGCCGCCTTCGCACGGGCGCCGAGGGATTTCGGTGTTGCAATGGAGGGACGGCGCTGGAGAAGCTGACGAGGGTCAGGACCTCTTAAATTCATCCATTCTGCGCGGCGGATTTCGTGTTTGACTAGGAGGGAAGATGCAGGAAATGCCGAACATTTTCAAATCTTCCCGACGCAGTCAGGCGCGAAATCCGCCGCGCCCTCCGGGTTCCGGTCCATGGGCCGCCTGATCGAAAACAATGCTCGACAAGACCTTCGGGTCTTGCCTTGCGCTTATTTTCTTCCATCCAATCCCATGGACCGGAACAGAATGGATGAATTTAATAGGTCCTGACCCTAGGCCTGCCGACGCAAAGACTCGCCAAGAAGGCTTCAAACCACTATAGAGCGCCCGACACGTTGGTCGGTAGCCACCATGGGCCAGGGAAGACGGGCTTTTTGAACGCCAGGGACAGACAACAGCGCGCAGTCGACTCCGAGACGATCACCGGAATCCTGCGACGCGTCATCGCCGAAAACGGCCGCGACCATATTCGCGGCTATGCTTTTGCCATCGCCTGTCTCATCGTCGTGGCGGCAACGACGGGCTTCACGGCCTGGATCATGGAGACCGTGATCAACGAGGCCTTCGCCAACCGGCGGGCCGACATCGTCCTTGTGATCTGCGTCGCCATCTTCGGCGCGTTCGTGCTGCGCGGTCTGGCGACTTACGGGCAGGCGGTTGCGCTTTCGAAGATCGGCAACAACATCGTGGCGCGTTACCAGCGCCGCCTTTACGCCCACTTGATGGCGCTCAGCGTCGGCTATTTCCACGAGCATCGTTCGGCGCAGCTCGCCGCCAAGGTCAGCCAGAACGTCAGCGGCATCCGCGACGTACTCAACATGACGGTGACGTCGATCGCCCGGGACTTCCTGACCTTGGTCGGCCTCGTCGGCGTCATGTTCAGCAAGGACTGGCTGCTTTCGCTGATCGTGTTCTTCGTCGCGCCGCCGCTGCTCCTTGGCCTGCGCTACATTTCCAAGCGCCTGCGGCTGGCGACCCGCGAGGCCGTCGAGGTGAACAGCCGCGTTCTCGGGGCGATGCAGGAGACGATCCAGGGGATCACCATCGTCAAGGCCTTCACGATGGAGAACGAACTGCGCCGCAAGGTGGAGACGATCATCGATCGGGCCGAAAACCGGGCGAACCGGATCGCGCGGCTGAGCGAGCGCACCGCGCCGATGACCGAGACCTTTGCCGGCCTGGCGATCTCCAGCGTGCTCGCCTATGCCGCCTTCCGAACGATCTACAGCAATATCCCTCCGGGCGCCTTCTTCGCCTTCGTCACGGCGCTGCTCATGGCCTACGACCCGGCGCGGCGCCTGGCGCGGCTGCAGGTGTCGCTGGAGCGCGCCGCCGTCAACGCCCGGATGATCTACGAGATCCTCGACACGGTTCCGCATCAGCGCGACCGTCCCGACGCGACCGAGCTGAAGCTCGGCGAAGCGACCGTGGAACTGCGCGACGTGCGATTTGCCTACGGCAATGGCGAGGAAATCCTCAAGGGCGTCAGCTTCCGCGCCGAGGGCGGCAAGACGACGGCGCTGGTCGGCCCTTCCGGAGCCGGCAAGTCGACCATCATCAGCCTCATCCCGCGCTTCTACGATCCGGCGGCGGGCCAGATTTTGATCGATGGCCAGGACATCGCCGGCGTCACCAAGCAGTCGCTGCGCAACGGCCTCGCCTATGTCTCGCAGCAGCCCTATCTCTTCGAAGGCTCGATCCGCGACAACATCCGCTATGGCCGGCCGGACGCCACCGATGCGGAGATCGAGGAGGCGGCGCGCCTCGCCTATGCGCATGATTTCATCCTGGCGCAGCCCGAGGGCTACGACACGCCGGTGGGCGAACACGGCGTCACCCTTTCCGGCGGCCAGCGGCAGCGCCTGTCGATCGCCCGGGCGCTGGTGCGCAATGCTCCCATTCTCCTTCTCGACGAGGCGACCTCGGCCCTCGACACCGAATCCGAGGCGGCCGTGCAGAAGGCCCTCGAACAGGCGATGAGCGGGCGTACCGTGATCGTCATCGCCCACCGGCTCTCGACCGTCGTCAATGCTGACAAGATCGTCGTGATGAAGGACGGCACGGTCGTCGAAGAGGGGTCGCATGAGGAGCTTGCGCGGCGGACGGACGGTCTCTACGCTCGTCTCCACAATCTGCAGGGCGGCAGCGCGGACCTGCCCGACGAAGCGAAAATCCTATAGACACGAGGAAATCTGGCGATGAGCGAAACGGACATGAAGCTCGTGGTGGTCGGCGCGGCCGGTCGAATGGGCCAGACACTGATCCGGACCGTTCACGAGGCGGCCGGCGTGCGCCTGCATGCCGCGATCGAGCGCTCGAACTCGCCCTTCATCGGCCGTGACGCGGGCGAACTCGCAGGACTGGGACCGATCGGCGTTCCGATCACCGACAAGCCGCTCGAAGCCTTTGTCGAGGCGGAAGGGGTGCTCGATTTCACCGCACCGGCGGGAACCGTCGAATTCGCCGGCCTGGCGGCGCAGGCACGTATCGTCCATGTCATCGGCACGACCGGATGCTCCGCGGATGACGAGGCGAAGATCCGCGCGGCGGCCCGCCATGCCCGCGTCGTCAAGTCGGGCAATATGAGCCTCGGCGTCAACCTTCTCGGCGTCCTGACGGAGACTGCGGCGCGCGCACTTTCGGCCAAGGATTGGGACATCGAGATTCTCGAAATGCACCACAGGCACAAGGTCGACGCGCCGTCGGGCACGGCGCTCCTGCTCGGCGAGGCGGCGGCGAAGGGTCGCGGCATCGACCTTGCCGATCAGGCCGTCAAGGTGCGCGACGGCCATACCGGGCCGCGGCCGCAAGGCACGATCGGCTTCGCGACGCTGCGCGGCGGCTTAGTCGTCGGCGAGCACTCGGTGATTCTGGCCGGCGAGGGCGAACTGGTGACGCTGTCGCACAGCGCCACGGATCGCTCGATCTTCGCCCGCGGCGCCGTCGCAGCCGCCCTTTGGGGCCGCAGCCAGAAGCCCGGCTTCTATACCATGCTCGATGTTCTCGGGCTCAACTGACACGTCAATCTTTCAAGAGGAGATCGAAATGAGCGGCACTCTCGTCCTCGTCCGGCACGGCCAGAGCGAATGGAACCTGAAGAACCTGTTCACCGGCTGGCGCGATCCGGACCTGACCGAACTCGGCGTCGAGGAGGCGAAGGCCGGCGGCGCGGCGCTTGCCGAATACGGCATCAAGTTCGATATCGCCTTCACCTCGGTGCTCGTCCGCGCCCAACGCACCTGCCAGATGGTGCTCGATGCCGTCGGCCAGTCCTCGCTCGAAACAATCTGCGACCAGGCTCTCAACGAGCGCGACTATGGCGATCTTTCCGGCCTCAACAAGGACGATGCCCGCGCCAAATGGGGCGAGGAGCAGGTCCATATCTGGCGCCGCTCCTATGACGTGCCGCCGCCCGGCGGCGAGAGCCTGCGCGACACCGGCGCCCGCGTCTGGCCCTATTACCTGACCGAAATCCTGCCGCGTGTGCTGGCCGGTGAGAAGGTGCTGGTCGCCGCCCACGGCAACTCGCTGCGCTCGCTGGTGATGGTGCTCGATCGCCTGACCAAGGAGCAGGTCCTGAACCTCAACCTGGCCACCGGCGTGCCGATGGTCTACAAGCTCAAGGCGGATTCCACCGTCGCTTCCAAGGAAGTGCTCGGCGACATGTCGGCCGCGCATTGAGTCGACGAAACTCTATGAGGGCCGAGGGATCACCCCTCCCCAACCCCTCCCCACAAGGGGGAGGGGCTTGGCCGCGGCGCCGTCTCGCCCAACCCGACATCTCGGCAAGTGGCGACGGTTCGGGTCAGGGGGGAGGGTGCAGCACGGGAGTCCCTCCCCCTTGTGGGGAGGGGTTGGGGAGGGGCAGCAACCGTTCCCCGGTTGCGCCGGCTGCGAGGAGGCGGTCATTGCGGCGATTTCTCACCCCTTCCCCGCCTCCCACCCAAGGATAGCCCGCTTTCGCGTCAGACCCCAATGGTAGCCGGTGAGCTCGCCGCCCTTGCCGAGCGCCCGATGGCAGGGGACGACGAAGGAGATCGGATTGCGCCCGACCGCGGCGCCGACGGCGCGCGAGGCGGTCGGTTGGCCGATGTCGCCGGCGATCTTCGAATAGGTCGTCGCCTTGCCGAGCGGAATGTTCAACAGCGCCTGCCAGACCCGGATCTGGAAATCCGAGCCGATCAGCACGATGTTGAGCGGTTCCTCGGCGCACCAGCGCTCCGGGTTGAAGATGCGGGCCGCATAGTGCGCCGTCGCGGCGCTGTCCTCCAGATAAGTGGCGTTCGGCCAACGGCCGGCCATGTCCTCGAAGCTGGCCCGCTCCTCGCCGGCATCGGCAAAGGCAAGGCCGGCGAGGCCGCGGTCGGTCACCATCACCAGTGCCGTGCCGAAGGGCGAGGGGTGGAAGCCATAGCGGATCGTCAACCCGCCGCCGCGGGCCTTCCACTCGCCGGGCGACATCGCCTCGTGGGTGACGAAGAGGTCGTGGAGCCGCCCGGGGCCGGAGAGCCCGACCTCGATGCTGGCCTCGAGCAGCGGCATGCCCTCCTGCCGCAGCAGCCGCTTGGCATGGTCGAGCGTCACCGCCTGCAGGAAGGCTTTTGGCGAAAGGCCGGCCCAGCGGGTGAAGACCTTCTGAAGCTGCGTCGGCGACTGCCGGAGGCGGCGGGCGATCGTTTCGAGCGACGGCTGGTCGCGGTAATCCTCGGTCAGCATCTCGATGACGTGCCGCACCGTGTCGTAATCGGTGCCGTCAGGGGTGATGTCGGTGGGAATGCTTGTCACGACGTTCATGGATCATCTCCTGTCAAGCCTCAGCAAACCATGCGGGGGACCGGATAACCACCCGATTCATGATTCATCTCGATCGGGCCGTCGCGAGCGCGCGGGAGAAGGCGACGGCGAAGGTCTCGCGGTCGTCGCGGTTGAGGAACGAGCCGATATCCGTCTGCCGGCCGCCGCCGCTGATCTTCATCGAGACGATGCCGATCTCCTGGTGGCGCTTGATGCTGAAGCGCGCCCAGAACGGGTTGAAGCGAAGCTCCGTCATCCGGCCGGACGGCGCGAACTTTTTCACCGACACGTCGGTGCGCGAGACGCTGACCTCCTCGCGGGCACGCGCCGAGTGATAGCTGAGCCAGAAGGCGCCGAAGAGCAGCACGAAATCGAGACCGAAGAAGAAGACGATCGGCCAGGCGCCGATGACCAGGAACACGAAGACATGCAAGGCACTCATCGCCCCGGCGGCCATCAGCAGGATCTTGAAACCCCTGAAGCCGAGCGAGCGATGGGGAGTGAGCTCGGCCGCAAAGATCGGCTCGTCGTTGATGCGTGTCTCGGCGTTGCCTTCGGTCATAACCAATGACTATAGATGCAGCATGAAAAACGTGAAGCTCAAATTGTCGCCGGCATCCGTGAAGCCAAAAGGAGCGACGGCTGCCCGCCGAGCCACGCGGCAGCGCAGCGTCTACAGCAAGGCGGATGTCGAGGAGATCTTTCGCCGCTTCTCGGTCCAGCGGCCGGAGCCGAAGGGCGAGCTCGAACATGTCAACGCCTTCACGCTGCTGGTGGCGGTGGCGCTTTCGGCGCAGGCGACCGATGCCGGCGTCAACAAGGCGACGCGGCCGCTCTTTGCCGTCGCCGACACGCCGGAAAAGATGCTGGCACTCGGCGAGGAAAAGCTGCGCGACCATATCAAGACCATCGGGCTCTACCGCAACAAGGCGAAGAACGTCATCGCGCTCAGCGAGAGGCTGATCGCCGACTTCGGCGGCGCGGTGCCGAAGACGCGCGAGGAATTGATGACGCTGCCGGGGGTCGGCCGCAAGACCGCCAATGTGGTGCTGCAGATGGCCTTCGGCCAGTCGACGATCGCCGTCGATACGCATCTCTTCCGCATCGCCAACCGTATCCGGCTGGCGCCCGGCAAGACGCCGGACGAGGTCGAGGCCAAGCTGATGCGCGTCATCCCGCCGAAGTATCTCTACCATGCCCATCACTGGCTGATCCTGCACGGCCGTTATGTGTGCAAAGCGCGCCGGCCGGAATGCGAGCGCTGCATCATCGCCGACATCTGCAAGTCGCCGGAAAAGAGCTGCGACATTCCGGCGCCGCTCGTCGAATTGCCGCCGCAGGTCCTTCCCGTCGCCGGCTGAGCAGCCTAGAGCATCCCGCTTTCAAGTGGAATCACTGAAAGCGGATAAGATGCTCTAGAATCAAAGTGTTAGAGCGTCCTTTGTGCGTTCATTTGAACGCACGGCGCTCTCGCGCTTCATGGATCGATCAAACGATCGATCAGCCTGCCGATCGCATAGGCATAGTCGGCCCGCGCCGCGCCGGCATCGATCTCGAGTGCGGCCCGGTCAAAGGCGGCGGACAGGAGAAAGGCCATCGCCTTGACCGTCTTTTCCTCCAATCGATGGGGTGCCATGGCCGTGCCCAAACCTTCTTCCAGGGTTCTGCCGCCATGCGCTGCGTCGATCACCGCCATCGTGGTGACGCCGAGGACGGCCGGGCCGTCGAGCAGCAGCAGGCGCACCCGACCGGGAACCGCCATCGCGTCGAAATAGGCGGCTGCCCCGGCGAGCAGCGCCTCGCGAGGCGGGAGGGCATCGGGAGCGGACCGTTCGATCGCCGCCGCGACTTCGCGCGACTCCCCTTCTATCACCGCGCGAAACAGGGCCTTCTTGTCCTCGAAATGGTGATAGAGCGCTCCGCGCGTCAGCCCCGCCGCGGCGACGATGTCCGGCGTTGCAGTGTCCGCATAGCCTTTGGCGACGAAAAGTTCGCGCGCCGCATCGAGGATGGCGGCGCGGGTCGTGTCCGAGCGTTCGCGATTCGAGCGTCGGGGCTTTTCCTGTTGCATGCATACAGCCTGTATGTTAATTACAGATACATACAGATTGTATGAAAAAGATCGATGGAGGGAAAGCATGAAATCGACGAGCTACTATCCGGTGATCATGACGGCCGATGTGCGGGCGACCGCCGACTTCTACATCAAGCATTTCCGCTTCGAGGCGCTTTTCGTCAGCGACTGGTACATGCATCTGCAGTCGACGGAAGACGAGCACGTCACGCTTGCCGTTCTCGACTACCGTCACGAGACCGTGCCGGAGCGCCACCGAGTTCCGGTTCAAGGCCTTCTCCTGAATTTCGAGGTGGACGATCCCGACCGCCTCTACGCCGAGCTGCGAGATGCCGGTCTTCCGATCCTCAAGGCGCTCTGCGACGAGGATTTCGGCCAGCGCCATTTCATCACCGCCGATCCGAACGGCGTGATGATCGACGTCATCAAGCCGATCTCGCCGAGCGCCGAGTTCGCCGGCGCCTATGAGGAGAAGGCGCTGCCGGCGTGATCGCCGGTATTTTCTGAGCATCCCGCGTGCCGGGCGCCCTACAGCGCGCGCGCCTTATCCGGCGCGCAAAGGTCGCTGTAGCACTTTTGAATTGCTGCATGTCTTCCAAATGGCCGGAAAACCGCTATTAACGAACACCGGCCATTCAGGAACCGGACGGAGCTCATGACGAAATTCGATGTACTGACGATCGGCAATGCGATCGTCGATATCATTGCGCGCTGCGATGACAGTTTTCTCGTGCACAACGGCATCATCAAGGGCGCGATGAACCTCATCGATGCGGAGCGGGCGGAACTCCTCTATTCGCGCATGGGGCCGGCGGTCGAAGCCTCCGGCGGCAGCGCCGGCAACACCGCGGCGGGTGTGGCGAGCCTCGGCGGCCGGGCCGCCTATTTCGGCAAGATCGCCAACGACCAGCTCGGCCAGATCTTCACCCACGACATCCGCGCTCAAGGCGTGCATTTCCAGACGAGGCCGCTCGACAGCCTGCCGCCGACCGCCCGCTCGATGATCTTCGTCACCGAGGACGGCGAGCGCTCGATGAACACCTATCTCGGCGCCTGCGTCGAACTCGGTCCGGAGGACGTCGAGGCCGACGTCGTCGCCCAATCCAAGGTCACCTATTTCGAGGGCTATCTCTGGGATCCGCCGCGCGCCAAGGACGCGATCCGCGAGGCGGCGCGAATTGCCCATGCCCATGGCCGCGAGACGGCGATGACGCTGTCGGACAGTTTCTGCGTGCATCGCTACCGCGACGAATTTCTCGACCTGATGCGCTCCGGCACAGTCGACATCGTCTTCGCCAACAGGCAGGAGGCTTTGGCGCTCTACGAGACGGAGGATTTCGATCTCGCACTTAAGATGCTGGCGAAGGACTGCAAGCTCGCCGCCGTGACGCTGAGCGAGGAAGGCTCGATCGTCGTGCGCGGCGAGGAACGGGTGCGGGTCGGCGCGACCGCGATCGAGCAGGTGGTCGACACGACCGGCGCCGGCGACCTTTATGCGGCCGGCTTCCTCTATGGCTACACGACCAACAGATCGCTGGAAGATTGCAGCAAGCTCGGCAACCTGGCGGCCGGCATCGTCATCGGCCAGATCGGCCCAAGGCCGATGATATCGCTCGCCGGCGCTGCTAGGGACGCCGCGCTCGTCTGATGTACATCACGAACTAGAACGAGGTAGGACGCCCCTCACCCTAGCCCTCTCCCCGTAATGACGGGGAGAGGGGACTGCTGTCGGTGCGGCTGGTCCCTTCGCCCCGCTTGCGGGGAGAAGGTGCCGGCAGGCGGATGAGGGGCTGATTCCCACCACAAACGAGTCGTCGCCGGCCGGGCGCTTATTTGAACGCTTCGCCCGGATAGGCGCCCCAGATTTCGCCCTGGGCGATCCAGCCTTCGACGCCTTGCGTCTCGGCATGGCACCAGTCGCCATTGCATTCGCCGATATGCAGCAGCACGCCCGGCTGCATGCGGGCGACGATCGGTGCGGTACCCTGCGGATCGCGTCTCAAATTGACGAAGATGCCTTCGCCCTTGCCGCGCATCCACGGTGCGGCAACGGCAGTGCGATCGCCGGAGAGCAGCGCCTGGTTGACCCAGCCCTCCGTTCCGTCGGCGTCGCGGATGCGGCGCCAGTTGTCGTATTCCTGGATGATCTCGACGGGAACGCCGGTTTTAAGATAGCGGAAGGCCACCGCGTAATCGAGGCTCGGCCCGATCCTCAGGTTGACGCTCCTCGACTTGAGACTGACGAAGCGGGGGAGTGGCAACCCGCTTGGGCCCTTGGCCGCCTGGGCAAGGGCCGCGGAATTCATGATGGCCGTCGCGAGGAACACAGCCAGCAACAATTGAGAGGCTTTGGAAATGAAGTGACGCATGACGAAGCCCGTATCCGATCGTAAGCGAAGCCTTGCGGCGTCTCCACTGCGCGCTCCTTCGCCGTCTCGGACGCGCAAAGGCCGCTGTAGCACTTTGAATTGCCGCATGTTTTAATCCCTGGGTCGTCTTCGATCCAAGGAAAGCACGCAGAAGCGCTCTGGCCGAACGCCCGCCGCGAATCCTGAACCCGGACAGCGACTTTCAATTGTCTTCCACACCGGGTCTGGTAGAAATTGCGGCTATAGGGAGAAACTATTACCCACCTTGGTTAAGGACCCGTCAACGAGGGCCGCTCACAGGAAATGACAAGCAAGAAGAAGCCAACCGTCTACATCACCCGGAAACTGCCGGATGTCGTCGAAACCCGGATGCGCGAGCTTTTCGACGCAGAACTCAACATCGACGACACGCCGCGCAGCCAGCCGGAATTGGTCGCCGCGGTGAAAAGGGTCGATGTGCTGGTGCCGACGGTGACCGACCGCATCGACGCCGCGCTGATCGAGCAGGCGGGGCCACAATTGAAGCTGATCGCAGCCTTCTCGAACGGCGTCGACAACATCGACGTCGATACGGCCGCCCGCAAGGGAATCACCGTCACCAACACCCCCAACGTGCTGACGGAAGACACCGCCGACATGACCATGGCGCTGATCCTGGCGGTGCCGCGCCGGCTCGCCGAGGGCGCGCAGGTGCTCACCGACCGCAAGGGCGAATGGGCCGGCTGGTCGCCGACCTGGATGCTGGGCCGGCGCATCGCCGGCAAGCGCATCGGCATCGTCGGCATGGGGCGGATCGGCACGGCTGTCGCCCGCCGCGCCAGGGCCTTCGGGCTGTCGATCCACTACCACAACCGTCACCGCGTCAAGCGGGAGACCGAGGAGATGCTGGAGGCGACCTATTGGGACAGCCTCGACCAGATGCTTGCCCGCGTCGATATCGTCTCTGTCAATTGCCCGTCGACGCCCGCCACCTATCACCTGCTCTCGGCACGGCGGCTGGCGTTGATGCGCCCCGACAGCTACATCGTCAACACCGCGCGCGGCGACGTGATCGACGAGACGGCAATGATCAAATGCCTGCGGGAGGGCAAGATCGCCGGCGCCGGCCTCGACGTCTTCGAGAACGAGCCGGCCGTCAATCCGAAGCTGATCAAGCTTGCCGGCGAAGGCAAGGTCGTGCTCTTGCCGCATATGAGCTCGGCGACCCTCGAAGGCCGCATCGACATGGGCGAGAAGGTGGTGATCAACATCCGCACCTTCTTCGACGGCCACCGCCCGCCGGACCGGGTTCTGCCGGGACGGGATTAGTCGGCCTTTAAAGACCCCTCCCCAACCCCTCCCCACAGGGGGGAGGGGCTTACGATGCCGCGCCGTCCTGCAGCAATCCTACGCTCAGCGGCAACGGTCCAATTTCAATGCGACGGCTGCCGCGGAGAAGCCCCTCCCCCTTGTGGGGAGGGGTTGGGGAGGGGTTTGGCGTTGAAACAGCTTGGCTTTTCTAGCTCGTCCGAAGCACTTTCCGCATGTCGATCGAGGTCGGCCGTGAAAAGCCGGGATGGGCGGAGCGGCTCGTCTCGACGAAGCCCCAGGCCGCGAAGGCGGCGTGGTTCTCGGTGAGTTCGATTCGCGTCTGCAGTCTCAGCGCCGGCAGGCCGAGGCTTCGGGCGGTCTCCTCCGCGGCGGCCAGCAGCCGGCGGCCGAGACCTTTGCCTTGATGGGCGGGATCGATGGCGAGCTTGCCGATATAAAGGCAGTCCGGCTCGGGCTTTAAGAACACGCAGCCGAGCAGGTCCCGGCCGGCAGCAACCACGAAGCCGATCTCGTCCTTCGATTTCTTGACGCAGCGACTCGACCGTCAGCGCCCGGGCGGAGGAAGGCGGATCGATCCGCCCGTTCATATAGGCGAAGGATTTCAGGATCAGCGCCAGGAGTTCCTCGTAGCGATCGAAGCTCGGGTCGAGCCGGAGCAGCTCCATTCCGTCCCTCAACGCTTGCCGCGCCGGTAACGGATCGTGTTGAAGGCGGCGGCGAGACCGTCATAAAGCAGCAGCCGCCCGATAAGCGGCTCGCCGATGCCGGTGATGAGCTTGATCGTTTCCATCGCCTGCAGCGTGCCGATGACACCGGTCAGCGCTCCGACCACGCCGGCTTCGGCACAGGCCGGCACTGCGCCCGGCGGCGGCGGCGTCGGGAAGAGATCGCGATAGGACGGATTGGGATGGCCGTCGGCGTCCGCCTCGTAGGGTTTCAACACGGTGACGGAGCCGTCGAAGCGCCCGACGGCGCCGGTGACGAGAGGGACCCGTGCCGCCTCCGCCGCATCCGCCGCCAGATAGCGCGTCTCGAAATTGTCCGATCCGTCGACGACGAGCTCGTATTGCCGGAAGATCGCTTCGGCGTTCTCCGGTGCAAGACGCAGCGCGTGCGGCACGACTTCCACATGCGGGTTGAGGTCCGCGATTGCGACGGCGGCGCTTTCGACCTTCGGCCGGCCGATATCGCCGGTGGCGTGAATGACCTGGCGCTGCAAGTTCGACAAGGAGACGACGTCATCATCGACGATGCCGAGCCTGCCGACGCCTGCCGCGGCAAGATATTGCAGCACCGGGGCGCCGAGCCCGCCTGCACCGATGACCAGCACGCGCGCGGCCTTCAGCTTCTGCTGTCCGGCACCGCCGATCTCCGGCAGCACGATATGGCGCGCGTAGCGCGCGATTTCCGATGAGTCGAGGGCCGTTGTGGTCATCTTCGTCTCCGTGGGATGCCGGTGGTCGGGCCGGATGTCACTCCGAAACGCGGCCGTTTGCAACCGTCAGATAGCAGGCCCGTTCGCCGAGCGCCGTAAACATCGCCCGGTCCGTCCCGGTCATGAAGGCCTGGCCGCCGAGTTCGTCGACGCGGTCGAAGAGCGCCGCCCGCCGTCCCTGATCGAGATGGGCGGCGATCTCGTCGAGCAGCAGGACCGGAGCGTGCCCGGTCATGTCGCCGACGAGCCGCGCATGGGCGAGCACGAGGCCGACGAGCAGCGCCTTCTGCTCGCCGGTCGAGCAGCGTTCCGCCTCCATGTCCTTTTCCCGGTGGCGGATCAGGAGATCGCTGCGATGCGGCCCGTCGAGCGTTCGGCCCGCCGCCGCATCGCGGCCGCGGCCGTCTGAAAGCATTGCCAGATAGCGCTCTTCGAGATCGTAGGCGGGCAGGCCGTGACAATCGTCGAGAAAGCCGGCGAGCGATAGACCGGCGGACGGGAAGCTGCCGCCCTGGCTGCGCTCCACGAGCGCCGTCAGCAGGCCGAGCATTTCCAGACGGGCAAGCGCCATAGAGACGCCCAAGCCGGCCATCTCCCGCTCGATGGCGGTCAGCCAGGCCGGATCCGGCCGGAATTCCGAGAGCAGCCGGTTGCGGCTGCGCATGGCCCGGTCGAACTCGCTGGCACGCCGGCCATGTTCCGGATCGAGCGACAGCACCAGCCGGTCGAGAAACCGCCGCCGGTCGGAGGACGGGCCCGTGAACAGGCCGTCCATTGCCGGGGTCAACCACAGCACGCGCAGATGGTCGGTGAGCTCGTCGACGGTGCGGGCCGGCGTGCCGTTGAGCCTGAGGCGGCGCGATTGGCCTTCTTCGGCGCCCGCCGTACCCGTGCCGATCTCCACCGGCCCGTCCATTCCCTCGACCGCCGCGAAAACCGAAAAGCCGTCCGTCGCGCCCACCCGGGCGACATCCGCGTAAGCCGCGCGGCGCAGCCCGCGGCCCGGCGACAGAAAGGAGATCGCCTCCATCAGATTGGTCTTGCCCGCGCCGTTCTCGCCGGTCAGTACCACATGGCGCTGGTCGAGCTCGAGCGACAGCGCCGCATAGTTGCGAAAGTCGGTGAGTTTCAAGCGAGTGAGAGAGACCTTGTGGGGCATTGCGGGTCCGAATTCGACGTGCCTGTCAGGTAAGACGAAAGCCGGGCCAAGGCAAGGCGAAAGGCCTCCCCCGAGGGGCAACCCCGCCACGTTACCCGTGCCAAGTACGCTCCCAGCCGAAACCGCTGTGGGAAAGCCCCGATTTTCCGCCACTTGGGAACTTTTCACGCGCTTGCAGGTACAATATGACAGCCGCATGACAATCGACAACCGTATGGATCGCTGATGCTCGGCCTGTTTCGCAAGCTCCTCCCCCGTGAAGACCGGTTCTTCGATCTCTTCGAACAGCATTCGCGCACCGTCATGGGGGCGGCCGAGGCGTTGAACGCGCTGCTCGCCGGCGGAGACGACCTCGAACGCCATTGCGATCGCATCGTGGAACTCGAGAACGAGGCCGACGAGATCACCCGGGAGGTGCTGCTGGCGGTACGCCGCAGCTTCATCACGCCCTTCGACCGCGGCGACATCAAGGATCTCATCCAGTCGATGGACGATGCGATCGACATGATGCACAAGACGGTGAAGACCATCCGGCTCTATGAGCAGAAAAGCTTCGATCCAGGCATGCAGGCGATGGGTGCCGCGGTCGTCGAGGCTGCTCATCTCGTCGCCGAGGCCATTCCGCTGCTCAACCGGATCGGCGTCAACGCGCATCGCCTGAGCACGATCGCCGAAGAGGTCACCCGCGTCGAAGGCCGTTCCGACGAGTTGCACGAACAGGGCCTGAAGGACCTGTTCAAGCGTCACGGCAACACCGATCCCATGGCCTACATCATTGGCAGCGAGCTCTATGGCGAACTGGAAAAGGTCGTCGACCGCTTCGAGGATGTTGCCAATGAAATCAGCGGCATCGTGATCGAGAACGTCTGATGGACGCGACCCTCGCCTTCCCGCTCCTTGTGGGCCTCATCGGGGTTGCCCTGTTCTTCGACTTCTTGAACGGATTGCACGATGCGGCCAATTCGATCGCGACGATCGTTTCGACGCGGGTGCTCAGGCCGCAATATGCCGTCCTGTGGGCGGCGTTCTTCAACTTCATCGCCTTCCTGTTCTTCGGCCTGCATGTGGCCGAGACGCTCGGCAAGGGCATCATCGATCCCGGCATCGTCACGCCCCAGGTCATCTTTGCGGCGCTGATCGGCGCGATCGTCTGGAATATCCTGACCTGGGTCTTCGGCATCCCGTCGAGTTCCTCGCACGCGCTCGTCGGCGGCCTCGTCGGCGCAGGCCTTGCCAAGGTCGGCTTCAGCTCCATCGTTTGGGCCGGCCTTTTGAAGACCGCCGGCGCCATCGTCATGTCGCCGGGGATCGGCTTCGTGCTGGCTCTCTTGCTGGTGCTGATCGTCTCCTGGCTGTTCGTGCGCCAGACACCGTTTGCCGTCGACAACACCTTCCGGGGCCTGCAATTCATTTCCGCATCGCTCTATTCGCTCGGCCATGGCGGCAACGACGCCCAGAAGACCATGGGCATCATCGCCGTGCTTCTCTTCTCTCAGGGCTATCTTGGGCCGGAATTCCACGTGCCCTTCTGGGTGGTCATCACCTGCCAGGCGGCGATCGCGCTCGGCACGCTTTTCGGCGGCTGGAGGATCGTCCACACGATGGGATCGAAGATCACCAAGCTCAATCCGATGCAGGGCTTCTGTGCCGAGACCGGCGGTGCGATCACGCTGTTCGCCGCGACCTGGCTCGGCATTCCGGTCTCGACGACCCATACGATCACCGGCGCCATCATCGGGGTCGGCTCGGCCCGGCGCGTCTCGGCCGTGCGTTGGGGCCTTGCCGGAAACATCGTCATCGCCTGGGTGATCACGCTGCCGGCCGCGGCGCTGATTGCGGCTCTCTCCTACTATGCGGTCGGCCTCTTCGGCTAAAGCGGGAAGAGGAAAAGTGCGCGCGGTTTTCCGCCCGCATCCCGCTCCAACCTTTTCGGGTCAATCACGATGATTTTGGGTCGATCAGACCCAAAGTCATCGTGATCTAAAGCGGCGGCCCTCCATCCGACTCGCCCGAAAATGGTGAGGGGCGTGGGCGACGCCGCGCCGTTGGCAGCGTTACTGGCGGGGTGTATATTTCCATGGTCTGAGGAATTGTCTCTACAGAGCCGCGCGCTTCATCAGGCGCGCAAAGGTCGCTGTAGCACTTTGAATTTCTGCATGTCTTTTCCTTGGTCGATTTAAGGAGGCATGCGGTAGGAGGGGACGATGACGGACGTCAAGTGGACGATCAAGGGCCGCGAATTCATCCATTGCAACTGCGCCTATGGCTGCCCCTGCCAGTTCAATGCCTTGCCGACGCACGGGCATTGCAGCGCGGTGGGGGTGATCGAGATCGAGGAAGGCCATCACGGCGACATCCGCCTCGACGGCCTGAGGTGCGGGATGATCGTCGCCTGGCCGGGCGCCATCCATGAGGGCAGGGGCGAAGTCGTGCCGATCGTCGACGAACGCGCCTCGGACGCGCAGCGCGAGGCCCTGCTGCGCATCATGAGCGGGCAGGACACCGAACCCGGTGCCACCTTCTTCCAGGTCTTCTCGACGACCTTCGAAACGTTCCACGATCCGGTCTTCGCGCCAATCGGCTTTGAGGTCGATGTCGAGAAGCGGACGGCGCGCGTAAGCGTACCGGGATGGATGGAGGCTCGCGGCGAGCCAATCGTCAATCCGGTGACAGGTCATGAGCACCGCGCCCGGATCAATCTGCCGGACGGCTTCGAATACGACACCTGCGAAATGGGCCGCGGCTGGGCCGACACGACCGGTGTCCTGCCGCTCTCGCTGGCGGACTCGCATGCCCATTTCGCCAGGATCCACATGACCGAACGCGGCGTGGTGCATTGACGCCATGACAGGCACGACGCTCGAATCCCTGTTGCGCCGCGACCGGGCAATCGTCGCTGCGGCGATCGCTACTCTCGCGGCGGTCGCCTGGATCTACATCCTCTGGCTGGCCGCCGGCATGGACATGACCGAGATGGCGATGCCCGAGGCGGGCAGCGCCGGAGCCATGCCCATGGAGTCCGGCATGCACATGGATATGGACATGGGAGGCCGGACGGGCATCGGCCCGCTCGACTCGTTACTGGGAATTTCGCCGCGTCCCTGGGGTGCCGCCGAGGCCGCCTTCACCCTGACCATGTGGGTGGTGATGATGGTCGGCATGATGCTTCCTTCGGCGTCGCCGATGATCCTTCTCTATGCCCGTGTCGGACGGCAGAGCCTCCGTGATGGCAAGCCCTTCGCTTCGGCCGGCTACTTCACCGGCGGCTACCTCATGGCGTGGACCGGCTTCGCGCTCGCCGCCACGCTCGGACAATGGCTGATCGAAGGCGCGCTGCTGACCCCGTCGCTGGGGAGCGCCAACCGTGTCTTCAGCGGTATCGTGCTGATCGTGGCGGGGCTGTACCAGTGGACGCCGCTCAAGGACGCCTGCCTGACACAGTGCCAGGCGCCCATCGTCTTCCTGCAGCGGCACGGCGGCTTCCGAAGCGATCCGCGCGGCGCCCTCAGGCTCGGTTTTCGCCATGGTCTCTATTGCGTCGGCTGCTGCTGGGCGCTGATGGCTCTCCTGTTCGTCGGCGGTATCATGAATGTGCTGTGGATCGCCGCGATCGCTGTCTTCGTGCTGGTCGAGAAGCTGCTGCCGGCGGGCCGGCTCCTGTCGCGTACCGCAGGCGCGGCGCTCATTGCCTTTGGGCTTTGGCAATTGGCCGGAGCGGTAGCATAAGATGAGCAGGACGGGGAACCGGCGATCCGGGCGCCTCGAACATGCCCCTTGTGTGTCGCGAATCAGCGATTGTGTTTCCGTCACGGAGCGCAGGCGCGCCTGCGCTCCGTGACGGCGGCCGAGAGCCCGTCGCCCCTCAGGAGCCTAACCCGTGGATGAGCTGGGGCCCGACCGCCTTCTTTTAGAACCCGAACAGTTGCAAGGGGCAAGGCCCCCGAACCGCAAGGATGGGACGAAAGATGGTCGAAGACGGTCTGGTGGTTGGAATCGATGTTGCCAAGGGATGGCTGGACGTTGCCGTGCTGCAAACCGGCGAGAGCTTTCGCGTCGATAACGACGCGGCCGGCTGGGCGGAGCTTGTTAAGCGGTTGAAGCGCCGCCAGGTACGGGCGGTCGGGCTGGAGCCGAGCGGCGGCTACGAGCGCGGCCCGAAACAGGCGTTGCAAAAGGCTGGCCTACCGGTCAGGAACGTCAACCCGCACAAGCTGCGTCACTTCGCTCGTGCGCTCGGCAGGCTGGCCAAGAACGACCGCCTCGATGCGGCGGTCATCGCCCGCTACACCGCCGACATGCCGACGCGGGAGATGCGCGTCGATCCGTTGCGCGAGCAGCTCGCCGAACTGGTCGGCGCCCGCCGGCAGCTCAGCGACGACAAGGTCAGCCTCAAGAACCAGCTCGATCAGGTGCGCGACCCGGTGGTCCGGCGCATTTTTACCCGCCGCCTGCGCAGCATCGAGGCCAACATCCTGTTGCTGGAGAAGCGCCTGGCCGAGCTCGTCGCCAGCGATGCCGGGCTGGCCGAAAAGGATCGGCTGATCCAGTCCTTCAAGGGTGCCGGGCCGGTTCTCAGCCACACGCTGCTGGCGCTCGCCCCGGAGCTCGGCCAGGCATCAAGGCGCGAGATCGCCGCGCTTGTCGGTCTGGCGCCCTATGACCACGACACCGGCGTCTTCCGCGGCCGGCGCAGCATCTGGGGCGGCCGTGCCGAGGTGCGCGGCGTGCTCTACATGGCGGCCCTGACCGCCTGCCGCGCGAATCCGCTGCTCAAGGCATTCCACCAGCGCCTGCTTGCTGCCGGTAAGAAGCCGAAGGTCGCACTCATAGCCATCGCCCGCAAGATCCTCACCATCCTCGGCGCCATGCTGCGCAACGGCCAATCGTGGCAGCCTACGCTTAGCTAAAAAACACAGTTGCTCATCCGGCCTGCAGGCCACCTTCTCCCCGCAGGCGGGGCGAAGGGACTCGCGGCGGACGCTTAAATCCCCTCTCCCCGCATGCGGGGAGAGGGTTAGTCCTCGGGTTAAACCCGGGGAGAGGGGCAAATCTGAGAGAGATTACTCGCTCAGCGTATCGAAGAAATCCTTCATGCGGGAGAAGAAGCCCGTCGATTGCGGGTTGTTCTCCTTGGACGAGATTTGTTCGAACTCCTGCAAGAGTTCGCGCTGCCGCTTGGTGAGCTTCTGCGGCGTCTCGATCTGGATCTGGATATAGAGGTCGCCCGTCTGGTTGGAGCGCAGCACCGGCATGCCCTTGCCCTTCAGGCGGAACTGCTTGCCGGCCTGGGTGCCTTCCGGCACGGTGACGCGCGATTTCGTGCCGTCGAGCGTGGTGACGTCGAACTTGCCGCCGAGTGCCGCCGTCGTCATCGAGATTGGCACGCTGCAGTAGAGATCGGCCCCGTCACGCTGGTAGAACTCGTGTGGCTTGACGGACAGGAAGATATAGAGATCGCCGGCCGGACCGCCGCGCAGGCCGGCTTCGCCCTCGCCGGAGAGGCGGATGCGCGTCCCGTCCTCGATGCCGGTCGGAATGTTGACCGAGAGCGTCCGCTCCTCGGTGACCCGGCCCTGTCCATGGCATTTCGTGCAGGGATCGGTGATCGTCTGGCCACGGCCGCCGCAGGTCGGGCAGGTGCGTTCGATCGAGAAGAAGCCCTGGGCGGCGCGGATGCGGCCGGAGCCCTGACAGGTGGCGCAGGTCTTCGGGCTGGTGCCCGGCTTTGCGCCCGAGCCGGTGCAGACGTCGCAGGTGACCGACGTCGGCACGCGGATCTGCGCCGTCTTGCCGGAATAGGCCTCCTCGAGGGTGATCTCCATGTTGTAGCGAAGGTCCGCACCGCGTTCGCGGCCGCCCGACGAGCGGCGCTGCCGCCCACCCATCATCTCGCCGAAGATGTCCTCGAAAATATCCGAGAAGCCGCCGGCGCTGCCGCCCGCAAAACCATTGCCGAAGCCGGCGCCCATGCCGCCCTGCTCGAAGGCTGCGTGGCCATAGCGATCGTAGGCGGCCCGCTTTTGCGGGTCCTTCAGCGTCTCATAGGCCTCGTTGATTTCCTTGAAGGACTTTTCCGCTTCCTGGTCCCCGGGATTGCGGTCCGGGTGATATTTCATCGCCAGTTTACGGAAGGCGCTTTTCAGCTCCTTCTCGTCCGCGTTTTTTTTTACGCCAAGCGTTTCGTAAAGATCACGTTTCATGCTTCAAAGATTGTCCAGTTGACAAGGCTTGCCAGCGCGATCCGACCCTGCCCGTTTATCTTGCCACAGGATTTAGTAAACCTTGAAGCGCGATACCATAGCCAAGACAGGCGACCGAGTGCTTTTTTGTCGGAAGAATGACCTTCCAGCACCACTTGCCGCAACTTTCCCTTGCGTCATCCTTCGCAATGATCGCCGCGCGCCTGCACCGGGGCCACTGCGACCGCACAACAGAAAAGCCCGGGAGCGGTCCCGGGCTTCGCTGGATCCATCGACGAGTGCTTACGCCGACCGCTTGCGATCGTCCTCGTCCTTGACTTCCTCATAGTCGGCATCGACGACATCGTCGCCGTCGCGCTTGGCATCGGCGGCGGCATCGGCATGCGCCGCTTCGGCCTGCTGGGCTTCATAGATCGCCTGGCCGAGCTTCATGGAGACCTCCATGAGCGTGTTGGACTTGGCCTTGATGCCCTCGGCGTCCGGCTCGGACGCTTCGACGGCGGTCTTCAGCGCCGCGATCGCGTCGGAGATCGCCTTGCGGTCCGTCTCCGAAACCTTGTCGCCATATTCCTTCAGCGACTTCTCCGAAGAATGGATCAGGCTTTCGGCCTGGTTCTTGGCTTCGACCGATTCGCGCCGCTTCTTGTCGGCCTCGGCATTGGCCTCGGCGTCCTTGACCATCTTCTCGATGTCGGCGTCGGAAAGCCCGCCGGAGGCCTGGATGCGGATCTGGTGCTCCTTGCCGGTGCCCTTGTCCTTGGCCGAGACCTGCACGATGCCGTTGGCGTCGATGTCGAAGGTGACCTCGATCTGCGGCATGCCCCGCGGTGCCGGCGGGATGCCGACGAGATCGAACTGGCCGAGCAGCTTGTTGTCGGCCGCCATCTCGCGCTCGCCCTGGGAGACACGGATCGTCACGGCGGACTGGTTGTCGTCGGCCGTCGAGAAGACCTGGCTCTTCTTGGTCGGGATCGTCGTGTTGCGCTCGATCAGGCGGGTGAAGACGCCACCGAGCGTCTCGATGCCGAGCGACAGCGGCGTCACGTCGAGAAGCAGGACGTCCTTGACGTCGCCCTGGAGCACGCCGGCCTGGATGGCGGCGCCCATGGCGACCACTTCATCCGGGTTGACGCCCTTGTGCGGCTCCTTGCCGAACAGCTGCTTCACGGTTTCCTGGACCTTCGGCATGCGGGTCATGCCGCCGACGAGAACGACTTCGTCGATCTCGGCCGCCGAGACACCGGCGTCCTTGAGGGCTGCCTTGCACGGCGCGATGGTCTTCTGGATCAGGTCCTCGACGAGGCTTTCGAACTTGGCGCGCGACAGCTTCATCGTCAGGTGCTTCGGGCCGGAAGCGTCGGCCGTGATGAACGGCAGGTTGATCTCGGTCTGCTGCGAGGACGACAGCTCGATCTTGGCCTTTTCGGCAGCTTCCTTGAGGCGCTGCAGCGCAAGCTTGTCGTTCTTGAGGTCGATGCCCTGTTCCTTCTTGAACTCGGCGGCCAGGTACTCGACGAGACGCATGTCGAAGTCTTCACCGCCGAGGAAGGTGTCGCCGTTGGTGGACTTCACCTCGAAGACGCCGTCGCCGATCTCGAGCACGGAAATGTCGAAGGTGCCGCCGCCGAGGTCGTAGACGGCGATCGTCTTGCCTTCCTTCTTGTCGAGGCCGTAGGCAAGTGCTGCAGCGGTCGGCTCGTTGATGATGCGCAGCACGTCGAGGCCGGCGATCTTGCCGGCGTCCTTGGTGGCCTGGCGCTGGGCGTCGTTGAAGTAGGCCGGAACGGTAATGACGGCCTTCTCGACCTTCTCGCCGAGATAGGACTCGGCAGTTTCCTTCATCTTCTGAAGGATCATCGCGGAGATCTGCGACGGGGAGTAGCTCTTGCCGTGCGCCTCGACCCAGGCGTCGCCATTGTCGGCCTTGACGATCTTGTAGGGGACCATCCCCTTGTCCTTCTGGGTCGTCGGGTCCTCGAAGGTGCGGCCGATCAGGCGCTTGATCGCAAAAAGGGTGTTTTCCGGATTGGTGACGGCCTGGCGCTTGGCCGGCTGGCCGACGAGACGTTCGCCGTCGTCGGAGAAGGCCACCATCGACGGAGTGGTGCGCGCCCCTTCGGCGTTTTCGATCACCTTCGCGTCCTTGCCGTCCATGACGGAGACGCAGGAGTTGGTCGTTCCGAGGTCAATACCGATAACTTTAGCCATGTCGTTCTCTCCTTGCAGCGGACTGTCGGAACCCGGTCAGGCATTCATGGACAGCCCCTAACGGGATGGTCTTTGGATTTTGATCGCAGCCGGCAGGCTACGTCGATGCGGCGTATATAAGGACCGGCGTTTCGGACTGCAAGGCATTCTGCGGCGCGAGCGGGACCAAATGCAAGCCGTCTGCGGCTGTCGCACGCGCGCGATACTTGCGCCGTTGATCGGCCGCCGGCGATCCGTCGCTGGATGTGCCCTGTTCAGCCGCCCGTCAACAGTTCGAAAAGCGTCGTACGGCGGGTCGCGCCGGTCGTCTCGCCGACGCCGGCCGGCGGCACCGGGCCGTCCGTCGGCTCTCCTGCCGGGCGGCTCTGATCGACGGCGACAGCGCCGTCCATGGCTGCCGGCCGTTCGGGGAAGGCTGCGGGATCGCCGAAGCCGTCGGGGAGAGCTTCGGCCCCGGCGACGGGGCTCCCCTCGTCGAAGACCGGCTGGACGCCGGTCGTGCCGAAAAGCGGCGAGGGCGAAAGCCCCTCATGCGCGGCCGCCATGAAATCGTGCCAGGCCTTGGCCGGCAGCCCGCCGCCGGTGACCTTCTTCATCGACTTGCCGTCGTCGTTGCCGAACCAGACGCCGGTCGTCAGGTTCGATGTATAGCCGACGAACAGCGCGTCACGGAAGGATTGCGTCGTGCCGGTCTTGCCGGCCGCCTCCCAGCCGGGCAGGCGCGCCTTCTTGCCGGTGCCGTCCGTCAGCACGCGCACCATCATCTGGTTCATCTCGCTGACGATCGCCGGATCGAGCACGCGCGGCGGGTTGTCATAGGTGTTCTCGTAGAGCACCGTGCCATCGGCCGTGGAAATGCGGCGGATGACGTGTGGGGTCGCCTTGAAGCCGCCATTCATGAAGGGCGCGTAGGAGGAGGTGAGCTCGACGAGCGACACCTCGGAGGTGCCGAGAGCGATCGAGGCGTTCGCCTGCATCTCGGAATCGATCCCGAGGCGATGCGCCAGCTTGACGACGTTCGGCGGTCCGACCTCCATGACGAGCTGGGCGGCAATGGTGTTCAGCGAATTGGCCAGCGCATCGGCAAGCGTCACCTCGCCGCGATATTTCTGGTCGTAGTTTTCCGGCGTCCAGTTGCCGATCCGGACGGGCGCGTCGTTGCGCACCGACATCGGCGTGCGGCCGATTTCGAGCGCTGCCGCATAGACGAAGGGCTTGAAGGCGGAGCCCGGCTGGCGCTTCGCCTTCGAGGCGCGGTCGAACTGGCTCTCCGCATAGTCCCGGCCGCCGACCAGCGCCCGGATCGCGCCGGTGCCGTCGATCGAGACGAGCGCCGCCTGCGAGGCGTTGAGCTTGCCGCCGTCGCTGTCGAGCGTCGCGGCGATCACCTCTTCGGCCTTTTTCTCGAGCGTCAGGTCGATGGTGGTATCGACGATCAGGTCCTGCTTGATCTCGCCGATCATGCCGGGGAGCTGGTCCATCACCATGTCGGCGACATAATACTCGGCGCCCGACCAGAAGCTCTTGGCCCTGGTCGGCGTCTGCGACATCGCCGTCTTGATCTCGGCATCGGAGATGAAGCCTTCCTCGCGCATGGTGCCGAGCACCACCTGGGCGCGCGCCTCGGCAGCTTCGGGATCGCGCGCCGGCGACAGCCGCGACGGCGCCTTCAGCAGCCCGGCGAGCACCGCGGCCTCGCCGAGATTGACGTCGCGCGCCGACTTGTTGAAGTAGCGCCGCGACGCCGCTTCGACACCGTAGGCGTTGGAGCCGAAGAAGACGCGGTTGAGATACATCGCCAGGATCTGGTCCTTGGTGTATTTCTGCTCCAGCCAGAAGGCCAGCAGCACTTCCTGCACCTTTCGCTCGAGCGTGCGCTCCGGCGACAGGAACAGGTTCTTGGCAAGCTGCTGCGTCAGCGTCGAGCCGCCCTGGACCATGCGGCCGGTCGTCAGGTTGGTCAGCATGGCGCGCGCCAGCCCCAGCGGGTCGACGCCGAAATGCGAGTAGAAGCGGCGGTCCTCGATGGCGATCACGGCCTGCGGGATGTAGGGAGACATGTCCTCGAGCGCCAGCGCCTCGCCGCCGGTGGCGCCGCGATTGGCGACGATGTCGCCGTTGACGGCAAGGATCTTGACGTTCGGCGGGCGCTCGGGAATCGACCAGCTCGTGGCGCTCGGCATGCGCGCACCATAGTAAAGCACCAGGCCGCCGACGCCGATCGCCCCCCAGATGCCAAGCACGACGCACCAATAGGCAAGCCGCCGCACCGGCCCGAAGAAGCCGCCGGACCCGCCGCCGCGGCTGCGCCGGCCGCGCGTCTGGCGCTTGGCTTTGCCGCTCGGCCGCGCCCGTTTGGCCTTGCCTCCGCCGCCGCCTAGGCGGTCGCTCGCCTCGACGCGCAGATCGTCGTCGTCATCGTGGTCGCCGCCGAAGGAAGGCTCGATCCGCTGTCCTGATTTTCTGCTCGCCATGCCGGAAGGATCTGTCCCCTGAAGCCGGACCGGTTGATGATCGCTCTCAGGCGATACCGGCGGCGCAATTGTCGTGCGGGCCCGGTCTCCCGTCCCGCTCATGCCGATCCCTCGACTTTAAATACGGCAATTTAAGGGGAAGTTAAGAATGGGATCGGGGAAAAACCCAGCGCCTTCAGAACCTTGGCATAGTCGCGTCCCGCCTCGCCACGGACGGTGTGGATTGCAGAGGCTCGAATGACGACTCGGGCGCGGGTAGGTCATGATCCGCCCGCCTTGCATCCACTGCAATGCTGCGATGCAACATTGGCAATATTAAATCAGCCGGAATGACTTATGATCATCCTCATCGAAGCGCTGCACCTCCTCCCGCGGCGCCCGATGCGGGTCGGTTTCACTCCTCCTCCCAGGAACCGGCCAAGTTTGAAGACCCCGACGCCACCTCCTCCCGGCTCGGGGTCTTTTTCTGTCAACGCACCCGCTTCTCGGTGCCGCTGCGGCGCGGCCGCAGACAAAGCTCGAGAAAATCGTGGTCTCAGCCGCTGGACGCGTGTATCGACGGGCGCATGGCATCCAAGGCAAACGGCTACGTCTTCGCGCTCCTGGCGATCGTCATCTTCTCGATTCAGGACGGGCTTTCCAAACATCTCGGCGCCAACTATCCGCCGGTCTTCGTGGCGATGATCCGCTACTGGGCCTTCGCCGGCTTCGCCATCACCCTGGCCTGGCGGTCGCCGGCCGGGCTCAGCGCCACCGCGGTGACGAAAAGGCCGCTGCTGCAGGTGCTGCGCGGCGTCCTGCTGCCGGCCCAGATCGTCGTCGTCATCACCGCCTTCACCGTCGTCGGGCTTGCGCATTCGCAGGCGATCCTTGCAGCGACGCCGATCTTCGTCGCGTTGCTGTCGATGCCGCTGCTCGGCGAGCGCGTCGGCTGGCGCCGCTGGTCGGCGATCACGGCCGGTCTCGTCGGCGTGCTGTTGATCCTGAAACCGGGCGAGGGCACCTTCGAGATCGACTTTCTCCTGCCGCTCACCGGTGCCCTGATGTTCGCGGTCTATGCCATCGCGACGCGGCTTGTCAGCCGCGAAGATTCGGCGATGACGAGCTTCTTCTATACGGGCGTCGTCGGCGCCGCGGCGATCAGTCTCGTCGGCCCGTTCTTCTGGGTGACGCTGTCGGGGCCGGACTGGGTGTGGATGCTCCTTCTCTGCGTCACCGGCAGCCTGAGCCATTATTTCCTCATTCGCGCCTATGACCTGCTCGATGCCGTCGCGGTGCAGCCGCTCACCTATCTGCAACTCGTCTTCGCCTCGATCATGGGTGTGACGATCTTCGGCGAGACCTTGACGGCCAACATGATCATGGGATCGCTGCTGGTGGTTGCGGCAGGGATCTTCACCGTCTGGCGCGAGCGTGTCGTCGCAAGGCGCAAGGCGGGCCTGCCGCCGGGCTAAAGCGCCTCGCGCTCGCTCGTGCTCACGCGGCGCCCTTTAGGCCTTTGTTTTGTGCATGTCGTCATCCCAAAACCGCTGCACACTTTTGGGCGACATGCACAAGCCGATTTCATCGTTTCAACGCAAAATCGTCGTCATCGTGCCCAATCGTACCGACCTCCGGTCGGCGATTCGGGTCGGCCTTGATCATCCGCTCGAAAGGGGGAGACGAATGAGGATCGGCTCGATAATCCTGGCAGCCCTGTCGGCGTTGAGCGTCGCGGGCCGGGCGCAGGAATCCGCCCCTTACCTCGACGACCGTTCCGACGGCGCGGCACTCGTCCGCTCGCTCTATAACGCCATCAATCGCAAGGAATATGCCCGGGCCTATGCCTATTTCGGCGACAAGAAGCCGGTCGGCGAGTTCAAGGCCTTTGCCGACGGTTACGCGAAAACCGAATCGGTCGAGGTCCGGATCGGCGAGGTGACCACCGAGGGTGCGGCCGGCAGCATCTATTCGGCCGTGCCGGTGGCGATCAAGTCCGTCGAGCAGGAAGGCAGGGTCCGCTTCTTTTCCGGCTGCTATGTCGCGCGAATCATCAACCCGTCGCTGCAGGTGCCGCCGTTCACACCGTACCAGATCGAGACGGCGCGCCTCGAAGAGGCGGAGGGACCGATCGACAAAGCGATTCCGGGAGAGTGCAACGCGCCTTGATGCTTGGCAATAGATTGCCCCTCACCCTAACCCTCTCCCCGTAAAGACGCTAAGGCATATACACATCGCGCAGCGCCCATCCGTCGGCGCAGGCTCTGAAGTAGGCCAAGCCATTGAAGAAGGTGATCGGTCCGGGCGGTTTTGAGGATGCGTAGCCGTTCCAGCCGCCGAGCTTGGCGATGATCCAGGCGGCCCAGGCGAGCGAGCCCATTGGATGGGGATTGGCTTGAAGGCGGGTCTTGCCCTTGAAGCGCTGCTGCAGGGCGGTGAGCGTGTCGATCTCGCTTGGCGTGAAGACCAGGCTGGCCGACTGCCGGTCCTGACCGCTGCGGGCCTGGACGAGCTGCATGACGATGACGGCGGCCTTGGCGGCGATGGCGACGAGCTTTTCCAGCCGTGCCGCCGACTGCAGCTGGCTATCCTCGACCTTCAGGCCCTGTTGCTTCATCACCCGGAAGAACTGCTCGATCACCCAGCGTTGCTTGTACCAGGCGACGATCTGCCAGGCATCGGCGAACGTCGCCACCGCATGCGTCGTCAGGATCAGCCAGCTGAGCGGCTCGACGCCGGCGGGCGGGGAGGGCTCGACGACCTCGACCCAGCGCAGCGTCACGCCGTCCGGCAGGGCAGCCGCTTCGAGGTTTTGCGGCCGCCGGATCGTCGCCTCGCCGAAGCGCAAGGATAAGTCCGCCTGGCGCGCCGGGCGGTCGGCCCGCTCGCGCAGCTCCACCGTCCGGCTGTCGCAAAACGCCACCTCGGCGGCGGCCCGGCGCAGCGTGCCGCCGCCGCTGAGGGCATGATCGTGCATCACCCGCGACAGCAGATGGAAGCGCTCCTCGGGCAGCCGTGCCCACATCACGAAGAAGTCCCCTTCCCGATCGGTGATGGCGGTGACCCGCGTGGCGCTCGCCAGAACCGCCTTGGCGGCCTCGGCCGTCTCGACCCAGCGACGCGATTCCTTGGCGCTCAACGGCCGGCTGGCATGCGGCGGCAGCGCCTCCGTCCCGCGCGTCCACACCCGGCCGCCCACCAGCCCCAGGCAGCTGCCGGTCTCGGCATCGAGCGCCAGCATCGGATGCAGCAGCAGCCCCCAGCAATTGCCCTTCTTGATCTTGCCCAGATCGCGCCGGTTGTCCGGCGTCGTCTGAAACCGGATCTCGCTGGTGTCCTGCAGCGCCAGCACGTGTCGGCCGGCCACCGCCGCCCCGGTCGGCTCCCCCCAGCCGGCGATGATCCACTCCACCGTCACCGCATCGTTGCCGAGAAAACGGCCGAAGCGGATTTCCTGCGAATGGCTGCCCGCCGCAAGCCGGCGCAGGCAGACCGTTTCGCGCAGCACCATGCCCTGGAGCAGCGCCGCCCCCCTTTATCGAGACGACGATCTCCAAATCCGCCCAGCGACCAGTCCTGGCCTATCTCCATCGGTGACGCTCCCGCAAATCAAAACGTCACCAAAGGAATCATACACGCCGCTCCCGCGAAATCCGATCCTCACAACCGAGTCAATCCGTCGCACCACTTGTGTATATGCCCTAGCGTAAAGACGGGGAGAGGGGACTGGTGCCGGTGCGGCATAGTCCCTTCGCCCCGCGTGCGGGGAGAAGGTGGCCGGCAGGCCGGATGAGGGGGACGGCTCTACACCTACGATCCCTTCGCGTCCCTCTGTTCCAGGAAGCGCGAATGCTCGAAGACGAAGATGACGACGAGCGCCAGGACGAACGGGATCAGCAGGTAAAGCAGACGGAAGATCGCCAGCGCCGCCAGCACGTCGGCCGGGTCCATCTCCGGCAGCGCGGCGATGAAGACGAGTTCGAGCACGCCGAGGCCGCCCGGGGCGTGCGACAGCAACGCTGCCGAGAAGGAGGCGAGGAAGATGCCGAGAATGACGACAAAGCCGGGATTGCCCGCCTCGGGCAGCGCGAAATAGATGATGCCGGCGGCGCCGATAAGCTCGACGGGGGCGATGACCAATTGCCGCACGACGATCGAGGGCCGCGGGTAATGAAGCTGGAACCATCGGGTGCGCAGCGGCCGAAGGCCCACCCGACTTCCGAGGATGTAGAGGCAGATAAATGTCAGGAGCAGGCCGCCCGTCGTCAGTGACATCTCGATCGGCAGCACCTCGGCGAATCGCTCGATGATGTCAGGCTTGGCAAGCAGGACGATTGCCGAGAGCATCAGCGTGCCGAGCGTGAAGGTGAAGGAGCAGAAGGCGACGAGGATGCCGATCTCGCCGGGCGTCAATCCTTTCGAGCGATAGGCGCGGTAGCGTACCACGGCGCCGGAAAACACCGAGGCACCGAGATTGTGCGACAGCGCATAGGTCGTGAACGAGCAAAGCGTGATGAACCAGATCGAAATGCGGTGGCCGAGATGGTCGAGCGCCAGCTTGTCATAGGCGGCAAGCGCCGCATAGGCGACGAGCGTCGCGGCGATTGCAAGCACCCAGCTCTCGACCGAGATCGCCTGGAAACTGGCGATGAACTCGTTCAGCGACAGCCCGCGCAATTCATGGATCAGCGCACGGACCGAAAAGACGATCGCCGCCAGCCCGACGGCAGGCCAGAAATATGCCTTGAGCCGTTTCATGCTGGCGCCAGCGAGACGGATCGACCGCGGCTTGTCCGGGAATGGAGGGCGCCAGGGCGGCCATATCCGCCATTGCAGAAAGAATCGCGCCTGAGACGCGATGCCTCGATACTCGCCCTTGCCAACGGCCCGTTCCCATTCCGTGCGTTTTCAAAAAGGGAAGCATCCCGCAGCGGTGAGGTCAAGCAGCGATGACCGTTAGAGCCATGAAAAGGCTTCAATCTTCCCGGCCGACGCCTACAGCGACCTTTGTGCGTCTGAAAAGACGCACGGCGCTGTAGGTCCCGAGCGATTTCAATCGGCAAGCGCGTCCAGGATGCGGATCCACGAACGGATGCCCTTGTGGAAGGACGTCAGCTCGTATTTCTCGTTGGGCGAGTGAATACGGTCGTCGGCAAGACCGAAGCCGACGAGCAGCGATTCCATGCCGAGCATCTTCTGGAAATCGCCGACGATCGGGATCGAGCCGCCCATGCCGATGACGATCGCCGGTTTCGGCCATTCGTCCGAGAGCGCCGCCTTGGCGGTGGTCAGAAGCGCCGAATCGTAAGGCAGATGGATAGCCGGCGAAGCACCATGGGCGTGGAACTCGACCGAGCAGTCGGCCGGGATCTTCGAGCGCACATAGGCGCGGAAGCTGTCGCGGATTTTCGCCGGGTCCTGGTCGCCGACGAGGCGGAAGGAGACCTTGGCGGAGGCCTGTGCGGCGATCACCGTCTTGAAGCCTTCGCCGGTATAGCCGCCGGTGATGCCGTTGACCTCCGCGGTGGGACGCGCCCAGGTCAGTTCCAGCACCGAGCGGCCCTTCTCGCCGGCGGGTATCGAAAGCCCGACATCGCCGAGGAACTTCTCGGCGGTCCGGCCGAGCGTCTCCCAGCTTGCCTTGATCTCGGTGGGCGTCTCCTCGACGCCATCGTAGAAATTGTCGAGCCTCACCCGGCCGGTCTCGTCGTGAAGCCCGGCCAGGATGCTGGTGAGGATATGGATCGGATTTGCCGCCGCCCCGCCGAAAAGGCCGGAATGCAGGTCGCGGTCGGCCGCCGTGACGATGATTTCCTCGCCGACGAGGCCGCGCAGGCCGGCCGAGATCGCCGGCGTCTCGTGGTCCCACATGCCGGTGTCGCAGATCAGCGCATAGTCGGCCTTGAGCTCGGCGGCATTCGCTTCGAGGAAGGGCTTCAGCGACGGCGAGCCGGACTCCTCTTCGCCTTCGAAGAGAATGGTGATGCGGCAGGGAAGTGCCTCATGCGTCTCCTTGTAGGCCCGCACCGCCTCGACGAAAGTCATCAGCTGCCCCTTGTCGTCGGAGGTGCCGCGGCCGGTGATCACTTTCCGGCCAGGCTCGAGCTCCTTGATCGCCGGTTCGAACGGAAGCGCGTCCCAGAGGTTCAGGGGATCGACCGGCTGCACGTCGTAGTGACCGTAAAAGAGCAAGTGGGGCGCGCTGGCCTTTTCGGCGGCATGATGGGCAACCACCATCGGATGGCCGGGCGTGTCGCGTAGCGAGGCTTCGAAGCCGAGGGCTTTGAGTTCAGCCACCAGCCATTCGGCCGCCTTGCGGCACTCGGCCTTGTAGGCCGGGTCGGTGGAAATGGACTGGATGCGGACGAGATCGAAAAGCCGCTCGAGGCTTGCGGGAAGGTTTGCGTCGGCGCGCTCGAGCACGGGAGTGATGTCTGCCATCATGCGAATCCTTTGTGGGTTTCGCGGGCGAAACTAGAGCCTAAAGCCGGCGGCTTTAAGCAAAATCTTTTGATGCAACGATAAAGTGCGTCTGAACAGACGCACTGCGCTGTATGGCAATCAGGAAGGCTCGCCGCCGCGTGCCGCATTGGCGAGCGCCATGCGCATATATTCGAGCATGAGCTCCTTCTCGAAGCGCCGGAAGCCTGAGAGCAGCGATTGCTCCGCCGCCTGCGCTGCCTCCTTGGCCGCCGCTTCCATGTCCCGGGCCCGTTCCGTCAGGAAGATCTGCTGCGAGCGCTTGTCGTTCGGGTGCTGGCGGCGCACGACGAGGCCGTCGCGCTCCATGCGGGAGAGCGTGTTGGCCATCGTCGCCTGTTCGATGTCGAGGCGGTCGAGCAACTGTTTCTGGGTCAGCCCGTCCTCGCCCCAGAGTTCAAGCAGCACGGGAAATTGCCCGGGGGCGAAGCCGAGCTTCTGGGCCCGCTCCTGCAGGGCGCGCGAGAAGCTTCTTGCCAGCAGGCTGGCCAGATAGGTCGCCGAGTCCATCCGATTGAAGGCCATGGCCCATGCGTAGGCCCGAATCGGCATGAAGACAAGTTCCAATGCAGGCGATGGATTGGCAGGGGATTGGATCATCATGCAAACAAAAACCGCTACGGCGCGGAGGCGGCGCCGTAGCGGCTTCGTGAAAGCGGGACAAAGGCCCGGAGAGGGGGATGAGGCCTTTGTCCACATCTGGTGCGGGCGGGGGACAGGCCAATCACCAGACGACGGCATCGTTTGAGTGCCGCTCACCCTGATTTGAGGATTTAAATGTGGCTTTTCAAGGATTGCCCGGCCGACTCGCACATTACAAATGCGTAACGTTTCCGTGAGGGATAAAGACCCGCAAAATGCTGGGCGCGAGGAGCGGAAGCCGGCTTGGAAATGGGCATCGCGGCCAAACTTTGCAAGCAAAACCGCGATGGACCTTTGTCTCCCCCCGCGCTATCCATGGCCGCATGAAAAACGGTGATCATCTCTTCCTCGTCGACGGCTCGGGCTTCATCTTCCGGGCGTTCCACGCCATCCCGCCGCTCAACCGCAAGTCGGACGGACTTCCGGTCAATGCGGTGGCCGGCTTCTGCAACATGCTCTGGAAGCTTCTGACCGATGCGCGCGACACTTCGGTCGGGGTGACGCCGACGCATTTCGCGGTGATCTTCGACTATTCCTCGAAGACCTTCCGCAATGCGCTCTACGACCAGTACAAAGCGAACCGCACGGCGCCGCCGGAAGACCTGATCCCGCAATTCGGGCTGATCCGCCACGCCACCCGCGCCTTCAACCTGCCCTGTATCGAGAAGGAGGGCTATGAGGCCGACGACCTGATCGCCACCTATGCGCGGCTGGCCGAGGAGGCGGGCGCCGGCGTCACCATCGTTTCGTCCGACAAGGACCTCATGCAATTGGTCACCCCCAATGTGTCGATGTACGACAGCATGAAGGACAAGCAGATCGCCATTCCCGACGTGATCGAGAAATGGGGCGTGCCGCCCGAGAAGATGATCGATCTCCAGGCGATGACCGGCGATTCGACCGACAACGTGCCGGGCATTCCGGGCATCGGCCCGAAGACCGCGGCGCAGCTCCTCGAAGAGTATGGCGACCTCGACACGCTGCTTTCGCGGGCCGGCGAGATCAAGCAGCAGAAGCGGCGCGAGGCGATCATCGCCAATGCCGAGCTGGCGCGCCTGTCGCGCGAGCTCGTCACCCTGAAGAAGGACACGCCGCTCGACGTGCCGCTCGAGGATCTGCGGCTCGATTCGCAGGATGGTCCGAAGCTCATCGCCTTCCTGAAGACGATGGAATTCACCACGCTGACGCGCCGCGTCGCGGCGGCGACCGATACGGATGCGGAAGCGGTCGAGCCGGCGCCTGTGCCGGTCGAATGGGGTGCCGCCGCGCACGGGCCGGATCTCGACGTCGGGGAGGCCGCCGGACCGCCGCCGACACCGGCCTCGTCGAGTGCCGCGCCGCCGCGCGGCAATGCCGCCAAGGCGGCGGTTTCCTTCCTGACCGGCAAGGGCGACGCGGATGCCACCGGCGCCACGCCGCAGGGGCTGGCGCAGGCGCGCGCCGAGCATTTCGCCAAGGCACCGTTCGACCATTCGGCCTATGCGACGATCCGCGATCTCGCGACCCTCGACCGCTGGATCGCGGAGGCGCGCGAAGCGGGCCTCTTCGGCTTCGATACGGAGACGACGTCCCTCGATCCGATGCGGGCCGACCTCTGCGGCGTCTCGCTGGCGATCGCCGACTACAGCAACGATCCCATGGGCGGCACCATCCGCGCCGCCTATGTGCCGCTGATTCACAAGAACGGCGTCGGCGACCTCCTGGGTGGCGGCCTGGTGGAAAACCAGGTGCCGATGCGCGAGGCGCTAAGCCGGCTAAAGAACCTGCTTGAAGACCCGTCCGTGCTGAAGGTCGCCCAGAACCTGAAATACGACTATCTCGTCATGAAGCGGCACGGCATTGCCATGCAGAGCTTCGACGACACGATGCTGATGTCCTATGTGGTCGATGCCGGCAACGGCATGCACGGCATGGATTCGCTCTCGGAACGTTGGCTCGGCCACACGCCGATCCCCTACAAGGACATTGCCGGCACCGGCAAGGCGTCGGTGAGCTTCGACTTCGTCGACATCGACAAGGCGACCACCTATGCGGCCGAGGACGCCGACGTCACGCTCCGCCTCTGGCACGTCCTGAAGCCGCGGCTTGCCGCCAAGGGTCTGACGCGCGTTTATGAACGGCTCGAAAGGCCGCTGATCGCCGTGCTCGCGCATATGGAGGAGCGCGGCATCACCGTCGACCGGCAGATTCTCTCGCGCCTCTCCGGCGAGCTGGCGCAGGGGGCCGCGGCCCTCGAGGACGAGATCTATCGGCTGGCCGGCGAGACCTTCACCATCGGCTCGCCGAAGCAGCTCGGCGATATTCTGTTCGGTAAGATGGGCCTTCCCGGCGGATCGAAGACGAAGACCGGCCAATGGTCGACCTCCGCTTCGGTGCTCGAGGATCTCGCCGCCGTCGGCCACGAGCTGCCGCGCAAGATCGTCGACTGGCGGCAGCTCACCAAGCTCAAATCCACCTATACGGACGCGCTGCCGGGCTACGTTCACCCGGAGACGAAACGCGTTCACACCGGCTACGCGCTTGCCGCGACGACGACGGGGCGGCTTTCCTCGTCCGAGCCGAACCTGCAGAACATTCCGGTCCGCACCGCCGAGGGCCGCAGGATCCGCACCGCCTTCATCGCGACGCCCGGCCACAAGCTGGTCTCGGCCGACTACAGCCAGATCGAGCTCAGGGTGCTGGCCCATGTGGCGGACATCCCGCAGCTTCGCCAGGCTTTCGCCGACGGCGTCGACATTCACGCGATGACCGCGTCGGAAATGTTCGGCGTTCCGGTCGAAGGAATGCCGAGCGAGATCCGCCGCCGCGCCAAGGCGATCAATTTCGGCATCATCTACGGCATCTCCGCCTTCGGCCTTGCCAACCAGCTGTCGATCGAACGCTCGGAAGCCGGCGACTATATCAAGCGCTATTTCGAGCGCTTCCCCGGCATTCGCGACTACATGGAAAACACCAAGGCCTTCGCCCGCGAGCATGGCTATGTCGAGACGATCTTCGGCCGCCGCGCCCACTACCCGGATATCCGCTCCTCCAATCCGTCGATGCGGGCTTTCAACGAGCGTGCCTCGATCAACGCGCCGATCCAGGGCTCGGCCGCCGACATCATCCGCCGCGCCATGGTCAAGATGGAACCCGCGCTGGATGAGGCGAAGCTCGCCGCCCGCATGCTGCTGCAGGTGCACGATGAACTGATCTTCGAGGTCGAGGAAGGCGAGATCGAGCGCACCCTTCCGGTGATCGTTTCGGTGATGGAAAACGCGGCAATGCCGGCGCTCGACATGCGCGTGCCGCTGAAGGTCGATGCGCGTGCCGCGCAGAACTGGGACGAGGCGCACTAACGCTGACGGCCAGCGCAATTTGCTCCTCCCCACAGGGGACCCACAGGGGGGAGGGGCTTCAGAGCCCGCGGCAATCGCCTACCATTTCCGATCCTCGCGTCAGGCGTAAGGATCGAACATGAAGGTAAGACGGCGCCCGGCCGGATTAGCTCCTCCCATCTGTGGGGAGGGGTTTAGAGGTACCTACTCCGCATCCTCGACCTTTTCCGCGGCCGCGTTTTCGGACTTGCCGAGAATGGCGCGACGCAGAGTTTCGGCATGCTGGCGGCCTTCTTCGGCCCGTCTTCCGTTAGCGGCAGCCGCCGCGCCGAGACCGTTGCGGCGGGCATCGTCCGCCATCTTTTCGCTGAGAGTCACCCTTTCTTCGATGATCCGGAGCGCGACCCGCATCGCCTCGTCGACAGCGCCTTCCGAGTCGGCCACCAGTGTCTCGGACGTATAGGCATGCCCGACCTGACACCGGAACCTGAGCGGCGGCCGGGCCTTGATCTGTGACAGTACGCCGCCGCAGGCCGGGCACGATAATGGCACGGCATCGGCAATCTCCGCGAGAGTGGCCGAATCGATCTTTCGACCGAGGGCGATGTCGATTTCCAGCGTGATGTCGGGAGGGATCGCGACCGGCAGACCGGCCTCCTCCCTCGTAAGCTGGCAAAGCAGCGCCGGCAGGTCGGCGAGCGGAGCGCGATAATCGACTTCGCTGGCCTTCAAAGCGCCGATCGGCATGTCCGACGCGACCGCGTCGCTCGGATTCTGCACGACCGTCACGCTGCCGCATTGCTTTGCGTCGGCGAGACCGGCCGCCCCGTCATTCAGCATCCCGGTCAGAACGACCGCGATTGCCCGCGGCCCGTAATGTGCGCCGACAGAGCGGAACAGCGGATCGATGGCTGGCCGGGACAGGTTTTCGCGTGGGCCACGACCCAGGTGGATGACGTCGTCGATGACGAGCAGATGGTGGTCCGCGGGGGCAACATAAACGTGGCCGCGTTGAACGCGCTCGCCGTCGATCGCGGTGGTGACAGGCAGGTGGGCGCCATGGCCGAGGACATCGGCGAGCAGGTCGTTTCCACGCACACCGACATGGATGACGACAAAAAGGACGGCAGGAAAGTCGGGAGGAAGACCGCGAAGCAGATGCTTCATCGCACCGACCGCTCCCATCGACCCCCCGATGGCTATTACGTCGCGGTGGCCCATGACATCTCCGTTCCACCTACAACGCGCCGCGACCCAATTAGTTCGACGCGGCACCGGGCCGTCCTTCGGGGCGCTTTTTTGAGCATACGGCGACAAGGGGCGGAGAAATAAAGCAAAATTTCCCGGGCACGCTCTTGGCCGTGGAACATCGCCTGCTATAAGATCGCTGGGCCGGAGGGTCGAGTTCGGTGTAAAATGTCCGCCTCTTCGGCGACTATATTTCGCCAGGAATCCCGGCAGACTCAGCGCGCCTGAACAGCGCTCGCGGCCGCCCAGAGATATGTCAGGGAGGCAAGAGCATGGATCAGCATTCAGATCCGCCGATTGTCGGAATCGGAGCTTCGGCAGGGGGCGTTCAGGCACTCCAGACCTTCTTTGCCAGCATCCCAACCGACACCGACGCGGCTTTCGTCGTCATCGTTCACCTCGATCCGGATGCCAGGAGCGAGCTCGCCAGTATTCTGGCCTCGCGGACGCAAATGCCGGTCACGCAAGTGGATGACGAAGCCCGGCTGGAAGGCAATCACGTCTACGTGATTGCGCCGAACCGTCGGCTGAAGATTGCCGACGGCACCATCGCGGCGCTTCCCTTCGAGGAATCGCGGGCGCATCGCGCGCCGATCGATCTGTTTTTTCGGTCGCTTGCCGAACAGCAGGGTAGCGGGTTCGCGATCGTTCTCACCGGTGCAGGCGCCGATGGCGCCATCGGCGTCAAGGCGATCAAGGAGGCGGGCGGCATCGTCCTCGTCCAGGATCCGAGCGAGGCGGAATATGCCTCCATGCCCCGCAGTGCCATCGCCACCGAGGTTGCGGATTTCGTCCTGCCCATTCGCGAGCTCACCGATCAGCTGGCGGAACTGCTGGCGAGCCCCGCCAACCTGGTCTCGCCCCTTATACGCCCGAACGACGAGGATACGCTCGGCCGGATCCTGGCCCATGTGCGCGTCCGCACGGGGCACGATTTCTCGCAATACAAGCGTGCGACGATCCTGCGCCGAATCAGCAGGCGTGCGCAGGTGACAAGGAAGGAATCGCTTCCGGAATATTACGCCTATCTGCGCGACAACGTGGAGGAGGCGCAGGCGCTCTTCAGCGACTTCCTGATTTTTCGGTCACCACCTTCTTTCGCGATCCGGCAGCATTCAAGTCATTGGCCGAAAACGTCATACCGCAACTGTTCAACGGCGATGCGGCGGGCGACAGCATCCGGGTCTGGGTGCCCGGCTGCGCCACCGGCGAGGAGACCTACACGATCGGTATCCTTCTGCTCGAGGAGGCGGCGCGTCGTGATCTCGCGCCGGAAATCCAGGTCTTCGGCTCCGATCTCGACGTCGGTGCGCTCGCGATAGCCCGTGAGGGGCGGTATCCGGCAACGATTGAAAGCGATCTGTCGGAGGAACGGCTGCGTCGGTTCTTCCAGCGGGAGGGTGAACACTACCGCGTGCGCCGCGAACTGCGTGACGTGGTGCTCTTCGCCAGCCACAGCCTGCTGAGAGACCCGCCCTTCTCGCATCTCGACATGATTTCCTGCCGCAACCTGCTGATCTATCTCGACCGGCAGCTCCAGCAGCAGGTTTGCAGCACCTTCCACTATGCGCTCAATCCTGGCGGCGTCCTGTTCCTCGGTTCGTCGGAAAGCGCCGACCATCCCGCAGGGCTTTTCCGCACTGTGGATCGCGAGGCGCGTATCTACAGGTCCGTGGCAGGCACCGGCGAGCGGCGCCCGGCGCTGCCCGTGCTGCTCGGACCGAACCAGGCAGCGGAAAGGGCACCGGTGCTCGCCCGGCCGCAATCGCTGGCCAGCAGCGTCAGCGATGCGGCCCTGCATCGCCAGATGCTCGAGAAGATCGCGCCGCCTAGCATGCTCATCGATGAAAGCCATCGGGCCATCCATCTTTCCGAGAATGCCGGCCGCTTCCTGAGACCCTCGGGCGGCCCGGTCAGCACGGACGCGACGGATCTCGTGCGCGAGGAATTTCGCTTCGACCTGAGGGCGGCACTGCATCGCGCCTTCGAGCGCAACGAGGCAACGCTGAGCATGCCGATCCTCGCGCAACTCGACGGGCAGCCACACCGTGTCTACTTGCAAGTCAAACCGGTTCTGCAGGGGAGTGACCCGACCCGCCACGCGCTGGTGCTGTTCATCGAAGGCGAGGCGGTCGACAAGTCGGCGGAGATGACCTCCGAGACGCTTGATGGGCGCCCCGCGACGAACCAGACCATTCGGCAACTGCAGGAGGAACTGCAACTCGCGCAGAATCGGCTTCGGGTGACGCGGGAAGAGTCGGAGGCCGCCAACGAGGAACTGCGTGCCGCCAACGAGGAACTCCAGTCGATGAACGAGGAATATCGTTCGACGGCGGAAGAGCTCGAAACGAGCAAGGAGGAATTGCAGTCGATCAACGAGGAACTGCAGACCGTCAACAACGAGCTCAAGCTGAAGCTTGAAAGCGTGTCGCGCGCCCACAGCGACCTGCAGAACCTGATGGCCGCGACCGATGTCGCGACGCTCTTTCTCAACCCTTCGCTGCGCATCAAGCGCCTCACCCCGCGCCTGATGGAAATCTTCAACGTCACGATGAACGACGAGGGGCGGCCGATCACCGACTTCACCCACCAACTCGAATATGAGGGTTTGGCAGAAGACGCGGATTCGGTCCTGGAACACCTCACGCCGATCGAACGGGAGGTGAAGAGCCGTCGTGACGGCTGGTATCTGGTCCGCATGCGTCCCTATCGCACCATAGACGACAAGATCGATGGCGTTGTGGTGACCTTCGTCGACATTACCGAGCGTCGGCATGCCGAGGTGGCGGCCAAGGAAAGCGCACAGCGCCTCGACCAGGAAACGCGGCTCGTGGAGCTGTCGCGCTCGCCGATCTTCGTCTGGGACTTCGACGACGGCATCAAGCAGTGGAACCGCGGCAGCGAGGAGCTCTACGGCTATTCGCGCGAGGAAGCGGTCGGAAAGCAGAAGGAAGACCTGCTCAAGACCACCGTCCCCGGTTCTTCGTTCGAGAAACTCAGGCAGGTGCTCCTCGAAAAGGGCCGCTGGAGCGGCGAATTGCACCACACGACGAAAGACGGCCACGTGCTGACGGTCGAGAGCCAGATCGAGCTCGTGCCGCTCGGGGATCGGCGCCTCGTTCTCGAAAGCACGCGCGATGTCACCGACCGCAAGCGCTGGGAGAAGCGCCGGCAACTCTTGGTCAACGAGCTCAGCCATCGGGTAAAGAATACGCTTGCGGTCGTCCAGTCGCTGGCGCGGCAGACGCTGCGCACCACCGATTCCGGCGAGGATTTCGTCGAGCGCTTCGATGGCCGCCTGGCGGCGCTGGCAGGTGCCCACAAGCTGCTTGTCGAATCGGAATGGGCCGGCGCGGAGCTTGGAGCCTTGGCGTTCGACCAGCTTCGTGCCTATTCCGGCGGCGACCCGGGGCGGCTGCAGTTCGAGGGCGACCGGGTCTTGCTGTCTCCCGACATCGCCACGCCCTTCGGCCTTGTTCTCCATGAACTTGCGACCAATGCGGCAAAATACGGCGCATTCTCTACGTCCAACGGACAGGTTGGGTTGCGTTGGAAATTGGGGAACAATGGGAGGCGACTGACCGTTACTTGGACAGAGCGCGGTGGTCCGCCGGTCCAGCCGCCCGGGGCGCAGGGCTTCGGCGGCGTGCTCATCGAAAAGAGCCTGCCGGGGGCCAAGGTGCATCGCGATTTTCAGCCGGATGGCGTCGTCTGCACGATCGACATCGAGCTTCCGGAGTTCCCGCAAAATGGAGCGGAAAGCTAACGAGAACCAACTTCTTTGCGGCGCCAGGGTGCTGATCGCCGAAGACGAGGTTCTGATAGCGCTCGACATCGAAGCTGCCTTCCGGGATGCCGGCGCAGAGGTTCTCAGCCCATGCATGACGTTGTCGGCCGCATTGGACGCAGCCAGGAACGAAGCGGTTTCCCTGGCGGTGCTCGACGTGCGTCTCGGGAGAGAAACGACCGAGGACGTCAGCGACGTGCTCGCCGAGCGCGGCATCCCCTTCCTGTTCTATAGCGGCCAAAGGCTGCCTGCGGAAATGCAGGAGAAATGCCGCGACGCCGTCATGGTCGACAAGCCGGCCTCGCAACAGGATTTGGTCGACGCTGCCGCAAAGCTGCTGGCGGCTTAAACCGACCAACCCACGTCAAGCCTTCAGGCGACCGACACCGCAGGAATCGTCTGCCGGAAGCTTTCGAAGAGGCGCCTGAGAGCGTCGCGCCCCTCGGCGGCGAGATCGAAGCGGCGGCCGAAAATCAGCCAGTCGGTACAGAGTCCCATCATCATCCAGTGCAGGGCGCGCACGGCGGCAGCCGGTGTCCAGTTTTCCCGCAACTGCCCGCGCTCCAGGGCGCGGGCGAAGGCGAGTTCGAGCATGGCGGTGTGGCGCTCCTCCATCTCCTTCTGCCGGTCGAGCACGGTGGACATCTCGTTGTCATAGTCACAGCGGAGCATGATCGCGAGGATGCGCTGCCGCTGCTCGTCCGCGGCAAGCATATCGAGCCAGTCGCCGGTCGCTGCCTCGACGATCGCCAGCGTGTCGAAGGCTTCCGTCTCGATCTCGCGGGCGATCATGTCTTCCTGCGGCAGCGGCACCGCATCGTAGAGCGCCAGGAAAAGATCGGTCTTGTTGGCGAAGTGCCAGTAGATCGCGCCACGCGTCACGCCGGCTTCGCTTGCAACCTCATCGAGGGTCGTGCCCGAGACACCCTTCTTGTAGAAGACGCGCTCGGCGGCGCTCAGGATCTTCCTTCGGGTTTCCGCGGCATCGGCCTTGGTTCGGCGCATCGTTTTCTCCTTCCTACAGCGCCGTGCGTCTTATCAGACACGCAAAGGTCGCTGTAGCGCTTTAAAATCGCTGCCTGTTTCCTAAAATCGACGCCGATTTTAGGAAACAGGCGGAAGACGGCCCGCCGGGGAGGGCGGGCCGTTATTGCATGTTACTCGGCGGGCGTAGCGCTTTCGGATGCGGCCTGCGGTGTCGCCCCGGCCGCTTTTCTTCGTCCGAAGATCTTCATGACGAACACGAAAAACACCGGCACGAAGAAGATCGCCAGCACCGTCGCCGAGATCATCCCGCCCATGACGCCGGTGCCGATGGCGCGCTGGCTGCCGGAGCTTGCGCCGGTTGCGATCGCCAGCGGCAAGACGCCGAGCGTGAAGGCGAGCGAGGTCATCAGGATCGGCCGGAATCGCAAGTGCACGGCTTCGAGCGTCGCGTCGATCAGCGACTTTCCCTGTTCGCGCAGTTCCTTGGCGAACTCGATGATCAGGATGGCGTTCTTCGCCGAGAGCCCGATGATGGCGATCAGGCCGACCTTGAAATAGACGTCATTCGGCATGTCGCGCATCATCACCGCCAGCACCGCGCCGATGACGCCGAGCGGCACGACCATGATGACCGCGACCGGGATCGACCAGCTCTCGTAAAGCGCCGCCAGGCACAGGAAGACGAGCAGGCAGGAGAGCCCGATCAACAGCGGCGCCTGCGAGCCCGACTGGATTTCCTGCAGCGATTGCCCGGTCCACTCATAGCCGAAGCCCGGCGGGAGCTGGGCTACCAGCCGCTCCATCTCGGCGATCGCATCGCCCGAGGAATAGCCGGGCGCCGCCTCGCCGCTGATGCGCACCGCCGGGTAACCGTTATAGCCGACGGTCTGCGTCGGCGCCTTGACCCATTCGATATCCGCAAAGGCCGACAGCGGAACCATGCCGCCGTTCGAATTGCGGACATTGAGGTTCAGGAGATCGGCCGTCTGCATGCGTTGGCCCTCGTCGGCCTGCACCGTGACGCGCTGCATGCGGCCCGCATTCGGGAAGTCGTTGACATAGGAGGAGCCGAGATTGGTGGAGATCGTCGAGTTGATGTCGGCGAAGGTGACCCCGAAGGTGTTGGCCTTCTCGCGGTCGATGTTGACGCTGACCTGCGCCGCATCGGGCATCCCCTCGAAGCGGACGCCGGCCACCACCTTGCTTTGTGCGGCAAGGCCGAGAAGCTGGTCGCGCGCTTCGGCCAGTGCCGTTTCCCCGAGCCCGGCGCGATCCTGCAGGCGGAAGGAGAAGCCGCCGGTGGTGCCGAGGCCCTGAATCGCCGGCGGCGACAGCGCGAAGCTTATCGCGTCCTTGATCTGGCTCATCGCCATCGTCGCGCGGCCGGCGATCGACTGGGCGGCGTTGTCCGCATCCCGCTCGCTCCAGTCCTTGAGCGTCACGAAGGCCAGCCCCGCATTCTGGCCGGTGCCGAAGAAGGAGAAGCCGTTGATCGCCACGATCGTGTCGACCGCCTGCTCCTGGCCGAAGATGGACTCCGCCTGTTCGATGACCTCGGTCGTCCGGTTACCGGTGGCTTCGGACGGCAGCTGCATCATGACGATGACGAAGCCCTGGTCCTCGTCAGGCAGGAAGGACGACGGGAGCTGCATAAAGGCCCAGGCGAGGCCGCCGAGCAGCGCCAGGTAGATGATCATGAAGCGGCCGGCCCGCGTCACCAGGCGCCCGACCACGCCGGTATAGCCGCGCGACGTCCGGTCGAAGCTTCGATTGAACCAGCCGAAGAAGCCGCGCTTGGCGTGGTGGTGGCCCTTCGGGACCTGCTTCAGGAAGCTGGCGCAAAGCGCCGGCGTCAGCGACAGGGCAAGGAACGCCGAGAACAGGATCGAAACGACCATGGTGAGGCTGAACTGGCGATAGATTACGCCGACGGCGCCCGGGAAGAAGGCCATCGGAATGAACACCGAAGCGAGCACCAGCGTGATGCCGATGACCGCGCCGGTGATCTGCTTCATCGCCTTGCGGGTCGCCTCCTTCGGCGTCAGCCCTTCCTCCGACATGATGCGCTCGACGTTCTCGACGACGATGATCGCATCGTCGACGAGGATACCGATCGCCAGCACCATGCCGAACATGGTGAGCACGTTGATGGAGAAGCCCATCGCCAGCATGACCGCGCAGGTGCCGAGAAGCGCAACCGGCACGACCAGCGTCGGGATGATCGTGTAGCGGATGTTCTGCAGGAACAGGAACATCACCAGGAAGACCAGCGCGACGGCTTCGACCAGCGTCTCGACGACCTTCTGGATCGAGACGGCGACGAAGGGAGAGGTGTCATAGGGGATGGAATATTCGAGCCCCGGCGGGAAGAACTCGGCGAGTTCATCCATCCGCGCCTTGATCGCCTCCGAGGTCGAGATCGCATTGCCGCTCGGCGACAGCTGCACGGCGATGGCCGCCGAAGGCTTGCCGTTGAGCCGCGTCGAGAAGGAATAGCTCTCACCGCCGATCTCGATGCGGGCGACATCGCGCAGCCTGACGGCGGAGCCGTCGGCGTTCGCCCGAAGCACGATGGCGCCGAATTCCTCGGGCGAGGACAGCTGGCCCTTGATCACCACCGGGGCGCTGATCTGCTGGGTGATCGGATTCGGCTGGGCGCCGATCGAGCCCGAGGCGATCTGGGCGTTCTGCGCCTGGACCGCCGCGGTCACGTCGGCGGCGGTCAGGTTGAGGCCGAGCATCTTGTCCGGATCGAGCCAGACGCGCATCGAGCGCTCCGTCGCGAACATCTGGGCGCGGCCGACGCCCTGCACGCGCTGGATTTCGCTCAGGACGTTGCGGCTCAGATAATCGCCGAGGCCGATTGCGTCCATCGACCCGTCGGTGGAGGTGAGCGAGATGATCAGCAGGAAGCCGGAACCGGCCTCGTCCACTTGGACGCCCTGCTGCTTCACCGAGTCGGGCAGCCGCGGCTCGACGCGCTGCACCCGGTTCTGGATGTCGACGGAGGCCTGGCTGGGGTCGGTGCCCGGGGCGAAGGTGGCGTTGATCTCCACCGAGCCGGAGGCGCTCGAGGTCGATTCGAAGTAAAGCAGGCCTTCGACGCCGTTCAGCTCATCCTCGATCAGCCGCGTGACGCTCTGATACGTGTCCTGCGACGAGGCGCCGGGATAGGTGGTGTTGATCGAGATCTGCGGCGGCGCGACGTCCGGGTATTGCGACACGGGCAAGAGCGGAATCGCAATGATGCCGGCGACCATGATGAATATCGCCACCACCCAGGCAAAGATCGGCCTGTCTATGAAGAAACTGGGCATGGGTAGGCTCTCACTTCACTGCGGTAGCGGACTTGTCGCCGGCCGCGGCACTCTGTTGTTCGGTGTCGGGCTTGGCGCCCGGCTTCCAATCGGTGGGTTCGACCGGGGCACCGGGACCGATCTTCTGGAAGCCCTCGACGATGACCTTTTCGCCGGCCTTGAGACCGGCCGTCACCTGCCACCGCTCGCCGACAGTCCGGCCGAGCGTGACGTTGCGGAACTCGACCTTCTTGTCGGCGGTGACGACATAGACCTGTGACTGACCGGCGTTGTTGCGCTGCACGGCCTGCTGCGGAACGGTGATGGCGTCCTTCTCCAGCCCCTGCTGGATCTGCACGCGCACATACATGCCCGGCAGCAGATCGTTGTTGGGGTTGGGAAACTCGCCGCGCAGCGTCACCTGGCCGGTGGTCGCGTCGACGGCCGCCTCGGAGAAGAGCAGCCGGCCCTTCAGGCCATAGGGCGTGCCGTCATCGAGGATGAGCTGCACCTCTGCTTCGTTCTTGCCGCTGATCAGCTGGCCGTCCTGCAGCGCCTTGCGCAGCCGGATCAGGTCGGTCGCCGACTGGGTGAAGTCGGCATAGACGGGGTCGAGCTGCTGGATGGTTGCAAGGTTCTGTGTGTCGGTCGCGCTGACGAGCGCGCCCTCGGTGATCAGCGCCCGGCCGATGCGGCCGCTGATCGGCGCAGTCACATCGGCATATTGAAGATTGAGCTTCGCCTCGGCGAGACCGGCCTCGGCAATGCCGATATCGGCCTCGGCCTGGGCGAGCGTCGCAATCGCGTCGTCATACTGCTGAACGGCGGCGACCTGCGCTTCCTTCAGCCGCGACTGTCGGTCGGCGGTCTGCTTGGCCTGATCGCGCACGGCAATTGCCCGCTTCAGCGTCGCCGCGGCGCTGTCGACCTTGACCTGGAACGGCGCCGGGTCGATCCGGTAAAGCACGTCGCCTTCCTTGACCATCGTGCCCTGCTCGAACACCCGCTCCACCACGATGCCGGAAATGCGCGGCCGAACCTCGGCGATCCGCGTCGGCGTGATGCGGCCGGGAAGCTCGTTGGTGATCGGCAAGGGTTCCGCCGCCGTCGTGTAGACGGCGACCGCCGCCGGAGGGAAGGCCGGCGCGGCGGCCTGCTCTTCGTTCTTCTGGCAGCCGGCGAGAATGAGCACGGTTGCCAGCGAGGCGGCCAGTATCGGTCGGGTCATATGCATCGCAATGTCCAATATGCAAAGGACCGCCCGCGGCGTCTGCCGCGCGGTCCGTCAGGGAGATGAAGCGGTGCCGGAATCGGGGGGAAGATACCGGATAGCTAATATACAAACAGGAATGTATGTTAATTTCGGGCGGGGCGCAACCCCGGCTCGGTGCGGCGCGCCAAGGGTAGGAAAGCCATCAGTCGCAGTGCCTTTGGGCTTGTCGCTGCTTTCTGCTCACGCAGTTGTGATCGCCGATTGTGTTGGACTGCCCCTCATCCGCCTGCCGGCACCTTCTCCCCGCAAGCGGGGCGAAGGGACATGCCGCGCCGCTCAGGCCCTCTCCCCGTTGCGGACCGCAGAGAGGAAAAACGTGCCCGGATAGGTAGTGTGCCATCGGCGTCCCCTCTCCCCGCGTGCGGAGAGGGCTAGCCTGAATATCTCAAAGTAAGAGGTGCATCGGGCCCGCGAATCTGAGAAACTTCTTTTGCTACAAAGGGTTATCAGATTCGTTGAGGGGGTCCGATGCAAACACACTGTATCGCCGAGCAGCTCGAATTTGAAGGCTTCGACGGTCACAAAGTGGTCGCTGGTTTCGACGGCGGAGCGATCACCTCGGATGCCGGCGCCCTGCTGCTTCGCCATGTCGATGGGGTCATCGGACTGTTCGACCGGGTGGCCGCTTGCTTCGTTGATGACCGCGATCCGACGTGCACGGTCCACAGCGTGCGCACGCTGGTCGGGCAGCGCGTTGCGGCGATCGCGCTGGGCTACGAGGATGTCGATGACCACGACAGGCTGCGCCACGACCCGGTGCTCGCGCTTCTGTCGGAGCGGCTGACGCCGAAGCGGCAAGACTGTGCGGTGCTTGCCGGCAAATCCACCTTGAACCGGCTGGAGCACGGCCGTCTCGGCCAGCCGACGCGCTATCACAAGATCGCTTACGACAGGCAAGCGCTGGAAGCGCTGTTCATCGAGCTGTTCCTGGACGCGCACGACAGCCCGCCTGAGGAAATCGTGCTCGATCTCGACGCCACCGATGATCCGCTGCACGGTCACCAGGAGGGTCGGTTCTTTCACGGCTATTACAACTGCTATTGCTATCTGCCGCTGTACATCTTCTGCGGCCGCCACCTGCTTTCGGCCAAGCTACGGCGTTCGAACATCGACGCCAGCGCAGGCTCGGTCGCCGAAATCGATCGTATCATCGGGCAGATCCGCCAAAGCTGGCCAAACGTGCGCATCATCCTGCGCGCCGATTCCGGCTTCGCCCGCGACGAACTGATGGACTGGTGCGAGACCAACAAGGTCGACTATGTCTTTGGCCTTGCTCGCAACCCGCGGCTGGAAAGGCAAATCGCGCCGGCCATGGAGGAAGCAAGCCTGTTATCCCAGGCAAGCGCCCAGGCGACCCGCGTCTTCCGCGACTTCCTGTGGTCGACCAAGGACAGCTGGACACGACGACGGCGGGTCGTTGGAAAAGCGGAATGGACGCTGCTGGGCGCCAATCCGCGCTTCATCGTCACCTCCCTTAAGTCAGAGCGCTGGGCGGCACAGACGCTTTACGAGGATCTCTACTGCGCCCGCGGTGACATGGAGAACCGCATCAAAGAATGCCAGCTCGATCTCTACGCCGACCGCACCAGCGCCCACACCATGCACGCCAATCAACTGCGCCTCTGGTTCGCCTCGTTGGCCTACGTGCTGATCTGCGCCCTGCGCCGCCTTGGCCTTGCCCATACGCGGCTCGCCGAGGCGACCTGCGGCACCATCCGGCTGAAGCTGTTAAAGATCGGCGCCCAGGTCCGCGTCTCGGTGCGTCGCATCAAAATCGCGATGGCATCCGCCTGTCCCTATGCCGACGAATTTGCACTGGCACACGCCCGAATACGTGCCGCGGCCCGCTGATGCCGCCGGCCTGAAACCCTTCCGCAACCAGAACAGGAGACATCGCCGAACCCAGACCCGCCGCTCACAGTGGCGCCGACTCCGTTCGTCTTCGAAGCCGGAGCGCCAAACAGGCGTCCCGGCGGGCCGAGTTGCGCCACCGGCGCTAAAGGCGGTGAGAGAAGCGGGCTAGTCCTCGGGTTAAACCCGAGGAGAGGGGCGACATGCAGTGCTCCGCGCTACTGCCCGGAGTTGATCGCCCGGCCCTCGGAGTCGAAGCGGTGCACGCCGCCGATCACCGGGGTGGCGTGGACGACGTCGTCGGCCGCATAGCGGTGTTCGCCGAAGAGCCGCACCGTCAGCGGCCCGACCTCGTCGGATTCCAGATAGACGATGGTGTCGGCGCCGAGATGCTCGACATGGATCACCTTCGCCTTCCAGTTGCCGCCGTCGCGCGACAGGCCGATATGTTCGGGGCGGATACCGACGGTCTTGGCCTCGCCGTCGCCGAACCTGTCGCCGTCGATGAAATTCATCTGCGGCGAGCCGATGAAGCCGGCGACGAAGAGATTGGCGGGACGGTTATAGAGTTCCATCGGCGAGCCGACCTGCTCGATGCGGCCGCCGTTCAGGACGACGATCTTGTCGGCCAGCGTCATCGCCTCGACCTGGTCGTGCGTGACATAGATCATCGTCGCCTTGAGGCTGCGATGCAGCCGGGCGATTTCGAGGCGGGTGTTGACGCGCAACGCCGCGTCGAGGTTCGACAAGGGCTCGTCGAACAAAAAGAGTTTCGGCTCGCGCACGATGGCGCGGCCGATCGCTACGCGCTGCCGCTGGCCGCCGGAAAGTTCGGCCGGGCGGCGGGCGAGATAGGGTTCCAACGACAGCATGCCGGCCGCCTTGCCGACCTTCTCCTCGATCTCGGGCTTCGGCACGCCGGCCTGTTTCAGCCCCAGGCCCATATTGTCCTTCACCGTCAGGTGCGGATAGAGCGCATAGGACTGGAAGACCATGGCTATGCCGCGTTTGGCGGGCGCCACATGGCCGACTTCGACGCCGTCGATCTGCACGCTGCCGGAGGTCGCGTCCTCGAGGCCGGCAATGGTCCTGAGCAGGGTGGACTTTCCGCAGCCGGAGGGGCCGACGAAGATGACGAATTCGCCGTCCTTCACCTCGAGGTCGATGCCCTTCAGCACCTCATGGCCGCCATAGGCCTTGCGGATGGATTTGAGTTGCAGTGATCCCACGTGTCGCCCTCTTGGGTTAAAGCTTGACCGGCTTGCCGGTGCGAACGCTTTCGTCCGCCGCCAGGCAGATGCGGAGCGACTGCACCGCATCGTCCATGTGCCGGTCGAGATTGATGTTTTCGCGAATGGCCTTGAGCACGAAGGCCTGCTCGCGGTCGCAAAGGTCCTGATGGCCAGGCTCGCCTTCCATCTCGAGGTCCTCGTCGGGCTTGAGAAAACGGCCGTCCGGACCGGTCGCCGCGCTGTGCAGGCGGATGACGGCGGTCTTGGTGTGGACGTCGATGTCGTCGGACCTGGCGTCCCGATCCATGACGATCGACACGGAGCCGTTCGGGGAGATCACGTCCTTCACGAAAAAGGCGGTCTCGGAGATCATCGGCCCCCAGCCTGCCTCGTACCAGCCGACCGAACCGTCTTCGAAGATCACCTGCAGGTGGCCGTAATTGTACATGTCGGCGGCGATCTCGTTGGAGAGCCTCAGGCCCATGCCGCGCACCTCGACGGGTTTGGCGTCGGTGATCTGGCACATGACGTCGACATAATGGACGCCGCAGTCGACGATCGGCGCGGTCGTCTGCATCAGCGACTTGTGCGTCGCCCAGGTCGGTCCGCTCGATTGCTGGTTCAGGTTCATCCGGAACACATAGGGCGAGCCGAGCTTGCGCGCCTCGGCGATCAGCCGCATCCAGGACGGATGATGGCGCAGGATATAGCCGACGATGAGCTTGCGGCCGTTGGCGCGGGCACAGGCGACGACCCGCTCCGCATCGGCGACGGTCGTTGCCAGCGGCTTCTCGACGAAGACATGGCAGCCGGCCTCCATCGCCGTCACCGCATAGGCCGCGTGGCTGTCCGAATAGGTGTTGATCGAGCAGAGCTCCGGCCGGAGTTCGATCAGCGCCTCCGGGAAGGACGGCAGGATCCCGTAGCCGGAAAGCGCTTCCGGCAGAGCGACATTAGAGCGATTGACGAGGCCGGCGATCTCGAAGCCCGGGTTCTCGTGATAGGCCAGCGCATGGCTGCGCCCCATATTGCCGAGACCGGCGACGAGCACGCGGATCGGATTTGCGGAAGAACTCATTTGACCGCTCCTGCCGTGATGCCGCGGATCAACTGCCGCGAGAAGATGACGTAGAGGACGAGCACCGGGAAGATCGCCAGCGACAGGGCTGACAGAACCGCGTTCCAGTTGGTGACGAACTGGCCGATGAAGATCTGCGAACCGAGCGTCACGGTCTTCGTCGTTTCGGCCGGCGCCAGGATCAGCGGGAACCACAAATCGTTCCAGATCGGGATCATGGTGAAGACGGCGACCGTCGCCATGGCCGGCCGCACCAGCGGCAGCACCAGCCGGAAGAAGATCGCATATTCCGACAGCCCGTCGACGCGGCCGGCGTTCTTCAGGTCGTCCGAGACGGTGCGCATGAATTCCGACAGGATGAAGACCGCGAGCGGCAGGCCCTGCGCCGTATAGACGAGGATCAGCGCCGTCAGTGTGTTGACGAGGTTTGCCGCCACCATGCCCTGCAGGATCGCCACCGTGCCGAGCCGGATCGGGATCATGATGCCGAGCGCCAGATAGAGGCCCATCAGCGTGTTGCCGCGGAACCGGTATTCGGAGAGCGCGAAGGCGGCCATGGCGCCGAACAGCAGCACGAGCGCGATCGACACGACGGTAACGACGACGCTGTTCTGGAAATAGCCGATGAAGTCACCCTGCTTCAGCACCGTCTCGTAGCCGATCAGGCTGAAGCTCTCGGGCGTCGGGAAGGCGAGCGGCTCGCGGAAGATCGCATTGCGGCTCTTGAACGAGTTGGCGATCGTCAGGAACACCGGGAACAGCGCCACGAGCGTATAGGCGATCAACGCGACATGGACGGCGCCGGTCCGGGCGAACGAGGTTCTTGCTTTCGACATCCTGGTCTCCCTCAGAACTGGTAGCGGCGCATGCGGCGCTGGATGGCGAAGAGATAGAGCGACACGCCGGCCAGAATGATCAGGAACATGATCGCTGCGATCGTCGCGCCCATCGACCGGTCGCCGAGCTGGAGCTGGAACCCGAAGAAGGTGCGGTAGAGCAGGGTGCCGAGAATGTCCGTCGACTTGTCCGGGCCGGCCAGCGCGCCCTGCACCGTGTAGATCAGATCGAAGGCATTGAAGTTGCCGACAAAGGTCAGGATCGAGATGATACCGATCGCCGGCAGGATCAGCGGCAGCTTGATCTTCCAGAACTGGCTCCAGCCGGTGACGCCGTCGAGTTCGGCCGCCTCGATCACCTCGTCGGGAATGTTGAGGAGGGCCGCATAGATCAGCATCATCGGAATGCCGACATACTGCCAGACGGAGATGAGCGACACCGCGATCAGCGCCGAATCGGGCCTGCCGAGCCAGGGCGCGAACAGCCATTTCAGGCCGACGAGGTCCATGAGATAGGGCGCCACGCCCCAGATCGGCGAGAGGATCAGCTTCCAGATGAAGCCGACGATGACGAAGGACAAGAGCGTCGGCAGGAAGATCGCCGTCCGGTAGAAGGCGGTGAAGCGCAGCTTCGGGATCGACAGCATGGCGGCGAGCGCGATGCCGATCGGGTTCTGCACCACCATGTGGATCAGGAAGAAGACGAAGTTGTTCCGCAGCGCGTTCCAGAAATCCGCCGCCCAGCGCGGATCGCCGAACAGCACCTTGAAATTGCCGAGGCCCACGAAGCCATACTGGCCGTCGACGGTGTTGTAGAAGGACTGCCGCAGCGTCTCGATCAGCGGCAGGATCATCACCGCCGTGTAGACGATCAGAGCCGGCAGCAGAAAGACGAGGATATGCCAGCGGCGGGGGCGCTTGAGCGCGCCGGCGTCCATTGTGGTTTCGCGTGGTTTCATCGGCCTCTGGCCCGCTTTCTCAGGAGCTGTCGCCATCGGCACAGCCCGATTTCGCTCGAATTGCCGCCGTCCTTCGCGCGTCACGGCGCGCGGGTCACGGACATCGTCGGCACGGCCGCGTTCCGATCCGCCCGGCCTTGGGCCGGCGCTCGCCGCGGCGTCGTTCCCCTCACGAAATGGCTCGCGCGGGGCTAGGTGCGGCGCCGGTATAGGCGCCGCACGCGGGTTCAGTCTTATTTTGCCGGCTTGTACCAGCTGTCGAGACCGTCCTGCAGCTTCTTGGCGGCCACTTCCGGCGTGTCGGTGCCGTTGATGACGTTGGCCGATTCGACCCAGGTCTCGTTCTCGAGGTTCGGCGTGCCGCGCGACAGGATCTGGTAGGTCGAACGGATCGTCGACTTGCACTTTTCGCGCCAGGCGACGAATTCCTGGGCGAGCGGATCGGTCATCTTCACCGCCGTCGAGTTCAGGCTGAAGAAGCCCGGGAGCGCATTGGCATAGATTTCCGCGAATTCCGGCGAAGCGACCCAGGTCAGGAAGGTCTTGGCGGCTTCGGCGTTTGCGCTCTTGGCGTTGAGGCCGATACCGATGTCGTTGTGGTCGGAGATGTAGCAGGTGTCGCCGGCCTTCTTCACCGGCGGCGGGAAGGCGCCCATCTTGAACTGCGCCTGGGTGTTGAAGCCGGAGATTTCCCAGGAGCCGGCGGGGTAGATCGCCGCACGGCCGAGCGTGAAGAGGTTCTGGCTGTCCGGATAGGTCTGCGCCTCGAAGCCGTCGCCGAGATAGTCCTTCCACTTGGCGAGCACGCGATAGGGCTCGACCCAGGCATCGTCGGTCAGCTTCTGGTCGCCCTTCAGCAAGGCCAGGCGGCCTTCCTCACCCTTCCAGTAGTTCGGTCCGATATTCTGGTAGCCCATGGTCGCGGCCTCCCAGAGATCCTTGGTGCCCATCGCCATCGGGATGTAGTTGCCGTCGGCCTTGATCTTGTCGAGCGCCGCGAAGAATTCTTCCTCGGTCGTCGGAACGGAAAGCTTGAGCTGGTCGAAGGCGTCCTTGTTGTAGATGAAGCCGTGGATGACCGAGGCCATCGGCACGCAGAAAGTCGTCTTGCCGTCATCGGTGGTCCAGGCCGACTTGGCGACATCCGAGAAGTTCTCCATGCCGGCCAGGCTCGTCAGGTCGGCGAGGTGCTTCTTGTTGTAGAGTTCGAGCGAAGCGTCGAACGGGCGGCAGGTGATGAGGTCGCCGGCGGAGCCCGCGTCGAGCTTGGCGTTGAGCGCGGCGTTGTATTCGGTCGGCGCGGAGGGCGAGAAGACGACCTTGATGCCGGGGTTCTTGGCCTCGAAGGCGGGGATCAGCTTTTCCTGCCAGATCGCCAGGTCGTCGTTGCGCCAGCTCTCGATGGTCAGCGTCACGTCCTGCGCATGCGCATGCCCGGCCGAGCCGAGAATGCTCGATGCGAGCAGCAAGCCCTTGATTGTCGTACGGGTCATTCAGGTTCTCCCTCTTATAAGCGCCATCCCGGCGCGGTTTTGAATCCCAGTTTCATTCGCCCGAGGCGATCGCGATCGCCCGGCGCAAATTCTGATCGGCCTTGTCGAGTGCGGATTCGGCGGTGGCCAGGTCCTTGGCGCCCGAAGCCAGCAATATGGCCAGCTTGACCGAACCGGCCGCGGCGCTGATGAGCCTGCCGGCCTCGGCGGCGGAAACGCCGGTAATGTCCGAAACGATCCGGATGGCCCGGCCGCGCAGCTTGATATTGTCGGCGCGCAGGTTGACCATGTGGCCGTCGAGCACGTGGCCGAGATGGATGCCGACCAGCGTCGAGAACATGTTGAAGGCGATCTTCTGTGCCGTACCGGCGCCCATGCGCGTCGAGCCGGATATCACCTCCGGCGGCGTCTGGAGCAGGATCGCGACGTCGGTGTCTTCAAAGAGCGGTGCGGCGGGGTTGTTGGCCATCGCAATGACTTTCGCACCGCGCTTCCTGGCCTCCGCCGCGGCGGCGAGCGCATAGGGCGTCGAGCCGCTGGCGGAGACGGAGATCAAGCAATCGCCCGCCCGGATGCCGGCGCTTTCGACGTCGGCGCGCGCGAGATCCATGTCGTCCTCGTAGCCGCCGGCGAGATCGCCGAGGCTTGCGGTTCCACCGGCAAGAAGCACGACAATCTGTCCCGGGGCGATGCCGTAGGTGCCGGGAAGCTCGAGGGCATCCGCCATCGCCATCAGGCCGGAACTTCCCGCTCCCGCATAGACAAGCTTGCCTCCGCGGGAAAGCACGTCCGCGGCAATGGCCGCTGCGGACGAGATCGCTTCGATTGCCGCGTCGACGGATTTCGCTGCAGCCTGCTGGCCGGAGGCGAGCAGCCGAAGCGCAAGCGCCGGATGCATCACATCCAGGCCCTTGGCTTTGTCGTGGCGCTCTTCGGTCTTGGCTGCCGGCATTGTTGTTCTCCTCTTTCCCAAATTAATGCCAAAAAAATACCAATTGTCTAGAAGAAATTTAACTTTTGGCTAAACAAAAACAGCGTTACCAGAATTAAGTTAGTTTTTTCAAAAGTTTATATGAAAGGCGCAATGTTGGATCGAATAGCGCTTGGTTAATGGTATTTTTTTGGTATGTTAGGTGACGGAGGTGCCCATGACATCCTATCTGATCGGAATCGATGGCGGCGGAACGAGCTGCCGGGCGGCGGTCGCCGGTCCGGACGGTCGTATTCTCGGCCGCGGCAAGTCTGGCGCCGCCAATATTCTCACGGATCCCGAAACGGCGCTTCAGAATATTGCCGATGCGGCGGGGGCTGCCTTCGAGGATGCGGGGCTCGATCCGGCCGGCATAAGCCAGGCGCACGCCATTCTCGGCGTCGCGGGCCACAATGTCGGCGATGCCGTCCACTATGTGAAGCGGCGGCTGCCCTTCGCAGCCGCCGATATCGAATCGGACGGCCTGATCGCGCTGCAGGGCGCCCTCGGCGACAGGGACGGTGCCGTCGCCATTCTCGGAACGGGCACGATCTACATCGCCCGCCAGGGCGAAGCGGTCAGCTATGTCGGTGGATGGGGCTTTACGATCGGTGACCACGGCAGCGGTGCCCGTATAGGCCATGCCTTGCTGCAGGAGAGCCTGCTCGCCTATGACGGCATTCATGACGCCTCCCCGGTAACGGACTCCGTGTTGGCGGAATTCAACAACGATCCACGCGATGTCGTCGATTTTGCGCGGCTGGCGAAGCCCGGCGAGTTCGGCCGCTACGCCCCGCGGGTCTTCGACCATGCCGGGCGTGGTGATTCCGTGGCGAAGCGCTTGCTGAACGCTGCCGCGACGACTGTGGATGAAGCGCTTGACGTGGTTGTTTCCCGGGGGAGCCAGACGATCTGCCTGCTCGGCGGTCTGGCGCCGCTCTATCGTCCCTGGCTCGCCGAACGGCACCAGCCGCTCTTCGTCGAGGCGGAAGCCGATGCGCTTTCCGGCGCGGTTGCGCTTGCCGCGGCCCGCTTCGGGGCCCGGCCGGGAGCCGTCGCATGAACCAGCAGCTCGCCGCCATCCTGCCGCTCGAAAGCCTCCAGTCGGGAGGTGCGGGTCCGCTTTACCTGAAACTCCGGCAATCGCTCGAAGAGGCGATCCTGTCGGGCAAGCTCAATCATGGCGATGCGCTGCCCGCCGAGCGGGATCTCGCCGACTACGCCAATGTCAGCCGGGTCACGGTCCGCAAGGCCGTCGACGATCTCGTGCGAGACGGGCTGCTGGTGCGCCGCCACGGCTCCGGCACCTTCGTCGTCCGCCCTGTCTCGCGCGTCGAGCAGTCGCTGTCGCGTCTCACCTCCTTTACCGAGGACATGGCGCGACGCGGCCTCAACACGCGGGCCGAATGGCTGGAGCGGGGGCTTTTCCACCCGTCGCCCGACGAGATGATGACGCTCGGCCTTCCGGCCGATGCGCTGGTCGCGCGTCTCGGACGCCTGCGCATCGCCGACGACATGCCGCTTGCGATCGAGCGCGCCTGCGTTTCGGCCGAGTTCGTTCCAGATCCGCTTGCCGTCACCTCATCGCTCTATTCCGCGCTCGAAAAATCACAAGCCCGACCGGTCCGCGCCGTGCAGCGCATCTCCGCCTGCAACATCAAGAACCCCGATGCAACGATGCTCGGGGTTGCGGTCGGGGCGGCCGGCTTGTCGATCGAGCGCGTCTCCTATCTCGCGTCGGGTCGCGTCGTGGAATTCACCCGCTCGCTCTACCGGGGCGACACCTATGACTTTGTCGCGGAGCTGACGATTCCGGAAAGCTGACCGCCGGAGGGTGCGGTTTCCCGCCCGCGTCCCGCTCACGCCTGTTTACGAAAGGACTTGACGATGCAGACCAACATGCGGCGCGAGATCGACGAGATTCCCGAGGCCGTCGCGAGATTGCTCGATCGCTCGGCCACGGCACTTGCCGCCGCCGGCGCGGCACTGCGCGCCAAGGACCCGGCTTTTCTGGTGACCATCGCCCGCGGTTCCTCCGACCATGCAGCGCTGTTCCTGAAATATGCGATCGAACTCGCGGCGGGCCGTCCGGTCGCCTCGCTCGGGCCGTCGCTGGCATCGATCTACTGCGCCGAGCTGAAACTTGGCGGCGCCGCGGCGATCGCCATTTCGCAGTCCGGCAAAAGTCCCGACATCGTGGCAATGGCCGAGGCCGCAACCCGGGCCGGTGCCGTCTCGATCGCGCTGACGAACACCTTGCCCTCGCCGATCGCCGAGGCCTGCAGCCATCCGCTCGATATTCTCGCCGGCCCCGAACTCGCCGTCGCCGCGACCAAGTCCTATGTCAACTCCATCGTCGCCGGCCTTGCCGTCCTCGGCGAATGGACCGGTGACGCGGCCCTGAAGCGCGCCGTCGCCGACCTGCCGAATCAGTTCGCCAAGGCGGTGAAGCTCGACTGGCAGGATTTCGCCGCCGACCTCGGCGAGGTAGAGTCGCTCTATGTGCTCGGCCGCGGCCCGGCGCTGGCGATCGCCAGCGAGGCGGCGCTGAAATTCAAGGAGACGTCCGGCATGCATGCCGAGGCCTATTCCGCGGCGGAAGTGCTGCACGGGCCGGTGGCGCTGGTCGGCGCCCGCTTCCCGGTCCTGGTGCTCGCCGCCCGCGACGCCGCCGAGGCCTCGGTCGCCGAGATCGCCGACGCCATGAGCGCCAAGGGCGCGGTGGTGCACGTCACCTCGGCCCGGGCGCAACAAGCCAAGCGCCTGCCCTTCGTCGAGACCGGCCACCCGATTACCGACGCGCTGGCGCTGATCCTGCCGTTTTACGGCTTCGTTGAAGCCTGGTCGCGCTCGCGCGGTCTCAACCCGGACGCACCGGCGAGCCTGAAGAAGGTAACGGAGACACGATGACTGCGAGAAAGAAGATCACCGGAGCGCGGATTTTCGACGGCATCGACTGGCACGACGGATGCACGCTCCTCATTGAGGCAGGGCATATCAAGGGGATCGCGCCGCCCGGTGCCACTGCCGGCGAGGCGGAGACGGTCGACGCGCGCGGCCTGCTTCTCGTGCCCGGCTTCATCGACCTGCAGGTCAACGGCGGCGGCGGCGCGCTCTTGAACGAGCAGCCGACGCTCGACGGCATCCGGCAGATCTGCGCGGCGCACGCCAAATTCGGCACGACGGCGCTGCTGCCGACGCTGATTACCGACACGCGCGAGATCCGCGCCAAGGCGATCGAGGCTGGTCTTGCGGCCCAGGCCGCGGCGGTGCCCGGTTTCCTCGGCCTGCATCTCGAAGGCCCGCATCTCTCGGTCGCCCGCAAGGGAGCCCACGACCCGGCGCTGATCCGCCCGATGGAGGACGCCGATCTCACCGAGATGCTCGCCTGCGTGAAGGCGCTCGGCTCCCTGATGGTCACCGTCGCGCCGGAAAATACGACGAAGGAGCAGGTGCGCGCCCTTGCAACGGCCGGCGCCGTGGTCAGCCTCGGTCATACGGATGTCGGCTTCGAGACGGCCTGTGCCTATGCGAAGGCGGGCGCCCGGACCGTTACGCATCTCTTCAACGCCATGAGCGGCCTTGGCCACCGCGAGCCGGGGGTCGTCGGCGCAGCACTTGCCACCGGCACGCTGCATGCCGGGCTGATCGCCGATGGCTTCCACGTCGATCCGGCCTCGATGGGCATCGCGCTGCGCGGCAAGCGGGGGCCGGGGCAGATTTTCCTGGTGACCGACGCCATGTCGCCGATCGGCACCGATATGAAGAGCTTTTTCCTGAACGGCCGCGAGATCCTGCGCAAGGACGGACGCCTGACGCTTGCCGACGGCACTCTCGCCGGCGCCGATATCGACATGCTCTCTTCCGTCCGCTTCGTGCATGAAAAGCTCGGCCTGCCGATCGAGGAGGCGATCCGCATGGCCTCCGCCTATCCGGCCGACGTGATGGGCATCGCCTCGCACAAGGGCCGGCTCCTGCCCGGCACTGACGCCGATTTCGTGCTGTTGACGCCGGAACTCGGTATGAAATCGACCTGGATCGGTGGGGAACGGGTCTTTGCCGCTTAGGGCGGAAGACATCGGCTTGCAGAGGGGGTGTTCGTGTGCGCCTCCCTCTACGCGCTGCCAGATGCTCGCGGCAACCAGCCAGCTAGACCCAATTTCTCTCTAGGTCGTGAAGGCTCCGAGTCTCGCCTTCAGCGCCATGACGGTTGCCGTATCCGTGCGGCGGCGTTCCGGCGGCGCAAAGCCCATCTCAACCACCCTCGCATCATTAGCCGGCTCAAGAATTGAGCACGAGGAATGAACCTCGGTGACGCGCAGCTTTGGCAAGATCTGACCGATCATATGCACGGTGACGCCGGAGCCCGGCATGATCGAGAGCCGGCCGTCGGCCAGTTCCATCAACCGGGCCAGCATATCGACCGCTTCCGGCGCGGTTCTGGCGCCGCCGGAGGTCAGGATACGCTCGAAGCCGAGGTCCACTGCGCTGGCGATCGCCTCAGTGAAATCCGGCACAAGGTCGAAGGCGCGATGCAGAGTCAGCCCCAACCCAGCGGCCTGGCAGGTGAGCTCGCCGAGCGTCCGTGCGTCGAGCCGTCCGCCCGGCAGCGATGCGCCGAGCACGACGCCGGCGAGCCCGGCGGCGCGTACCGCATCGATGTCGCGGCGCATGATGTCGAGTTCGTCGGCGTTGAACACGAAGTCGCCGGGGCGCGGCCGGATCATCGCATAGGCCGGCACCGGCGCGCCGGCCGCAAGCGCCATTAGGCCGGCGCTCGGAGTCAGCCCGCCGACGGCGAGCGCCGAACAGAGTTCGATGCGGTCCGCGCCGCCTTCGACCGCAGCCGCCAGACCTTCGGCGTCATCGACGCAGACCTCGAGCAGGATGCTGCTCATCGGCCGGTCCCCCCGAAACCGAGCAGGGCGGCGCCGATCAGCCCCGGCTCCACCCGGCATTCGCCGCGCACAACCAGCGGTCTTTGGAAGCGGCGGAGGCTGCGCTCTCGTACCGCCCGGTCGATCTCGATGAGCAGCGCCTCGGAATTGGAGAGACCGCCGCCGACCGGCACGATGGTCGCGCCGGTGATGTTGATGACGAGCGCCAGCGGCGCGCTGACGAGGTCGACGAAGATGTCGATGGTCCGCGCCGCCTCGGTCTCTTCGGCCTGCCAGGCCGCGATGATTTCGCGGCTGGAAAGCGACCTGCCGTGGATCGTCTCGTGGAGACGCTCGAGCCCGCGCGCGCCTCCGACGGTATCGACGCAGCCGCGTTGGCCGCAGCCGCAGTCGAAGGTCGGGATCGCGATGGGTGGGTGCCCGGCGTATGACGCAGCCACCGGGCCGTGGCCCCATTCGCCGGCAAAGCCGCCATCGGCATTGATCAGCCTGCCATCCACCACCAGACCGCCGCCGACGCCGGTGCCGAGGATCGCCCCGAACACGATGCGATGGCCGCGACCGGCGCCGATCCCGGCTTCCGCCAGCGTGAAACAGTCGGCGTCATTGGCGATCACCACCGGCAGGTGAAGCGCCGCCTCGAGCTCGGCCGCCAGCTCGCGCCCGTCGATGCAGGGGATGTTAGCGCATTTGATCCGCCGCGTATCCGGATCGATGACGCCGGTGACCGAAATGGCAACTCGGTCGGGCACGCCGCCCGCCTCGTCGAGCACCGATTCTAGTGCTTCGACGAAACGGCGGAAATCGGCAAGCGGCGTCGTCCGGCGGGGCAGCGGGAAGATCCGCTCCGGCGAATGGGTGATGGCGCCCTTGATAGCCGATCCGCCGATATCGAAGCAGACGATCATGCCTCGCCCCGGATCAGCGCCTCAAGCGCCAGTGCTGCGGAAAGCAGCCGGTCGTCCTGGTGGTGCGGCGCGGAGAGAAGGAAGCCGACCGGCATCCCCGCCGCCCCGGTGCCGCAGGGAATGGACACGCCGCAGAAATCGAGGAAATTGCCGATCGACGTATTGCGCAGCGTCTTGGCGTTGACCTTGAAGAACAGATCGTCGTCGGCAAGCAGCGGATCGACCGGCGGCGCCACATGGGGCACTGTCGGATGCGCGATCAGTTCGCCAGGCTTCAGGCTTTCGACGGTCTCGTGGATCAAACGATCGCGGGCATAGAGAAGGGCGATGTAGTCGCCAACGGTGATTTTCTCGCCGAGGCGGGTCCGGACGACGACACGCTGATCCATGCGGGCGGCGTCCGATCCGGCAAGCCGCTCGCGGTGCAGCGCATAGGCCTCCGCATTCACCAATGCGCCGTGGCGGGCAATCAGCTCGAAGATTTCGGCGAAGCTCGGGAAAGCCTGCCGCCGTACCCGGACCCCGGCAGCCTCGAGCCTTTTGATCGCCGTCTCGAAAGCGGCGACGACCTCGGCCTCCGCCTCGTCGAAGACGATCGTCTCGGGAATGACGAGCGAGAGATCGGCAAGCTCGGCGCGGCGGATCACCGGCGCCGTCAGGCTGTGCATGGCCGCATCCGCCCAAACGGCATCCTGCACGCTGTGGCACAGGGGGCCGAGCGAATCGAGGCTCTGGGCGAGCGGAAAGACGCCCTTCATCGTGTATCGGCCGCGCGTCGCCTTGTAGCCGACAATGCCGGTCATCGCCGCCGGAATGCGCACCGAACCGCCGGTGTCGGTGCCGATCGCCAGCGGCACGAGCCCGGCGGCGACTGCCGCGGCCGAGCCGGAGGAGGAGCCGCCGGGAATGCGGTGCACGTCCGGCGACGCCGGATTGCGGGGCGTGCCGTAATGCGGATTGACGCCGAGGCCGGAGAAGGCGAACTCGCTCATATTGGTGCGGCCGACGCTCACCATGCCGGCACTGCCAAGCGCCGCAACGACGGCTGCGTCCGAGGAAGCCGGGGGATTGTCCTTCAGCACGACGGAGCCGGCGGTGGTGACGCTGCCCGCCATATCGAAGAGATCCTTCCAGGCGACCGGCAATCCGTCGAGCAGGCCGAGCGAGCGGCCGGCCTTGATCCGTTCGGAGGCCGCCTTGGCTTCCCGCTCGGCGCGCTCGCGCGTCAGCCCAACGAAGATCGACTGGTCGGCATGGGTTTCGATCCGCGTCAGCGTGTCGCCGGCGAGCGCGACCGGATCCAATTGTCCCGATTGCACGAGAACGGCGAGGCTCGCGAGCGTCTTGTGATGGGTCATGGCTTTTCCCCTGGCTGTCATCGGGTCCGGCGTAGCGGCCCAGCTGTTTTTCCGCTTTAGCATATCGCCGTGCACTGTGTTTGCCAGCGTCAGATTCTTAGGTGCAATGCCAGAGGACGCGGCGCAAGTGCCTTGCCGACGCCCGTGCGGCTGCCTACATCGGTCCCACTTGTCCTTTGCGGAGATCCATGATGATTCTCGACTCGGCGCGGCTCGCCTTCACCAATCTCTTTGCTTCGGAGACACGTGCCGTTTTCTGGAAGGTCATCGGCCTCACGCTGCTGGCGCTCGTCGCCCTCTGGTTCGCGCTGCGCGAACTGTTCGTCTGGCTTGCCCTTCCCTGGATCGACGTATTGATGCCCGGCACGCCGGAATGGGCCGGCTGGATCACCTTCGTCGTCGGCATTTTCGCCAGCCTGGGCCTCGCGCTCGCCTTGGCGCTGCTGCTCGCCCCGGTGACGGCGCTGATCGCCGGCTTCTTCCTCGACGATGTCGCCGAAGTGGTGGAGAAGCGCGACTATCCGGCCGAGCCGCCGGGGACCCCGCTGCCGCTCGCCGAGGCGATGGTGAGCTCGGTGAAATTTCTCGGCGTCGTCGTTCTCGGCAACATCCTCGCGCTCTTTCTGCTGCTCGTGCCGGGCGTCAACCTCATCGCCTTCTTCCTCGTCAACGGCTATCTGCTCGGACGCGAATTCTTCGAGTTCGCCGCCATGCGGCACCGCACGCCGGCCGAGGCGCGGCTCTTCCGCGCCAAGCACCGCGCCACGGTGTTTCTCGCCGGCCTGGTGGTGGCGGCTTTTCTGGCCGTGCCGTTCATCAACCTGCTGACGCCGCTCTTTGCAGCGGGCATGATGGTGCACTTGCACAAGCGGCTTTCGGCGCGCGATCCCGGCTTCGCCGCCGCGGACCCGGTTGCCGCCGGGGCACGCGGCTGACCGCTCGCTTGACGGGGTTGCCAGGCTGGTCAATCGGCCATCGAACAGGGAAAAACATGGAGACGCGCATGAGCGAGATGGAAAGCCGGATCGTCGGTTTGGAAGAGATGGTAGCGCATCAGGCGAAGACCATCGAGGAGCTTTCCGACCAGCTCGCCGAGCAGTGGAAGGTGGTCGAGCAGACGCGCGCCAAGCTCGACCGGCTGACCGAGCGGTTCCTGAGTCTCGAGGAAGAGACCCGCGAAGCGATCCCGGTGACGCGTCCGCCGCATTTTTGATGCGCGGCAGCAAGAAGCCGCCGGCTCCTTCGAACCGGCGGCTCCTTTGTCAGGCCGTGCCGATCAATACGGGCAGGTCTCGTCCGTCATGTAGTCGTGCACCTGCACCTTGCCGGCGATGATGTCGGCTTTCACCTTCTCGACCGCATCGAGCATTTCCGGCGTAATCAGCGGCTTGTTGTTCTCGTCGAGCGCGTAGCCGACGCCGTCTTCCTTAAGGCCGAGGTTGGAGATGCCGAACTCGAACTTGTCGTTCTTGGCCGCCGTGAAGGCGTCATAGACGGCGACGTCGACGCGCTTCAGCATCGAGGTCAGCACCTTGCCCGGCTGCAGCATGTTCTGGTTGGAGTCGACGCCGATGCCGAGCTTGCCGGCATCCGCCGCCGCCTGTAAGACGCCCACACCCGTGCCGCCGGCGGCGTGATAGACGACGTCCGCGCCCTGGTCGATCTGCGACTTGGCGATTTCGCCGCCCTTGACCGGATCGTTCCAGGCGTCCGGCGTCGTGCCCGTATAGGCTTCGAGCACCTTGACGTCTCCGCCGACCGACTTGGCGCCGCCGACATAGCCGCAGGCGAATTTGTGGATCAGCGGGATGTCCATGCCGCCGACGAAGCTGACGGTCTTCGACTTGGAGGCAAGCCCGGCCAGCACGCCGACCAGGTAGGAGCCTTCCTGTTCCTTGAAGACGATCGATTTGACGTTCGGCTTTTCGACCACCATGTCGATGATGGCGAATTTCGTATCCGGGTATTCCGCGGCGATCTTCTCGAGCGATGCGGCCCAGTTGAAGCCGGCCATGACGATCGGGCTATTGCCGTCGCTGGCGAAGCGGCGCAGCGCCTGTTCGCGCTGGGCATCGTTGGCGATCTCGAATTCGCGGTATTCGATGCCCGACTCGGCCTTGAACTTTTCGGCGCCGTTGAAGGCCGCCTCGTTGAAGGATTTGTCGAACTTGCCGCCGAGGTCGTAGATGAGCGCCGGCTTGGTGTCGGCGGCCAGCGCCGTCGCCGACATCATCGAGAAAGCAAAGAGACCGAGAATGGTTTTTTTCATCTTGCAGCCCTGTTGTCGCAATTGGATCTTTTTCGGGATTTCCGGCGGCGGCAGGAGCCTTCTCCGCGGAACCCGCCCCTCTTCTATTTAAGGCTTGGGTGGCCGCATCCTTGCACGGCTTCTCGCAAAAAACATCCAAAATTTTTCGGATGGTAAAAATGCCGCCGGCTCCCCGCTAAGAGCCGGCGGCTGGCGAAGATGGACGTGGATTTGGCTTCAGCCGATCGGGCAGCTGACGCCGGTGCCGCGCAGGCCGCAATAGCCGTCCGGGTTCTTGGCGAGATACTGCTGGTGGTAGTCCTCGGCGTAGTAGAAGGGACCTGCCATGGCGATCTCCGTGGTGATCTCGCGGCCGTGGTTGAAGGCGTTCAGCGCCCTCTTGAAGGCGTTGCGGGCCGCGTTCGCCTCGGCAAGCTGCCCTTCGTCAAAGACATAGACAGCCGAGCGATAGGTCGTGCCGATATCGTTGCCCTGGCGCATGCCCTGGGTCGGATCGTGCTCCTCGAAAAAGGTCTTGAGCAGGCGGGCAAGCGAGACCTTCTCCGGGTCGTAGACGACCAGCACGACCTCCGCATGGCCGGTCAGCCCAGTCGTCGTCTCCTGGTAGGTCGGGTTCGGCGTCAGCCCGCCGGCATAGCCGACCGCGGTCACGTAGACGCCGGGGATCTGCCAGAACAGCCGCTCGGCGCCCCAGAAGCAGCCCATGCCGAACAGCACTTTCTTCATGCCGTCCGGATAGGGGCCTTTGAGCGGCCGGCCGGAAACGAAGTGCGCCGCAGCCGTCGGAATTGCCTCGGCGCGGCCGGGAAGCGCGGTCTCGGCGTCCGGCAGGATGGTCTTCTTGTTGAACATGTCGATCAGAAACATCTGCGGCTCCTTTCGATGCACCAAAAGCGTTGAGCAAGGGAGACGGCTTCAGGCCGCAAAGCGCCCGGCGGCCGGCTTTTTCTTGTATCCCGCCATCCACAGGAGGAGGGCGATGACCAGGAACACGGCGAAGGCCGGCTGCATGAAGACCCAGTGCAGGGCGGTCAGCCAGATGGCGGGTCCCGCATCGGTTCGCTGCAGCGATTGCACCCAGTTGAGCGCGTCCGGGCCGAGCAGCGCGATCCCTTCCGCCAGCGGCGTCAGAACAGGCTCGGAAGCCGCCACCGACTGGATCGAATCGACCGTGCCGGCAAGCACGGCGGCCGTCAGCGCAACAAAGCTTGCAAACCGCAGCAAGAGCCGCATTCACCCTCCTCGGCCGGGTTCGCCTCCCGCGCCAGTCGATCGATTCCAGCCGTGTTTCTCCAACGCCGAGCGTCCTTTGACGCGGGGCCGATTCACGCTGGGCGTGTCTTGCGCAAAGAGATAGGCGCGCCGCCGGCCAAGCGCAATGGCGGGCCGAGCCACAACATCTCACGCAATGTCAACAATCTGTCAGAAACCAGTTGATCCGGCGCCAATCATCGGTATATATCGCGCCCGTCCGCCGGTTCTTGCCGGCAGTAGCCGGACTGACCAACGGCTGCAGACGGATGGACAGGTGGCCGAGTGGTTGAAGGCGCACGCCTGGAACGCGTGTATACGTGAAAGCGTATCGAGGGTTCGAATCCCTCTCTGTCCGCCATCCTGCCTCGTTATTCAAGCTTCGCAGGACCGTCAGAATGTCTCCAACGAAGCAGGGCGCTATCTTGATGCCGGGGATGCGTGACAGCGGCGCCGGCCCGTGGCATAGGGGTGCCCGAAAAATCCCACCAGGTCTTCTCCCCACATGATCCGCATCGAGAACATCAGCAAGTCCAACAGTCATCGCATTCTCTACATCGAAGCCTCGGCAGCCTTGAACCGTGGCGAGAAAATCGGCCTTGTCGGTCCGAACGGGGCGGGAAAGACGACGCTCTTCCGGATGATCACCGGCGAGGAACAGCCCGACGAGGGGCAGGTTTCCGTCGAAAAGGGCGTGACGGTCGGCTATTTCGACCAGGATGTCGGCGAGATGACCGGGCGCTCGGCGGTCGCCGAGGTCATGGAAGGCGCCGGCCCTGTCAGCGCCGTGGCGGCGGAGCTGCGCGAGCTCGAGGCGGCCATGTCGGACCCTAACCGGATGGACGAAATGGACGCGATCATCGAGCGCTATGGCGAGGTGCAGGCGCGTTACGAGGAACTTGACGGCTATGCGCTGGAGGGGCGTGCCCGCGAGGTGCTGGCGGGCTTGAGCTTCAGCCAGGAGATGATGGACGGCGACGTCGCCAAGCTCTCGGGCGGCTGGAAGATGCGCGTCGCGCTCGCCCGCATCCTGCTGATGCGCCCGGACGTCATGCTGCTCGACGAGCCGAGCAACCATCTCGATCTCGAAAGCCTGATCTGGCTGGAAGATTTCCTGAAAACCTATGACGGCGCCCTGCTGATGACCTCGCATGACCGCGAGTTCATGAACCGGATCGTTACCAGGATCATCGAGATCGATGCCGGCGCGCTGACGAGCTATTCCGGTGACTACGGCTTCTACGAGGAGCAGCGGGCGCTGAACGAGAGGCAGCAGCAGGCCCAGTTCGAGCGCCAGCAGGCCATGCTCGCCAAGGAGATCAAGTTCATCGAGCGCTTCAAGGCCCGCGCCTCGCATGCCTCGCAGGTTCAGAGCCGCGTCAAGAAGCTTGAAAAGATCGACCGCGTCGAGCCGCCGCGCCGCCGCCAGACGGTTGCCTTCGAGTTCCTGCCGGCGCCGCGCTCCGGCGAAGACGTCGTCAATATCAGGAGCGTGCACAAGGCCTATGGCAGCCGGTCGATCTATGGCGGACTCGACTTCATGGTGCGCCGGCGCGAACGCTGGTGCATCATGGGGATCAACGGCGCCGGAAAATCCACGTTGCTGAAGCTCGTCACGGGTTCCGCCCAGCCGGACAAGGGCAGCGTGACGCTCGGCGCCAGCGTCAAGCTGGGCTACTTCGCCCAGCATTCCATGGACCTGCTCGACGGCGACAGCACCGTCCTTCAATGGCTGGAGGAACGTTTTCCGAAGGCCGGGCAGGCGCCGCTCCGCGCACTCGCCGGCTGTTTCGGCTTTTCCGGTGATGACGTCGAGAAGCGCTGCCGGGTGCTCTCCGGCGGCGAGAAGGCGCGGCTGGTGATGGCCGCCATGCTGTTCGATCCGCCGAACTTCCTCGTGCTCGACGAACCGACCAACCACCTCGACCTCGACACCAAGGAGATGCTGATCAAGGCGCTCTCGGCCTATGAGGGCACCATGCTGTTCGTCTCGCACGACCGCCGTTTCCTGTCGGCACTGTCCAACCGGGTGCTGGAACTGACGCCCGACGGAATCCATCAATATGGCGGTGGCTACACCGAATATGTCGAGCGCACCGGGCAGGAGGCGCCGGGCCTGCGCGCATGAGAGGTCGGAGACGCTGCAGGGCTCAGTCTTCCTCCAGAGGCTCGATCGGGTCCAGAATATCGGCCGCCTCATACTTCGGTGAACCGACTTTCCGGTCGATCGGCCACATCGTCATCAGTTTCGCCGGAAACGGCTTCATCAGATCGGAAGGGTCCGCTTCCGGGGAAAGCCAGCGTTCGTAGTCCTGCGCGTGCAGGATCACCGGCATGCGGTCGTGGATCGTCGCGATCATCTCGTTCGCCGGGCAGGTGATGACGCAGAAGGTGCGGATGTCCTCGTCGGTCTTCGGGTCGCGCCAGGTATCCCAGAGTCCGGCAAGAGCGAAGGGCTGGCCGGATTCCATGGCGATCGCGTAGGGTTGCTTGTTCTTGCCGGTGCCGTAGATGTCCTTCCATTCGAAGAAGCCGTCGACCGGGATCAGGCAGCGGCGCCGGCGATAGGCTTCCTTGAACAGCCCGACGATCGAGATGCCTTCGCAGCGCGCATTGATCGGCGGCGGCCGGCCGGGCTGCGCCTTCGTGAAGCGCGGGATCAGCCCCCAGCGGGCGCTGACGAAGGTCGGGCCGAACACGTCCGGGTCGCGGATCACGTCGGTGATGATGATCGGATAGTAGAGCGAGGGCGCGCCGTTATAGCGCGGGAACTGGTTCGCCATCCCCTCGACCGCGTCCCGTTCGGCAAACGAGAATTCGCGCAACAGGCCGTCGAGATTGCTCTTGATGTAGACGCGTCCGCACATTCGCCTGCCTCCCCTTTCGGCAAAGGTATCGCGGCGGCCTCCGACGTCAATGTCGGGATAGCGCGCAGGCGCAGCCGCGGGATCAGGCTTCAACGAAGGCCTTTATGTTCTGGACTTGGATCTCCCATCCCTCCTCGTTGCCGTCCCGGGCCTCTTCGCGGCGGTCTTCCGGCAGTGTTTCGAAGCCGGATTCGCTGATCGTCAGATGCGTCCCCTTCGCCGTTGGCTTCAGGCGAAATTCGACGCGTGTCGAAGGTGCGCTCGAAATATCGGCGTCGGGGTTCTCGGAATGCGGCCAGCGGAACGCAAACAAACGGGGCGCATCAATCTCCTCCGTCACCGACGTCCACTTGACGCCCTCGTGACCGGGATAGGTGATCTGGCCGGTGGTGACCTGGCCGACGACGAAGGGACCGTCGAGCTTGACGCGAAACCATTGCCCGAAGGCCTCATGGTCGGTCAACGCGCTCCAGACCCGTTCGATCGGGGCAGCGAGTTCAATGCTCTTTTCGATACCGTTGGCCATGATCTGCTCTCCCGGATGGGCATGCTATCACGTGTCGATTGCCGCGGCTCAGCCTTCGGCCTCGCCCGGCCGCGTCCTCAGCCGGTTCTCGACGCTCTGCACGCCGATGACCGAGGCCGCTGCCTCCCCGGCGCAGGCGATGTCCGCGTCGCGCGCGACCGTGCCGGACAGAACGACCATATGGCCGAGTGCGATAACCTCTATGTCGCTCGTGTCGATGAAGCCGGCGTAGCGAAGAAAGCGCAGGACCTTCTGGGCCAGATCGTCATCGGTCAGATGCGGGTCGTCGTCCTTGTGCGAATAGATCGGATGCTCGTTCGACATTCCGGTATCCCCGTCCTCAAGCGCAACGCGCTGTAACACCGGAATGTTCCGGGCCCAGGAGCGCCGCCTTTTCCCGGACGCGCCCTTGCCTCGGCAGTCTAAACGAGTCTATGGCTCGGGAAGCCATCTGCATGAACAAGGCGCGGCTTCGGGCGCGCCCCCTCCGACCTGTTCCCTGGAATCGATCGTCATCGGTCGGTTTGCCGAAACGTCGTGTTTCAAGGCTCGCGCATGTCCGAAGTTTTCCTGAATGTGCTCCCGATCTTCATTTTGATCCTGACCGGCTGGCTGATCGTCAAGGTCGGCTACCTGAAGCCGGCCGTCGGCGAAGCGCTCGGCGATTTTGTCTTCCGGGTGGCCGTGCCGGTCCTGCTGTTCCGCACCATCGCCGAAGCGGATTTCAAGGAGGGGTCACCCTGGCCGCTCTGGGTCGCCTATTTCTCCGGCGTCGCGGTCACCTGGACCCTCGGCCACCTGGCCGCGACGCTCGGCTTCGGCCGCGATCCGCGCATGGGTGTTCTGGCGGGCGTCTCTTCGGCCTTCGCCAACACGGTGTTCATTGGCCTGCCGCTGGTTTCGCGCGTGGTCGGCGAGGAGGGGATCGTCGCGCTTTCGATCCTGCTTTCAGTGCATCTGCCGGTGATGATGATCGCCGGCACCGTGCTGATGGACCGTGCCGACCAGAAGGCCAGCGGCCGGCCGCGGCAGAGCCTCGTCAAGCTACTGGCCGGCGTCGGCCGCAATCTCGTCCGCAATCCGCTGGTGATCGGGCTCGCCTTCGGCGCGCTCTTCCATCTTCTCGGCCAGCCGCTCGGCGGCCCGGCCAAGATCGTCGTCGACCAGCTTGCCGGCGTCGCCGCACCCGCCGCGCTCGTCTCGATCGGCATGGCGCTCGATAAATACGGGCTCGCCGGCAATACCGGACTTGCCACCGTCACCAGCACGCTGAAGCTCGTCGTGCTGCCGGGCGCCGTCTTCGCCGCCTGCCATCTCCTGGGATTGAGCGACAGCTGGACCGCCGCCCTCGTCCTTACCTCTTCCGTGCCGACCGGGGTCAACGCCTGGCTGATCGCCAACCACTTCAATGTCGGCCACGGACTTGCCTCCTCGACCATCACCCTGACAACGGCGCTCGGCGTCGTCAGCGTGTCGGCCTGGGCCTATCTGCTGATGTGATGGGGGGGTACCCCCGGTTTTTGCCCCTCATCCCGCTGCCGCGACCTTCTCCCCGTTTTGACGGGGAGAAGGGACTATGCCGCACCGGCTCCGCTCCCCACCAAGCGCTTGAGAGCTAACTTCGGGCAGGTGCTCGCCGCGAGTCTCCTTCGCCCCGTTTACGGGGGAGAAGGTGGCCGGCAAGCCGAGGTTTTAGAACAGCCGGTCGAGCCAGCCGTGCCGGTCGGGGGCGCGGCCGTTCTGGATGTCGAGCAGCGTCGCCTTCAGCCGTGCCGCCACCGGGCCGGCACCGCCGTCGCCGATCGTAAAGTTGCGCGTCCGGCCCTTGACCTTGCCGATCGGCGTCACCACCGCGGCCGTCCCGCAGGCAAAGGCCTCGGTCAGCCGGCCGCTCTCGGCATCCGCCTGCCACTGGTCGATGGAATAGGGCTCTTCGCGCACGGTGAGGCCCAGGTCGCGGGCGAGGGTGATCAGCGAATCGCGGGTGATGCCCGGCAGGATCGTGCCGGTGAGCGGCGGCGTCTGCAGCGAGCCGTCTTCGAAGACGAAGAAGACGTTCATGCCGCCGAGCTCCTCGATCCAGCGCTTTTCGACGGCGTCGAGGAAGACGACCTGGTCGCAGCCCTCGCGTGTCGCTTCCGCCTGTGCGGCGAGGCTGGCGGCATAGTTGCCGCCGCATTTCGCCTCACCCGTGCCGCCCGGCGCGGCCCGCGTGTAATTTTCGGAAACCCACAGCGTCACCGCCGGCGCGCCGCCCTTGAAATAGGAGCCGACCGGCGAGGCGATGACGCAATAGAGATAGTCGGACGATGGCTTCACGCCGAGGATCGCCTCGGTGGCGATCATGAACGGCCGCAGATAGAGCGAGGCGCCTTCAGCCGCCGGAATCCAGTCTCGGTCGGTCCTGACCAAAGCCCGCACGGATTCGACGAACAGGTCTTCCGGCAACGGCGCCATCGCCAGACGGTTGGCCGAATTCGTGAAACGGCGTGCATTGGCGTCAGGCCGGAACAGTGTTGCACCGCCGTCGGGCAGGCGATAGGCCTTCATGCCTTCGAAGATCTCCTGGGCATAGTGCAGCACCACCGTCGAGGGGCTGAGCTCGAAAGCCTTTCTCGGCTCGATCTTGGCATCATGCCAGCCGCGTCCTTCGGAATAGCGGATCGTCGCCATGTGGTCGGTCAGCACGCGGCCGAAACCCGGGTTCTGCAGCAGGGCCTCGCGCTCGCTGGCTGCCATGGGGCTCGGATGCGTCTCGAACAGGAAAGTCTCTCTACCGCCGCTGGTCATCTATCGTCCGCTCCTTCGCTCCGAGCGCATCCGTCCCGCTCGCATGAAGAGGGGACCCGGCTTCGATCGGATTGCATTTGGTTACATTCTCAGTTGCACAGATATTAGCATCGCCAAAGGAAAATCCGATAGGCGCGGCATCGGCGCGAAGTTTTCCGGCGCTTCTGCGGGGCTGCGTCCGATCGGATAGAAAAAGCCCGGTCGATGACCGGGCTCTCCGAAATAAATATCGAGCGCTTAGTTTGCCGGGGCCGGAGCCGGAGCAGCAGGCGCCGCCGCCTGACCGCCTTCGGCCGGGGTTGGCGTGGCGGCCTGGCCTTCGGCAGGGGCGGCAGCCGGGGCTGCTTCCGTCGCGCCGGTGGCATCCGCCGCAGGCAGCGGTGCCGGGCTGTCGGCCTGTTCGCGCAGCCAGGCGAGCAGGTTGGCGCGCTCGTCCGGCTTCTTCAGGCCGGCAAAGCCCATGGCCGTGCCCGGCACATGCTTCTTCGGCGCTTCGAGGAAGTAGCTCAGGTGATCGTAGTCCCAGACGACCTTGCCGCCTTCGGAAAAGGTTTTCATGCCGGCCGAGTAGGAGAAGCCCTCATGCGAGGCGACCGGGCGATTGACGACGCTCCAGAGATTGGGGCCGACCTTGTTCGGTCCGCCCTTCTCGATGGTGTGACAGCTTGCGCATTTCTTGAAGACGGCTTCGCCGGCGCTCGCGTCGGCCTTGGCGAGCAGCGGGCCGATCGGCTCCGGCTTTGCTTCTTCGCCGGCGCCGGCACCGGCTTCGCCCGTCGGTTCCTCGGCGACGATCGCAAAGCCTTCCTTTTCGGGAGCTTCGGAATGGAAAATGCCTTCGGACGCAATGGACACGGTCATCAGCACGAAGACCGTACCCAGCAAGGCACCCACACCCATGTTCACATATGGATTCATCTGCAAACGCTCCCTTTGCCACCGGTGCAAACAAAAACCCGGCCCATCTTGAAATCGCGCGGAACCTATGTCTTTTGGCTCTGCGTTGCAACAGAGATTATCGACCCCGAAGTGAGACGTTTTGACACTTTCTGCGGGGTTTTTGAAGGCAAGACGATGAATCGTGAAAATTCAGGCAAAGCCCTCGTGCTCATTCCGGCGCGCATGGCCTCGACGCGCCTGCCGGGCAAGCCGCTTGCCGACATCTGCGGCCTGCCGATGATCGTCCAGGTGGCCCGGCGCGCCGCGGAAGCCGACGTCGGCCGAATCGTCGTCGCCGTCGATCATAGCGATGTCTTCGAGGCGGTGCGCGATGCCGGCTTCGAGGCGATCATGACGCGCATCGATCACCAGTCGGGCTCCGACCGGATCTACGAGGCCCTGCAGAAGGCCGATCCCAATGGCGAGGCCGAGATCGTCATCAACGTCCAGGGCGACCTGCCGACCATCGAGCCCGGTCCGATCCGCGCCGCACTGAAGCCGCTCGAAAATGCGGCAACCGACATCGCCACGCTGACGGTGGAAATTACCGACGAGCACGAAAAGACCAACCCGAACGTCGTCAAGGTGGTCGGATCGCCGCTGTCGGAGAGCCGGCTGCGCGCCCTCTATTTCACCCGCGCGACGGCGCCGCATGGCGCCGGGCCGCTCTACCACCATATCGGCCTCTACGCCTACCGGCGCAGGGCACTCGAGACCTTCGTGTCGCTGATGCCTTCGACGCTCGAGAAACGCGAATCGCTCGAACAACTTCGGGCGCTCGAAGCCGGCATGCGCATCGATGTCGAGATCGTCCATTCCGTGCCGCTCGGCGTCGACACGCCGGCCGACCTCGAGAAAGCCCGCCGCATACTCGCGGCTTGAGAAGGACAGCCAAAGTGACCGTCAAGACCAACAGGATTGCCTTCCAGGGCGACTTCGGTGCCAATTCCGACATGGCTTGCCGCGATATGTTCCCGTCCATGGAACCCTTGCCCTGCCAGACCTTCGAAGACGCCTTTCTGGCGGTCGAGAACGGCGAGGCCGATCTCGGCATGATCCCGATCGAGAATACCATCGCCGGCCGCGTCGCCGACATCCACCACCTGCTGCCCGAATCGCGCCTCCACATCGTCGGCGAATATTTCATGCCGATCCGCTTCCAGTTGATGGTGCTTCCGGGCGTCAAGCATGACGAGATCCGCACTGTGCACAGCCACATCCATGCGCTCGGCCAGTGCCGCAAGATCGTTCGCGCCAATCGCTGGAAGCCGATCGTCGCCGGCGACACGGCCGGCGCGGCGAAGCTCGTCGCCGAGACCGGCGACCGCTCGATGGCGGCGCTCGCCCCGCGGCTTGCCGCCGACCTCTACGGTCTGGAGATCCTCGCAGAGAACGTCGAGGACACCGACAGCAACGTCACCCGCTTCGTCGTGCTGTCGCGCGAGGAGCAGCGGACGACCCGCAAGTCGGACGACGAGCTGATCATCACCACTTTTGTCTTCAATGTGCGCAACATCCCGGCGGCGCTCTACAAGGCGATGGGCGGCTTTGCCACCAACGGCATCAACATGACGAAGCTCGAAAGCTATCAGCTCGGCGGCAAGTTCGTGGCGACGCAGTTTTATGCCGACATCGAGGGCCACCCGGACGACGAGGGCGTCCGCCACGCCATGGACGAGCTTCGCTTCTTCTCGGAGAACGTGCGGATTCTCGGCACCTACAAGGCGCACCCGATGCGCGGCGTGCTCTGAGGCCAGCGCCGGTATGATGCGTGGTGCGCCTCGCCCGCGCAGGCACGGGCTGACGTATGAGGTATACGCCGCTCTTGAAGCAGGCCGCATAAGCTCATTGGATGCTGCGCGCTTCGAAAGCGCAGGTCGTCCATCGCACCTTCTCGCAAGATTCGCCAATACCCGTCGCCAGCCTCCCCCTCCGTCATCCTCGGGCTTGACCCGAGGATCCAGGTCACGCTGGCCGGGATCGCCGTGGGCAGCGGGGCTTGCAACTGGATCCTCGGGTCAAGCCCGAGGATGACGAATTGGTGTGATGATGCCCGCCGCGCGCCGACCCGACTCCGAAAAGCGGCGAATCGCCGTTAACCGGCTACGCGTCCAGCGCATGCCTAATCTGCAATCATGGAACTACTTAAATCTTAGGCAAATGCCTATTTGACCTTCGTCAAGAAAAAGAAAATGGAGTGTCAAAAATGAAGATCCGTCAGAAGATCATGGAATACGCAAAGTTGCGCCGTGCGGTACGCGAGCTGAACGCTCTGGACGATCACGCGCTGAGCGACATCGGGCTTTCCCGTTCCCAGATTCAGGCTGCCGTCTACGGCCGCTAATATATAATGCATGGCCGCGCATCCTTTGGATACGCGGTGCCAAGTCTTCCGCACCCCGCCGCTCTTTGCGCGGGGTGCGAGCGTTTTACGGGCTCCTTCGAGCCTCATTCATCGAAGAGGCAGACCCGCAGGCGGTGCCCGTCCGGATCGAGCGCGACGAATGTCGGGCCGAAATCCATCTTCGTCAGCTCCTGCGCGATCGGCAGGCCCATCGCCCGCCATTCGTCGTAATGGGCGCGAACAGCGTCTTCCCCTTCGACCATGAAGGCCAGCTCGGCGCGGCTGCCTTCGCCGACCGGCTGAGGCTGCACGCCAGCCTTTGCCCACAGACCGAGAACGAACCCGTTCTGCAGTTCGAAGGATGAAAAGGTCGGGAAGGTGACCACCGGTTCCCTGCCGAGCAGCTTGCGATAGAATTCGACGCTCGCCAGTGGATCGGCGACATAGAGGACGATGAGATTGGCTTTTGCCATGACGGTCTCCTTGTTTCGAGACCCTGAAGCTACCGATCTCTGCTGTCAGTTTCTGTCAGCAGTCTACATCTGGCGCGAAGGAACTCATGCTCAGACTCCGACGGGGTTGACGCCCTGCGTGGCACGCCAATCCTTGAGCAGCGCCTGGCGGCGGCGTGGATAGCGACTGTCGAGCATTGCCGCCTCTGCGATCCGGTCCGTCCGGAAATGGCGGAAATCCTGGCGGAGCTCGCACCAGGCGGCGAGCACCCGCGTCTCCTCGAAAAATCCGAGCGCGAAGGGCCAGACCGTGCGGCCGCTGTCGCGGCCGTCAGTGTCGAGGTAGTGCAAGTCGAGCTTGTGTTCCGAGCGGATCGCCCTGCGCAACAGGCCGAGGTCGATCCGTTCGGCAATCGCTTGGCGCGGTCCCACGAGCAGCGTCGAACCGTCGAGCTTTTCCTTGAGCTCCGCCGGAAGCACCGAGCCGATCTTCGCCAGCGCGTCGGCGGCCGCAGCGAGCCTCTTGTCGCCACGCTTCGCCACCCAGCGCGAACCGAGCACCAGCGCCTCGATCTCCTCCTCGGAGAACATCATCGGCGGCAGCATAAAGCCCGGCTTGAGGACATAGCCGATGCCCGCCTCGCCCTCGATCTCGGCACCCTGGGCCTGCAGGCTGGCGATATCGCGATAGACGGTTCGGAGGCTGACGCCGGTCTCCTCGGCGAGCTTGCGGCCGCTCACCGGTCGCCGGTGACGTCTCAGCACCTGGAGGAGATCGATGAGCCGTTCCGATCGGGACACGGGTTCCTGTTCCTTCGCGCTCAGCTTCGTTCCGGCCAGGCCAGCCAGTCGCGCATGAGCTGGTGGGCGATCGCACCCTTCGGCGGCGGTATGTGCTCATCCGGCGTATTGGCGACCCCGGTCGAGCGCTCCAGCATCGCCTCGGTCTCGGCGCGGGTGAACCAGCGCACGTCCTCGAGTTCCTGTTCGTCGCGCTTGATGACGGTTGATCGCGCCTCGGCGTAGCAGCCGATCATCAGCGAATGCGGCAGCGGCCAGGGCTGCGAGGCATGATAGCGCACCCGGCCGATGCGGATGCCCGATTCTTCGTGCGTTTCGCGCCGCACGGCATTCTCGATCGTCTCGCCCGGCTCGACGAAGCCGGCCAGGCACGAATACATGCCGGGCGCGAAATGCGGGCTGCGGCCGAGCAGGCAGAGGTCGCGCTCGACATCGACCGTCAGCATGATGACGACCGGGTCCGTGCGCGGGAAGACCATGTGGCCGCAGGCCGTGCAGATGCGCCGGTAGCCGCCCGCCGCGCCGTCCATCGGCCCGCCGCAGCGGCCGCAGAAGCGGTTGCTGGCGTTCCAGGTGATCAGGCTCGACCCTTGCGCGAACTGTCCGAGCAGGTCCTCCGGCAGCATCTGCTGCCGGTAAAGCATGCGCGCATCGGCGATCTTGAATGGCTCCGGCACGGTCTCCTCGGTCAAGCCGGAAGGCACGGCGAGCCGCGGCTCGCCGTTCGGCAGGAAGCCGAGCAGGATCGCCTCGTCGATCGTCGGTTCGAGACCGGCGAGCTCATAGGGGGCGAAGAGCGGATCGATGATCTTCTCGTCGTGCTTGACGATCAGCTTGGCGCCGGAAAAGGCGAGGAAATGCGCGCCGGGATGTTTGAGCGCCTTCTCGACGCAATCGTCGGCGCGGTGCTCCGATTGCCGGTCGAGATGGTTTTCCGCAAAGGCGACGAAGGTGCTCGGCTCCGGATGGGGGCTGTGAAGATCGAAGATCGTTTTCGTCATGTTCAGAGATTTTCCAGGATACGTGCTGCAAATGCCTGATGCTCGACTTCCGGCCATGGCTCGGCCTTGCCGATGCCCCAGACCGGACCCGGCCAGTTGGGATCGCCCTCGCGCCGCGCGATGACGTGCACATGAAGCTGGCGGACGATGTTGCCGAGCGCGCCGATATTGATCTTCTCAGCTCCGGTGACCTTTTTGAGCGCGGTTGCCACCATGTTCGTCTCGAAAGTCAGCATCGTCTGGTCGAGCGGCGTGAGCTCGAAGACCTCGGTGACGTCGGCCCGCTGCGGAATGAGGATCAGCCATGGCCAGCGGCGGTCGTTCATCAGGCGCATCTGGCAGAGGCCGATCGAGGCGATCGGGATGCCGTCGCGCTCGAGGCGCTCGTCGAGCGTGAAACCGGTCAAGAAATTCTCCTGGGCAGCAACGGGATTCGCCTTGTATTCTATATCGATAGCAGTTTTTTGGCGGCTTGGCTTGCATTTGCTTGAGATATTGCCGATATGGAAGCCGGGAGGTTGGTGGTGGACGAGCCACTCGCCAACCGGGTCAGGTCCGGAAGGAAGCAGCCCTAACGAGCCCCGGCACGGGTCATCGTGCCAGCCTCCCACCTTCTCCGTCCTGTCGGGACAAGAGTTCGAACAGCGGCAGGGTCGATGAGCGACGAAGCGCCCATTTCATCCCCAGTTTCAACCGTCGAGAAACCGGCCGCCTACCGCGTCCTGGCGCGCAAATATCGCCCAAAGGATTTCTCCGATCTGATGGTCGGCCAGGAGCCGATGGTGCGCACGCTCACCAACGCCTTCGAGACCGGCCGCATCGCCCAGGCCTATATGCTGACCGGCGTGCGCGGCGTCGGCAAGACGACGACGGCGCGCATCCTGGCGCGGGCGCTGAACTATAAGACCGCCGAGATCGACAAGCCGACGATCGACCTGCGCATCCCCGGCGAGCACTGCCAGGCGATCATGGACGGCCGCCATGTCGACGTCATCGAGATGGACGCCGCCTCGCATACCGGTATCGACGACATCCGCGAGATCATCGAGCAGGTGCGCTACCGGCCCGTTTCGGCGCGCTACAAGGTCTATATCATCGACGAAGTGCACATGCTCTCGACCCAGGCCTTCAACGGCCTGTTGAAGACGCTCGAGGAGCCGCCGGAGCATGTGAAGTTCATCTTCGCGACGACCGAGATCCGCAAGGTTCCGATCACTGTCCTGTCGCGCTGCCAGCGCTTCGACTTGCGGCGCATCAGTGCCTCCGACCTGGTCGGGCTGTTCTCCACCATCCTCAACAAGGAGGCCGTGCGTTTCGAGCCGGAAGCGCTGGCGATGGTGGCGCGTGCCGCGGAAGGCTCGGCGCGCGACGGCCTGTCGCTGCTCGACCAGGCGATCGCCCATGGCGGCGGTTCGGTCGAGATGGAGACGGTGCGCTCGATGCTCGGTCTTGCCGACCGGGCCCGCATCGTCGATCTCTTCGAACACATCGTCAAGGGCGATGCGGCCGCGGCGCTCGGCGAATTCGCGGCACAATACGAGGCGGGCGCCAACCCGACGGTCGTCTTGACCGATCTTGCCGACTTCACCCATCTGGTGACGCGGATGAAATATGTGCCCGAGGCGGCGAACGACCAGTCCTTCAGCGAGATCGAACGCCGGCGCGGCGCCGAGTTCGCCGGCAGCGTCGCGGTCACCACCCTGTCGCGTATCTGGCAGATGCTCCTGAAGGGCATTCCCGAGGCGGAAAGCTCGGCGCGCCCGGCCGGCGCTGCCGAGATGGTGCTGATCCGGCTCGCCCATGCCGCCCATCTTCCTTCGCCGGAAGAGGCGGCGCGGCGCCTTCTCGAGCTTTCGGGCGGCGAGGCCGGCGACGGGCGCCCGGCGCCGGCCCGCACTAGCGGCAATACCCAGGCTCAGGCCGGTCAGCCGGTCCAGGCCCGCTCCGTCGAGGCTGCACCCGTCCAGCGCCCGTCCGCGAATGGCGCCACCATGCTGCGGGCCGTGCCCGATGTGGCGGCCCAGCCGATCACTGTCGGGCGGATCGAGGACAGGCCGGCGCAGGCACCTGCCGCGAAGGCGGAGCCCAAGGTTCCGGTCAATTCGGTGGGCGACATCGCCGATCTCTGCGCGAAGAACCGCGACATCAAGCTGAAGACGCTGGTGCGCGGCTTCCTGCGGCTCGTGCATATCGAGCCCGGCAGGCTCGACGTCAACCTTTCCGACGATGCGCCGAAGACGCTGCTCAACGAGCTGGCCGTCAAGCTCAAGGAATGGACCGGAATCCACTGGGTCGTCAGCTACAGCCGCGAGCCGGGCGAACCGACGCTCGTCGAGGCCGAGCAGCGCGCCCAGGAGCAGCGCGTCAACGACGCCCGTCAGGATCCGGACGTCGCCGCGATCCTGGCGCGCTTTCCGGGCGCGAGAATCACCGACGTGCGCATTCGCGCCGCGGAGGAGGAGGTCGAAGACCTCGCTCTGGCGGCGGCCGAATCCGCCGATGGCGACATCGTCCCCGGCGACGACATCGAGTAGCGCATCGCGAGACGCGGCGCTCTGAATTCAGGCATAAATACCAAAGGACAGGAGACGACGATGCGCGACATCATCGGCATGATGGGCAAGGTCAAGGAAATGCAGGCCAAGATGGAAAAGCTGCAGGCGGAGATCGCCGCGCTCGAAGTCGACGGCACCTCCGGCGGCGGCCTCGTCACGGTCCGGCTCGACGGCAAGGGCCACCTGAAGAGCCTGAAGATCGACCCGTCGCTCTTCAAGGAAGACGATGTCGAGATCCTCGAGGACCTGATCGTCGCCGCCCACAAGGACGCCAAGGAAAAGGCCGAGGCCGTGCAGGCCGAAAAGACCCGCGAACTGACCGCCGGCCTGCCGATCCCGCCCGGAATGAAGCTGCCGTTCTGACCGGCCGGTGCGGCGGTGGCGATCGCCACGCGGTGATCGCCGTCAAAGCGATTCCGTTTGTCGGTGAGATGCGCTAAAAGCCGGCCATGGCAAAGCGAGTCACCGGTCCCGAAATCGAAAAGCTCATCCAACTCCTGGCAAAGGTGCCAGGGCTTGGGCCCCGTTCCGCGCGCCGCGCCGCGCTGCATCTCGTCAAGAAGAAGGAGCAATTGCTCGGTCCTCTTGCCGAGGCGATGGGCGAGGCGCACCGCAAGGTCAAGATCTGCTCCTGCTGCGGCAATGTCGACACGATCGATCCATGCACCGTCTGTACCGATGAGCGGCGCGACCGGTCGGTGATCATCGTCGTCGAGGATGTCGCCGATCTCTGGGCGCTGGAACGCGCCGCGGCGCTGAACGCCGCCTATCACGTGCTCGGCGGCACGCTGTCGCCGCTCGACGGCATCGGCCCGGACGACCTGAACATCAAGGGCCTCGTCGACCGGGTCGCCAAGGGCGGGGTGCGCGAGCTGGTCATCGCCGTCAACGCCACCGTCGAGGGCCAGACGACGGCCCATTACATCACCGACCAGCTCGAGGGCATGGAGGTGAAGATCACCCGTCTCGCCCACGGTGTCCCCGTCGGCGGCGAGCTCGACTATCTCGACGAAGGCACGCTGACGGCGGCGCTCAGGGCCCGCACGACGATCTGAAGGGATGCCGATGCATTTGAAGTGTCGTATTCGCTCGTGGTTTGCCGGTTTTCGCGCCGGGGTCACCCCCCTCTGCCCTGCCGTGCATCTCCTCCACAAGGGGAGAGATCAGGTTGCGGCGCGCGCTCAATCCCACAGCGTTGCCGCGAACACGACTCTCTCTGCAGGCGGAAGCGGCCGCCGCCCGCCGATCTCCTCCCTTGTGGGGGAGATGCCCGGCAGGGCAGAGGGGGGTAGGCGCCGCGCGTGCCTCATCGCCGCCCTCGCTGCATTCCTAGCCCTCCACCTTCCCGCCCACGCCGCCACCAAGGCCGGCGTCGAGGCGCAGTTCCGGCAGTGGCTGCAGAGCGAACTCTGGCCTGAGGCGAAACAAGCCGGCATCTCCGCCGCTGCCTTCAAGGCCGCCTTCGCCGATGTGAAGCTCAATTGGGACCTGCCCGATCTGGCACCGCCCGGCTTCCCAAAGGCGAAGGAGCGCAAGCAGAGCCAGGCGGAGTTCTCCTCGCCGGGCTCCTATTTTTCCGAAAAGCGGCTGCAGGGCCTGGCGGCGAGCGGCCGCGGCCTCGCCTCCGCCCATGCCTCGACGCTGAAACGGATCGAGCGGACCTACGGCGTTCCGGGGCCCGTCGTCCTTGCCATCTGGGGGCGGGAATCCGGCTTCGGCCGGGCGAAGATCCCGCATCCGATCATGGACGTGCTGGCCACCAAGGCCTTCATGTCGACGCGGCCGGAGCTTTTTCGCCGCGAACTGATCGCGGCGCTGACGATCCTTGAGAGCGGTGACGTCAAGGAGGCGGAGATGCGCGGTTCATGGGCTGGCGCCATGGGCCAGCCGCAGTTCCTGCCGTCGAGCTTCCTGAAATATGCCGTCGACTTCGATGGCGACGGCCGCCGCGACATCTGGAATTCCGTACCCGACAGCCTCGCCTCGATCGCCAACTACCTTTCTGAGAAAGGCTGGCAGGGCGGCCGCGACTGGGGCTTCGAGGTGTCGATACCGGGCGGCGTCTCCTGTGCCCAGGAAGGGCCGGATCTGGCGCGGCCGATCGCCGATTGGGCCGGCATGGGGATCACCCGCGTCTCGGGCAAGGCCTTTCCGGCCGCCGAGCGCTCGGCATCGGGTATGATGCTGGTGCCGGCCGGCACGCACGGCCCGGGCTTCGTGGTCACGCCGAATTTCTACGTGATCAAGGAATACAACAATTCCGACCTCTACGCCCTCTTCATCGGCAACCTCGCCGACCGCATCGCTTTGGGCGGCGGGCCGTTCCGCGGCGAATGGGGCGACGTCGGCAAGATGCTGCGCTCCGACGTGCTCGGCATGCAGAAGGCGCTCGTCGCAATCGGCTACGACGTCGGCAAAGTCGACGGGCTGCCGGGCTACAAGACCCGCCGCTCACTCGGCGACTGGCAGGCGAAGAACGGCCTGGCGCCGACCTGCTTTCCGGACCCGTCGCTGAAGGCAAAGCTGCGCTGATAGCGATTAATTCTGCCCCTCATCCGGCCTGCCGGCCACCTTCTCCCCGCAAGCGGGGCGAAGGGGACGCGCGGCGCCGCCCCAATACCCCCTCCCCGTTAGGGCGGGGAGAGGGTTAGTCCTCGGGTTAAACCCGAGGAGAGGGGGCATTCGACGCGCCGCATGCCTCGGCGGCTGCGCCCCGGAGTCAGGGCCACGGCTCAATAGGAACTTCCGGAGCCTGGTGCCGAAGCAGCTTCGGCTTTGCCGCTCAATCCTGCGATCAGAGTGTATCGCGCTCGGTGCGCAGGTTGGAGACGACGCGCCGGTTCTGCACCTTGCAGGAGCGGTCCGTGCAGTCACGGACCTCGCGGTCGTTGCCGTAACCCTTGGCCCACAGGCGGTTGGGGTCTACGCCCTTCGAAACGAGATAGGCCATCGCCGCGTCGGCGCGCTGCTGCGACAGCGTTGCCATCTTCGAGGCGGAACCGGAATCGTCGGCAAATCCCTGCAGCTTGACCAGCCAACGCTGGTTGCTGTTGAGCCAGGTGGCCTGCTTGTCCAGCGTTGCCTTGGCGACGGCATCGAGCGTGGCCGAATCCTGCGTGAAATAGGTCCGCCGGCCGACATTCAGGATGAAGTCCTCTTCGCTGCCGGCCACGACATTCTCGAAACCGGGCGCCGGATCGTTGGTCTGTCCGGTGATCGGCGCCGCCGTCGGCTCTTCCAGCGCGGCGGTATCGGTGGTGTTGCAGGCGGCGAGCGTCAGGAGCATGGCCGCAGCGACAAGCAGCCGCGTATATCCGGGCAAAGCAGACATCAGGGTGGCATTCCTCATTCGACCGGGCCTCATTCGACCGGGCCTCATTCGACCGGGGTTGCTTGGCTGACCTCAGCGGCACTTTCAGCCTGGTCGGCAATGTGCGGCAGGACTTGAACCGCAGTGCCGATGGGGCAACGCTGATAAAGATCGATTGCATCTTCGTTGAACATGCGGATGCAGCCGCTGGAGGCATCCTTGCCGATGCTGCCCGGCTCCAGCGTACCGTGCAAGCGGTAGCCGGTATCGACGCCATCGCGAAGCAGGTACATGGCGCGCGGGCCAAGCGGGTTCTTTGGCGAACCCCCGTCGACCGATTCGGGCAGTTCGGGGTGGCGCTCACGCATCTCCGGCGGCGGCGTCCAGCGTGGCCAGAGCGATTTCCGGTCGATCGTAGCGCGACCATACCATTTGAAGCCCTCGCGCCCGACGCCGACGCCATAGCGGATGGCAGTCTTGTTCTCCATGATCAGGTAGAGAAAATGGTGCCCGGTATCGACAACGACGGTGCCGATCGGCTCGCTGCTGAAATATTTGACAACCTGGCGGCGCCACCTTTTGTCGATCTTGGCAAAGTTGGTGCTTCGGAACGTCACGCCATTGTCGGCGGCGGTGCCGGAAAAATAGGAAGAGGCCGCTGCGAATGTGGGTTCCTGGACAGCCACGGTGCCAAGTGATGCCAGACCGCCAAGCACAATATCCCTGCGTGTCCACCCCATCGGCAATATCCCCCTAAAGCCAAGCAGCGAAGTGGCAGTAAATCAGATTTTTCATTTGCCACAACATGAAACTTTTCCGCAGTCTCAAGAACAGTGCTTGTCTCTTTCTCCGCTCAATCTTCGAGGAATGGCAACACCGGGTCGAACCCTGTATTTTCGGCTCCGTACTGGGCGTCAGGTTTCGTGCCCATCCTCAATGCATCTCGGCCGGCTGCTTGTAGCGCTCGTAATGCCCGGGAACGATCGTCTGGCGCTCGATCAGCCGGTGGACATAGGGTGGCCGGGCGCCGCGGTGCAGTTCCGTCAGCTTGTCGCCGACGGCCGCGTCGGCCTGCGTGCGCCGCTGGTTGTGGCGAACATATTCGACCCAGGTCGGCACGTGGTAGGTCTCGGTCCATGTGGTCGGGTTTTCAAGGTCGCGCATCAGCGCCCAGTGGCCGGCGCCGTCGCGGATGCGGATGCGGCGCCGTTCGGCCATGGTCGTCAGGAATTCCGGGATGTCCGCCTCGTCGATCTCGTAGTCGATCATCACGACGATCGGACCGCTGCGCGGCTTCAGGTCGAGGGCGAGCAGTGGTTCGTTGAAGCGGTTGAGCGGATCGAGGTTCAGCGACGTGAATTCCGGCAGCGCGAAACGCAGGCCGATGGCGATGCCGGCCAGCATGAGAAGACAGGAGCCGATCAGCGCATTCGACGCGCCGTATGCCTCGGCGGCTGCGCCCCAGAGCCAGCTGCCGCCGGCAATTCCGCCGAAGGTCGTCGTCTGGTAGAGGGAGAGCGCCCGGCCGACCACCCATCGCGGCGTCGAGAGTTGCACCGTGGTGTTGAACAGCGACAGGGCCAGCACCCATGAGGCGCCGGAGACGGTGAGCACCAGCGAGGTGAGCCAGGCCGTCGTGCTGAGCGCCGTGACGATCGCGCTTGTGGCGAAGCCGGCGAAGGCTAAGCGCACGATCGTCTCGCTCGACAGGTGTTCCCTAAGCCGGGCGCTGAGCAGGGCGCCGCCGATCGCCCCGAGGCCGAAGGCGCCGAGCATGATGCCGTAGGTGAGCGGCCCGCCCTTGACGAGGTCGCGGGCGACGAGGGGCAGGAGCGCAAGGATCGCGCTTGCCGAAAGGCCGAAGGCGAAGCCGCGCAGCAGCACCTTGCCGATATTCGGCGACATCGCCACATAGCGAAGCCCGGCCGAAACGGCCCGACCGAGCCTTTCGCGCGGCAGCGGGCTTTGGGGGAGGCTCGGCCGCCAGCGGAAAATCGCGAACAGGATCGCGAAATAGCTGAGCGCGTTGACCGCGAAGGCCGCGGCCGCTCCGGCGGCGGCGACGATCGCGCCGCCGATTGCCGGGCCGACGCTGCGGGTGATGTTGAAGCCCATGCTGTTCAGGGCGACGGCCGCCGGCAGGTCGTTGCGTGGCACCATGTCGCCGACCGAGGCCTGCCAGGACGGATTGTTGAGCGCCGTACCGCAGCCGATCAGGAAGGTGAAGAGCAAAAGCAGCCACGGCGTGATGAGCCCGAAATAGGCAAACGCCGTGAGGAGCGCCGAAACGGCAAGCATGAATCCTTGCGCGACGAGCATGATCCGCCGCCGGTCGAAATTGTCGGCAAGCGCTCCCGAGACCAGCGAGAAGAGCATGATCGGCAGCGACGTCGAGGCCTGCACCAGCGCCACCATGTTCACCGATTGCGAGATCGACGTCATCAGCCAGGCCGCCCCCACCGCCTGGATCAACCCGCCGAAATTGGAAGCGAGGCTGGCGATCCAGATGATCCGGAAGGTGTCGTGGCGGAATGGCGCCAGTGGCGATATGCGGTTGGTCACCTCGGGTCTCTTTCATTGGGCGCGCTGATCGGAGAGCTTCGTTATAACCCTCGAAATCCGGCACGCCAGCCGCTTAAACTTGCCATTCGTGAAGCGTGGTCGCGATTTGTGCCCATTGCCGGCCGGGCCTGCCGCAAGCCTTGCAATTTGTGGCGATGGAGCGTATATGAGCCTCAAATTCTTGATCGGTAGATGAAGAGTGGGCCCGTCAGGACCCGCTCTTTTTTGTTAGCCGGTCCGACGAGGAGATGATCGTTTGTCTGATCCGACAACGGCTGAAATTGCAAACGAACCGCGGTTGATCACCGAAACCGGTCTCGACCGGCGCATAGCCGACATCATCGAACCCGTGCTCGTTCAGATGGGGTTCCGCCTGGTGCGCGTGCGCATGTCCGGCCAGAACGGCCTGACGCTGCAGATCATGACCGAGCGCAACGACGGCACCATGACCGTCGAGGATTGCGAGGACGTCTCCAAGGCCGTCTCGCCGGTTCTCGATGTGGAAGATCCGATCGACAAGGCGTATCATCTCGAAGTGTCGTCTCCGGGCATCGATCGCCCGATGGTGCGAAAGTCCGATTTCGTCCGCTGGCAGGGCCATCTGATGAAATGCGAGACTTCGATCATGGTCGACGGGCGCAAGCGCTTCCGTGGCAAGATCGTCTCGGTGGACGAGGAGGGCTTCCGCCTCGAACGCGACCAGCCCGCCTATGGCGAAGAGGCCGTCGTCGCCATTCCGTTCACCGCCCTTTCGGACGCACGGCTAATCCTGACCGACGACCTGATCCGCGACGCGCTGGCGGCCGACAAGAAGGCGAAGGCGGCGCGCGCCGCCAACGAGAATTTCGAAGACGAAGATAGAGATATCGAATGAGGCAGGGCGCGCTTTCCAGGCCCCTGTAACCAGACGGAGACAAGACATGGCAGTCAGTGCTAACCGGCTCGAGCTTCTGCAGATCGCGGACGCTGTGGCACGCGAAAAGGTCATCGACCGCGAGATCGTTCTGGCCGCGATGGCAGACGCGATCCAGAAGGCGGCCCGTTCGCGCTACGGTTCGGAATCGAACATCCGGGCGGACATCAATTCCAAGACCGGTGAAATCCGTCTGCAGCGCCTTCTCGAAGTCGTCGAGAAAGCCGACGATTACTCGACGCAGATCCCGCTCGAGCTTGCCCGCGACCGCAACCCGGATGCCAAGCTCGGCGATTTCATCGCCGATCCGCTGCCGCCGATGGATTTCGGCCGCATCGCCGCTCAATCCGCCAAGCAGGTGATCGTCCAGAAGGTGCGCGAAGCCGAGCGCGACCGCCAGTACGAGGAATTCAAGGATCGCGTCGGCGAGATCGTCAACGGCACCGTCAAGCGCGTCGAATATGGCAACGTCATCGTCGACCTCGGCCGTGGCGAAGGCATCATCCGCCGCGACGAGATGATCCCGCGTGAGAACATGCGCTACGGCGACCGCGTCCGTGCCTTCGTTTACGACGTCCGCCGCGAACAGCGCGGCCCGCAGATCTTCCTGTCGCGCACCCATCCGCAGTTCATGGTCAAGCTCTTCACCATGGAAGTGCCCGAGATCTACGACGGCATCATCCAGATCAAGTCGGTCGCCCGCGACCCGGGCTCGCGCGCCAAGATCGCCGTCGTCTCGAACGATTCGTCGATCGATCCGGTCGGCGCCTGCGTCGGTATGCGCGGCTCGCGCGTCCAGGCGGTCGTCGGCGAGCTCCAGGGCGAGAAGATCGATATCATCCCCTGGTCGCCGGATCCGGCTTCCTTCATCGTCAACGCCCTGCAGCCGGCCGAAGTGACCAAGGTCGTCCTCGACGAGGATGCGGAGCGCATCGAGGTCGTCGTGCCGGACGAGCAGCTGTCGCTGGCGATCGGCCGCCGCGGCCAGAACGTTCGCCTCGCCTCGCAGCTCACCGGCTGGGATATCGACATCCTCACCGAGCAGGAAGAAAGCGAGCGTCGTCAGAAGGAGTTCAACGAGCGCACCCAGCTCTTCATGGACGCGCTGGACGTCGACGAGATGGTCGGCCAGGTGCTTGCGTCCGAGGGCTTTGCCCAGGTCGAAGAGCTCGCCTATGTCGATCTCGACGAGATTTCCTCGATCGATGGCTTCGACGAGGAAACCGCGACGGAGATCCAGACGCGGGCCCGCGAATACCTCGACAAGGTCGAGGCCGAAATGGATGCCAAGCGCAAGGAACTCGGCGTTTCCGACGAGCTGCGCCAGATCGACGGGCTGACCAGCCAGATGCTGGTTGCCCTCGGCGAGGAAGGCATCAAGACGATCGAGGATTTCGCCGGCTGCGCCGCCGACGACCTCGTCGGCTGGACCGAGCGCAAGGATGGCGAGACGAAGCGCTTCGAGGGGACCTTCTCGAAGCTCGAAGTCAGCCGCGAAGAGGCCGAAGCAATGATCGTCCAGGCGCGCCTGGCGGCCGGCTGGATCACCGAGGAAGACCTCGCGGCCGATCAGGACGAGCCGATCGAGGTTGCCGAAGGCTCGGAGCAGGATGCCTGATCCACGATGACAGCCGCCACCGAAATCTTGCCTTCGGAAGTCCTGCCTTCGGACAAGGGCCCAAAGGACCGGAGCGGCAGCAGCCGGACCTGCATCGTCACGCGCGAGAGCGGCTCGCCGGATGAGTTGCTCCGCTTCGTTGCCGGGCCGGACGGGCGCGTCGTGCCCGACCTGAAGCGGCAGCTCCCGGGACGGGGCTGCTGGGTGAAGGCGGAGCGGCGCTTCGTCGAAAAGGCGGTGGCGAAGAAGCTCTTCGCCCGCGCCCTGCGCAGCGAGGTCAAGGCCGAGGCGGCGCTGGCCGACGAGGTCGACAGGCTGCTCGTCGAGCAGCTTGCCGGAATGATGAACATGGCGCGCAAGGCCGGCCAGTTCGTCTCCGGAGCCACGAAGACGGAGCAGGCGGTGCGCGGGCTCGCGGCGCTTGGCGTTTTCCACGCGATCGACGCGGCCGCCGACGGTGTGCGCAAGATCGACCAGGCTCGCAAGGCGATGAGCTTCGTCGCCGATGATGAAACGGAAATACCTGCGTTCCGCCCGTTTGCGGCGGCGGAAATGGAGGGGCTTTTGGGAAGTAATGCTTTTATCCATGCCGCAGCGCTTGCAGGGCAGGCGGGTGAGGGTGTAGTGAAGCGCGCAATCATGCTCGAAAAGTACCGAGGATCCGTCCCGGTCCGGGCCGAAGGCGGCGCTGATAAGCCACAGCAATGACACGCGTCACCGGCAGAGGCCGGCATCGCGAGCGCTGTTTGAGACAAATTGGAAGACGGGGTCAGGTGTTTCGCATCCGGCCCTGATCGCTAGGAACGGAACGGAATGACCGACAACAAAGACGACAAGACACTCAGCGTAGCGGGCAAGAAGACGCTGACCCTGAAGCCCTCCGGGGTGACGCAGGGAACCGTGCGCCAGGATATGGGCCGCGGTCGCACGAAGGCGGTCGTGGTCGAAACGAAGAAGACACGCGGCCTGACGCGGCACAAGGACGAGCGACCGATCACCCCGGTGAGCGCCGCGCCGGTGGCGCGGCCTGCCGAGCCGCGCCCCGTTCAGCCGCATCCGGCCGGTCGGCCGGCCCCGCAGCCGCAGCCGCATCAGCCGCGCTCCGAGCAGAACCGTCCCCGCATCGGTGTCGTGTTGAACGACCTTTCGGCCGGCGAGATGGAAGCCCGCCGTCGTGCGCTTGCCGACGCTCAGGTCCGCGATGCCGAGGAGGCCAAGCGCCGCGCCGAAGAGGAAGCGCGCCGCCGCGTCGAGGAAGAAGCGCGCCTTGCCCGCGAGAAGGAAGAGGCGGCCCGCCGCGCCGCCGAAGAGGCTGCTCGCCCCGCCGTCGAAGTCGAGAAGGCCGAGCCCGCCGTCGAGGCAGGGCGCCCGCTCGTCGCCGAGCGCCGTACCGACACCCGTCCGCAACCTGCCCGTCCGGCGTCCGCCGCACCGCAGGCCCCGGCGGCACCTGCTGCGGCCCTTCGTGGCCGTCGTGCAGGTGCCGAGGAAGAGGAAGAGCGTCCGCGCGGCGGAGCCGGCCCGGCCCGCGGCAAGGTCGTCCGTCCCGAGCCGGCAAAGCCTGCGCCCCGTGCCAAGGGCGACGAGGGCCGTCGCCAGGGCAAGCTGACGCTGACCGCTGCCGTCGACGAAGACGGTGGTCAGCGCGGTCGTTCGCTTTCGGCCATGCGCCGCCGCCAGGAGAAGTTCCGGCGCAGCCAGATGCAGGAGACCCGCGAGAAGATCTCGCGCGAGGTCGTCCTGCCGGAGACCATCACGATTCAGGAACTGTCGCAGCGCATGTCGGAGCGCGCCGTCGACGTCATCAAGTTCCTGATGAAGGAAGGCCAGATGATGAAGCCCGGCGACCTGATCGATGCGGATCTCGCCGAACTCATCGCCGGCGAATTCGGCCACACGGTCAAGCGCGTCTCCGAATCCGACGTCGAGGAAGGCATCTTCAACGTCGCAGACTCGGATGAAACCATGGTATCCCGTCCGCCGATCGTGACGATCATGGGCCACGTCGACCACGGCAAGACGTCGCTGCTCGACGCGATCCGCCACGCCAATGTGGTCGCCGGCGAAGCGGGCGGCATCACCCAGCATATCGGTGCCTACCAGGTCGAGCAGAACGGCCAGAAGATCACCTTCATCGACACCCCCGGCCACGCCGCGTTCACGGCGATGCGTGCCCGCGGTGCCCAGGCGACGGACATTGCCGTTCTCGTCGTCGCGGCCGATGACAGCGTGATGCCGCAGACGATCGAATCGATCAATCACGCCAAGGCGGCCGGCGTGCCGATCATCGTGGCGATCAACAAGATCGACAAGCCGACGGCGAACCCGCAAAAGGTCCGCACCGAGCTCTTGCAGCATGAGGTCTTCGTCGAATCGATGGGTGGTGAAGTGCTCGACGTCGAGGTTTCGGCGAAGAACCAGACCAATCTCGACAAGCTGCTCGAAGCGATCCTGCTGCAGGCCGAAATTCTCGATCTCAAGGCCAATCCGGACCGGACGGCCGAGGGCACGGTGGTGGAAGCCGAGCTCGACCGCGGCCGCGGTGCGGTTGCCACGGTTCTCGTCCAGAAGGGCACGCTGACGCCCGGCCAGATCATTGTCGCCGGCGACCAGTGGGGCCGCGTGCGCGCGCTCGTCAACGACAAGGGTGAACACGTCAAGGAAGCCGGCCCGTCCATGCCGGTCGAGGTCCTCGGCCTTTCCGGCACCCCGGCGGCCGGCGACAAGTTCGCCGTCGTCGAGAACGAAAGCCGTGCCCGCGAGATCTCCGAATATCGCCAGCGGCTTGCCCGCGAGAAGATGGTTGCCCGCCAGTCCGGCTCGCGCGGTTCGCTCGAGCAGATGATGAGCCAGCTACAGGCCTCCGGCCTGAAGGAGTTCCCGCTGGTCATCAAGGGCGACGTGCAGGGCTCGATCGAAGCGATCGCCGGAGCGCTCGACAAGCTTGGAACCGACGAAGTCAGGGCGCGCATCGTTCATTCGGGCGCAGGCGGCATCACCGAGTCGGATATCTCGCTTGCCGAAGCCTCGAACGCCGCGATCATCGGCTTCAACGTCCGTGCCAACAAGCAGGCGCGCGATGCGGCCGACCGGTCCGGCATCGAAATCCGCTACTACAACATCATCTACGACCTGGTGGATGACGTAAAGGCGGCGATGTCCGGCCTGCTTTCGCCCGAACGGCGCGAAACCTTCCTCGGCAATGCCGAGATCCTCGAGGTGTTCAACATCACCAAGGTCGGCAAGGTCGCGGGTTGCCGCGTCACCGAAGGCAAGGTCGAGCGTGGTGTTGGTGTCCGCCTGGTGCGCGACAACGTCGTCATCCACGAAGGCAAGCTCAAGACGCTCAAGCGCTTCAAGGACGAGGTCTCCGAGGTCCAGTCCGGTCAGGAATGCGGCATGGCCTTCGAGAACTACGAAGACATCCGCGCCGGCGACACGATCGAGTGCTTCCGCGTCGAACACATCACGCGGACGCTCTAAGTCGATCCGGCAACAGATTGTGGGAGCGCCGGATCATCTCCGGCGCTCCTTTTTTGGTGCGGACGAGAAGAGGTGCTCGCGGTGTTCCGTCTGCATCCGTCCCGCCTCCACTGCATGTTCCTTAAATCGGAGCCGATTCAAGGATAAGAACATGCAGCATTTCAAAGTGCTGCAGCGACCTTTGTGCGTCTGATATGACGCACGGCGCTGTAGCGAACCGATCGCGTCTCGATTGAGGTCGATGCGACCGCAATCGCCGTGATCCAGGATAAACACGATGACCAGATCCACATCCTCCGCTCCGTCCCAGCGCATGCTGCGCGTCGGTGAACAGGTGCGCGCCGCGATCACCCAGGTCCTGCAGCGCGGCGAGGTTCGCGACCCGTTGATCGAGAAGACGGTGATTTCGATTTCCGAAGTGCGCATGTCGCCCGACCTGAAGATCGCTACCGCCTATGTGACGCCGCTCGGTGTCGCCGATCACGCGGCGGTCATCGAGGCGCTGAACAAGCATGCGAAATTCATTCGCGGCCGGCTCGGGCCGCAGCTCCGGCAGATGAAGTACATGCCGGATGTCCGCTTCAGGGACGACACCAGCTTCGACAACTACCAGAAGATCGATGCGCTGCTGCGCTCGCCGGAAGTCAGCCGCGACCTCGATCCCGATACCGACGACCAAGAATAAGAAAGATCCATGTCCAAGCCGCGCAAACCCAAGGGCCGCCCGATCTCGGGCTGGCTGATCCTCGACAAGCCGCTCGATTTCGGCTCCACCGAGGCGGTGTCCAAGATCAAGTGGCTGTTCAAGGCGCAGAAGGCCGGCCATGCCGGCACGCTTGATCCGCTCGCCTCCGGCATGTTGCCGATCGCGCTCGGCGACGCCACGAAGACCGTTCCCTATGTCATGGACGGCCGCAAGATCTATGAGTTCACCGTGGCCTGGGGCGAGGAGCGCTCGACCGACGACCTCGAGGGCGATGTCGTCCGCTCGTCTTCCGAGCGTCCGAGCGAGGAGGCGATCCGTGTCCTGCTGCCGAAATATACCGGCGTGATCAGCCAGGTGCCGCCGCAGTTTTCGGCCATCAAGATCGATGGCGAGCGTGCCTACGATCTCGCCCGCGACGGCGAGACCGTCGATATCCCGGCACGCGAGGTGGAGGTCTTCCGCCTCGCCCTGATCGGCAGCACGCCGCACCTCGCCCATTTCGAGATCGAATGCGGCAAGGGCACCTATGTCCGTTCGCTCGCCCGCGACATGGGCCGCGATCTCGGCTGTTTCGGCCATATCGCCTCGTTGCGCCGTACTTTCGTCGCGCCCTTCGGGGAAGAGGATCTGGTCCCGCTCGCCGATCTCGTCGCACTGGAGAAGATCGAAGACGATGCGGAACGACTTGCCGCGCTCGACGATTATCTGATCGACACCGGCGAGGCGCTTTCCGATCTGCCGCATGTTGCGGTGAGCGACGATCAGGCGCATCGGCTGAGGATGGGCAACCCGATCATCCTGCGTGGACGGGATGCGCCGCTGCCGGCCCCCGAGGCCTATGCGACGGCGCGCGGCAAGCTTGTCGCCATCGGCGAGGTCGCCGAAGGTGAATTTCGACCGAAGCGTGTGTTCGCCGACCATTGACCGGCGGCCGGCGCCCCGCCAAGAATCGGTCCGGACTGCGTGAGCGGCGCATGGGCGCTTAACGCGGCGGCTGCATGTTTCCTTTAATCCTAGCCGGTTTAAGGATCAAAGCATGCCGTGATTCAAAGGCTACAGCGTCCTTCGTGCACCTGAAAAGACGCACGGCGCTGTAGGAAGCCCGGGGCCGCAGTCGCGGCACGGTCCAGGCGGCGAAAGGCGGTTCGGATGCTCAAGGCGCCAGAGAAAAGCGAGGGCGAGGTCTCATCCGGCGGTCTTCAGGCCGTTGCCGCCTTTGTTCGCCAATATCTTCGCAGGCCGTTCAGCTTCTATCTGCTCTCGCTGCTGCTGATCGCGATCGTCCCTTCCTTCATCTTCTCGTTCGTCATTGTGAAGCGTAGCGTCGACGCGCAGGAGCAGGTCGTCACCTCGCTGCTCAAGGCCTCGACCGGGTCGGTTACCCGGATCGTCGAGCGCGAGGTCGAGGGTATGATGACAACGCTCAAGGTGCTGTCGACCTCCGGGGCCGTCGATCTCCGCAATCTGCGCGGCTTTTACGACCGCGCTTCGAGCGCACTGGCCGGCACTCATTCCAACCTGATCGTCGTCGACAGCGACCACAATTTGCGGATGAGCACCGGCGTCCCTGTCGGAACGCTGTTGGGGCGGGCATCCGATCCGGACCTCGACATTGCCTTCAAGAGCAGCGGACCGGTCGTTTCGGGCGCCTTCTTCGCCAACACCGCCAAGAGCTGGGTCTTCAACGTCTATCTGCCGATAAACGGTCCGGACGGCGAACGCTATCTGTTGGGCCTCACCCAGGATGCCGCCCGCATGGCCAAGGCGGTCAACCGCGACACGCTTTCACCCGGCTGGAATGCCGCACTGGTCGACGGCAAGGGCAAGGTGATCGCTTCCTCGGATCCCTCGACCCGTCCCGGTGAAGCGTTCTTTCTGGACGCGCTGCCTCAGATCAGCATCGGCGTCAGCGATATCAACGAGCATGGCGTGGCCTACCGCGTCGTTTCGGAATTCTCCGTCGTCACCGGCTGGCGCATCGTTGCCTGGGCGCCGCGTGAGATCGTCGATGCGCCGATCCTCTGGTCGTTTCTCTGGCTGTCGCTCGGCGGCATCATCTTCGCCAGCATCGCCATCGCCGGATCGTTGATCATCGCGCGGTTGCTGACGCAAGGCGTCAAGCTGCTGGCGCTCGACGCGCGGCGCCTCGGCGCCGGCGAAGTGATCGAGCCACGCCGCTACGTCATTACCGAAGTCGAGGCCGTGTCGGCGTCACTTGCCCGCGCGGCGGCGGCACGAACCAGGGCCGAGGCGGAAATCCGGCTCCTCATGCGGGAGGTCGCGCACCGTTCGAAGAACCAGCTCACCGTCATCCAGTCGATGCTGGCCCAATCCGCCTGGTCGAGCGAGGACACGTCGGAATTCGTCGATGCGTTCCGCAAGCGGCTGGCTGGCCTCGCCCGATCGACCGATCTGATGATTGCCAATGCAGCGATGGGCGTGGATTTCCGCGAGCTTGCCGAGGAGCAGTTGCAACCCTTTGCCCCCGACGAGCCGGGCCGCATCGTGCTTGACGGGCCGGCCTTGCGGCTGGAGACGCAAATGGCGCAGACGCTCGGCATGGTGCTTCACGAACTCGCGACGAACGCGATCAAGCATGGGGCACTCGCCAATGCGACGGGGACGATCAAGCTCGAATGGTCCTCGTCAGCTGGTGCAACCATCATCCGCTGGCGCGAAAGCGGCGCGGATCTCGTCGAACCGGCACCGACGCATCGAAGGGGTTTCGGATCGGTGGTGATCGAGCGGATGCTCGGCATGGCCTTGCGCGCCGAACTCGAAAGGACCATGCATGCCGACGGCATCGAATGGTGCATCCGCATCCCTCGTACCGGCGGTGTCGAGGACGGTGCGTAGCAGGGGCTGCGGTCGCCCGTGGGGGCCGGTGGCGCCGATCGGCGGCCGGCTCGATCGCCCTTTCCTTTTGCGTCCGTTTCGGTTATAGGCACGCCAGCGAAAGGCACCGCCTCTTCGTGTGAACGGCCGCGGCTGGACGACATCCCGGCTGCCGGCGACCCCTAATCCTCGAAATCGAAAGGATCAACCGATGTCGATCACTGCAGAGCGCAAGGCTCAGCTCATCAAGGATTTTGCAACCGTTGAAGGCGATACCGGTTCTCCGGAAGTCCAGGTTGCGCTCCTGACGGAACGGATCAACAACCTGACCGAACACTTTAAGGACCACAAGAAGGACAACCATTCCCGCCGTGGTCTTCTCGCGATGGTTTCCAGCCGTCGCTCGCTCCTCGACTATCTGAAGAAGAAAGACGAAGCGCGCTACAGCAAGCTGATCGGTGCCCTCGGCATCCGTCGCTAAACGACTGTCCGGCGGGTCGCTCGGCGATCCGCCGGCTTTTTTATTTGGGCGTTGAGCGCCCGCCAATACTCTCCCTGGGCGCCGGAGGCGCCTAGAACGGAGAGATGTCCAGCGAGCCGGATGGGCCGGTATCGCGGATCAACCGATGGCCCGTCATGGGGCAGGATTGCAGGATGCTTCGGCGCCTGCTTGCCGAAGCGCTTCCATGCGGGTGAGCGCGGCAAAGCGGTGAGCGGCCGGTTCCATTTGAAGCCTCCCGTTGTCTTGCCCGTGATGCGCCACACCATGCGGCACCAAGATCGCCTGCGCTGCAACAGCCGCGGACGATCTCCCGCACATGAAGGACAGAACATGTTCGAGACCCACAAGGTAGAAATCGAATGGGCTGGGCGTCCGCTCAAGCTCGAAACCGGCAAGATCGCCCGCCAGGCCGACGGCGCCGTTCTCGCCACCTACGGCGAAACCGTCGTGCTCGCCACGGTCGTTTCCGCCAAGGCACCGAAGCCCGGTCAGGATTTCTTCCCCCTGACCGTGAACTATCAGGAAAAGACCTATGCCGCCGGCAAGATCCCCGGCGGCTATTTCAAGCGTGAAGGGCGCCCGAGCGAAAACGAGACGCTCGTCTCGCGCCTGATCGACCGGCCGATCCGCCCGCTCTTCCCGGACGGCTACAAGAACGACACCCAGGTGATCGTCACGGTCATGCAGCATGACCTCGAAAACAATCCCGATGTCGTTTCCATGGTTGCGGCCTCCGCGGCGCTGACGCTTTCCGGCATCCCCTTCATGGGACCGATCGGCGGTGCCCGCGTAGGCTACATCAACGGCGAGTATGTGCTGAACCCGCATCTCGACGAAATGGACGAATCCTCGCTGGATCTGGTCGTCGCCGGCACGCAGGAAGCCGTGCTGATGGTCGAGTCGGAGGCCAAGGAACTGCCGGAAGACGTCATGCTCGGCGCGGTCGTTTTCGGCCAGCAGGGCTTCCAGCCGGTCATCGACGCGATCATCAAGCTTGCCGAAGTCGCCGCCAAGGAGCCGCGCGAATTCGATCCGGAAGATCATTCCGCCCTCGAAAACGCCATGCTGGCAATCGCCGAGGACGAACTGCGCAACGCCTATAAGATCACCGAAAAGGCTGCCCGCTACGCCGCGGTCGACGCCGTCAAGGCCAAGGTCAAGGAGCACTTCCTGCCGGAAGGCATCGAGAACCCGGCCCATACGGCCGAGGAAATCGGCTCGGTCTTCAAGCACCTGCAGGCCAAGATCGTCCGCTGGAACATTCTCGACACCAAGAGCCGCATCGACGGCCGCGATCTCGAAACCGTTCGCCCGATCGTCTCTGAAGTCGGCCTTCTGCCGCGCACGCACGGTTCGGCGCTGTTCACCCGCGGTGAAACGCAGGCGATCGTCGTTGCCACGCTCGGCACAGGCGAAGACGAACAGTACGTCGATTCCTTGACTGGCATGTACAAAGAACGCTTCATGCTGCACTACAACTTCCCGCCCTTCTCGGTCGGCGAAACCGGTCGCATGGGCTCCCCGGGCCGCCGCGAAATCGGTCACGGCAAGCTCGCCTGGCGCGCTATTCGCCCGATGCTGCCGGAAGCCGAGCAGTTCCCTTACACGCTGCGCGTCGTTTCGGAGATCACCGAATCGAACGGCTCCTCCTCGATGGCAACCGTCTGCGGCACCTCGCTGGCACTGATGGATGCCGGCGTGCCGCTCGCCAAGCCGGTCGCCGGTATCGCCATGGGCCTGATCAAGGAAGATGAGCGCTTTGCGGTTCTCTCCGACATCCTCGGCGACGAAGACCACCTCGGCGACATGGACTTCAAGGTTGCGGGCACCGAAGCCGGCATCACCTCGCTGCAGATGGACATCAAGATCGAGGGCATCACCGAAGAGATCATGGGCATCGCGCTCAACCAGGCCAAGGGCGGCCGTCTCCACATCCTCGGCGAAATGGCCAAGGCCATATCCGAGAGCCGCGGCCAGCTCGGCGAATTCGCGCCGCGCATCGAAGTGATGAACATTCCGGTCGACAAGATCCGCGAAGTCATCGGCTCGGGCGGCAAGGTCATCCGCGAAATCGTCGAGAAGACCGGTGCCAAGATCAACATCGAGGACGACGGCACCGTCAAGATCGCTTCCTCTTCCGGCAAGGAGATCGAAGCGGCTCGCAAGTGGATCCACTCGATCGTCGCCGAACCGGAAGTCGGCCAGATCTATGAGGGAACGGTCGTCAAGACCGCCGATTTCGGCGCCTTCGTCAACTTCTTCGGCGCCCGCGACGGCCTCGTCCACATCTCGCAGCTCGCCTCCGAGCGCGTCGCCAAGACGACCGATGTCGTCAAGGAAGGCGACAAGGTCTGGGTCAAGCTGATGGGCTTCGACGAGCGCGGCAAGGTTCGCCTTTCCATGAAGGTCGTCGACCAGGCGACCGGCAAGGAAGTCGTCGCCGAGAAGGGCGAAAAGAAGGACGGCGGCGAAGCGGCTGAATAAGCCGGCTTCAGCCAGTTGAGACGGGGCGCGGAGCGGATGGCTCCGCGCCCCTTTCTTGTAAGACGAATGGAAACGACCCATGAGCCGCGACGCGCTGAAAACCCTGTTCCACCCCTTCGAAACCGGTATCATCGATCCGCCGGGGGAAGGCGAGCGTGTGCTCTTTCTCGGTGCCGAGGCGGGCTACAGGCTGCCCGAGGGCTTCGTGGCACCGATTTCCGCCGTGCAGCCCCTGCGGCCGCTCTATCGGGCCCTTGAGGCGATGCGGGCCGATGTGAGCCCTGTCGTTGCGGGCGAGGACTATGACGTCGCTCTGGTGCTCTGCGGCAAACACAAGGGCGAGAACGAGGACCGCATCGCCGAGGCGCTGAAGCGCACGCGCGAGGGCGCCCTCATCGTCGTTGCCGGCAGCAAGGAAGACGGCATCCAGTCGCTGAAGAAGCGCGTCGCCAAATTCGAATGGGATGGCGACCATCTGCCGAAGTACCACGGCGTCGCCTTCTGGTTCACGCGGCCGGAGGATGTGGCCGATGCCATCCAGAAACTCGCCAAGGCTCCGGTGCGGGTGGACGATGTCTTCGAGGCAGCACCAGGCATGTTCTCGCATGATCGCGTCGACGCCGGTTCGGAACTTCTCGCCTCGCGCCTGCCGAAGGATTTCACCGGCCATGCGGCCGACTTCGGCGCCGGCTGGGGTTATCTTTCCGTGATGCTGGCGCAGGCCTCCCCCGGGCTCAAGGGCATCGATCTGTTCGAGGCCGATCACGAGGCGCTGGAAGCGGCGCGCCGCAACGTGAAGGCGAACGCGCCGACAACCCCGGCGCGTTTCTACTGGCACGACCTGACCAGTGAGGAAACCCGCGACAAATACGACCTGATCGTCATGAATCCGCCCTTCCACGAGGGGCATGCCGCCGAGCCGGCGATCGGGTCAGCGATCATCAAGGCGGCGTTGAAGGCGCTAAAGCAGGGCGGCAGGCTCATGCTCGTCGCAAATCGCGGCCTGCCTTACGAGCAGGTCCTGGCAGAGAACGCCAAGGAGTATGGCGAGACCTGCCGCAATGCGCGCTTCAAGGTGCTCTGGGCGAAGCGCTGAACGGCGATACCTGAAGACGACCCTTTTCCCGGTCTCCGCCCCTCATCCGCCTGCCGGCACCTTCTCCCCGCAAGCGGGGCGAAGGGACTCGCCGCGAGCTCTCAGTTCCCTGTCCCCGGGTGCGGGGAGAGGTTAGTCCTCGGGTTAAACCCGAGGAGAGGGGCAATCTTCAAAGGTCCTGGTAAAGGCGCGAGCCTGGAGAGTGCGTCTACTCCGAGTCGGCGACGCGCAAGGTCTCGAGCGCCGGCATCGAGGTGATGTTGTAGCCGGAATCGACGTAGTGGATTTCGCCGGTGACGCCGCGGGAAAGGTCCGAAAGCAGGTAGAGGGCCGAACTGCCGACGTCCTCGATGGTGACGGTGCGGCGGAGCGGCGAGTTCTTCTGCTGCCAGGAAAGCATGGCACGGGCATCCGAAATGCCGGCGCCCGCCAGCGTGCGGATCGGGCCGGCCGAGATGGCGTTGACGCGGATGCCGCGCGCGCCGTAATCGGCGGCGAGATAGCGCACCGAGGCTTCGAGCGCCGCCTTGGCGACGCCCATGACGTTGTAGTTCGGCATCACCCGCACCGAGCCGCCATAGGTCAGCGTCAGCATCGTGCCGCCGTCGCTCATCAGTTCGGCGGCCCGCCTGGCGATCTCGGTGAAGGAGAAGCAGGAGATCACCATGGTGCGGCTGAAATTTTCCCGCGAGGTGTCCGCGTAGAGCCCCTTCAGTTCGCTCTTGTCGGAGAAGCCGATGGCGTGGACGATGAAGTCGAGCCTGCCCCAGCGCTCTTTGATGGTCTCGATGACGGTGTCGACGGAGGCGATGTCCTCGACGTCGCAGGGCAGCAGGAAGTCGGAATTCACCTCCGCGGCAAGCGGCTTGACACGCTTGCCGAGCGCCTCGCCCTGATAGGTGAAGGCCAGTTCGGCGCCCTGCGCAGCGAGTGATTTGGCGATCCCCCAGGCAATGGAGTGGTTGTTGGCCACACCCATGATGAGGCCGCGCTTTCCGTTCATCAGTCCGTTCATCTGGTTATCCGTTGTAGCGCTGGAAGACGAGCGTCGCATTGGTGCCGCCGAACCCGAAGGAGTTCGAGAGAACCGTGTCGATCTTGGCATTGTCGATGCGCTTGCGGACGATCGGCACGCCTTCGAACTCAGGGTCGAGCGTGGCGATATGGGCGCTTTCGCCGATGAACCCGGCCTGCATCATCAACAGGCCGTAGATCGATTCCTGCACGCCGGCGGCGCCCAGCGAATGGCCGGTCAGCGACTTGGTCGACTGGATGTGCGGGATCTTCTCGCCGAAGACCTCGCGGATGGCGCCGATTTCCTTCTGGTCGCCGACCGGCGTCGAGGTGCCGTGCGTGTTGATGTAGTCGACGTCGCCCTTCACCGTGGACAGCGCCTGGCGCATGCAGCGCACGGCGCCTTCGCCTGACGGGGCGACCATGTCGTAGCCGTCCGAGGTGGCGCCATAACCGACGATCTCGGCATAGATCTTGGCGCCGCGGGCCTTGGCGTGCTCCAGTTCCTCGAGCACGAGGACGCCGGCGCCGCCGGCGATCACGAAGCCGTCGCGGTCGACGTCATAGGCCCGCGAGGCCGACGACGGCGTATCGTTGTACTTGGAGGACATGGCGCCCATGGCGTCGAAGAGGTTCGACATGGTCCAGTCGAGGTCCTCGTGTCCGCCGGCGAACATCACGTCCTGCTTGCCCCACTGGATCATTTCCGCGGCATTGCCGATGCAATGCGCCGAGGTCGAGCAGGCCGACGAGATCGAGTAGTTGACGCCGTGGATCTGGAACCAGGTGGCGAGCGTCGCGGAGGCCGTCGAGGACATCGCCTTCGGCACCGCGAAGGGGCCGATGCGCTTCGGGCTGACGTTCTTGCGGGTGGTTTCGGCGGCCTCGACGATGGTGCGCGTCGAAGCGCCGCCGGAGCCCATGATGATGCCGGTGCGCTCGTTGGTGATGTCGGAGGCTTCGAGACCGGCATCGGCGATCGCCTGCTTCATCGCCACGTGGTTCCAGGCGCCGGCCTGCGACAGGAAGCGCATGGCGCGCCGGTCGACGAGATCGGTCGGGTCGAGCGTCGGCTGGCCCCAGACCTGGCACTTGAAGCCGTGCTCGGCGAAGTCCGGGGAAAACGTGATGCCAGACTTTGCTTCGCTGAGCGACGCGGTGACTTCGTCGGCATTGTTACCGATCGAGGAAACGATGCCGAGGCCCGTTACAACAACCCGTCTCATGGTAGATGACCTTTTGTTCGTTTGGATCCGTGCGGGGAGAGCGATGGCCCCGCAGCTCAGTCGGCCTTTTCCTGGAAAAGGCCGACTCTGAGGTCGGTAGCCTTGTAGATCACTTCGCCGTCGGCCTTCATCCAGCCGTCGGCAATGCCGAGGACCAGCCGGCCGCGCATCACCCGTTTGAAGTCGATGCCGTATTCGACGAGCTTGGTCTTCGGCGTCACCATGCCGGTGAACTTTACCTCGCCGGTCGAGAGGGCGCGGCCCTTGCCGGGCTCGCCGAGCCAGCCGAGGAAGAAGCCGGTCAGCTGCCACATGGCGTCGAGGCCGAGGCAGCCCGGCATGACAGGGTCGCCCATGAAGTGGCAGGGGAAGAACCAGAGGTCCGGGGTGATGTCGAACTCGGCCCGCACAAATCCCTTGTCGTGGGGGCCGCCGGTTTCGGAAATCTCGGTGATGCGGTTGAACATCAGCATCGGCGGCAGCGGCAGCTGCGCATTGCCGGAGCCAAACATTTCGCCTCGGCCGCAGGTCAGGATTTCCTCATAGCTGAAGCTGGATTGCCTGGTGGTCATGAATGGTTGCTTCCCCGATTTCTCAAGTGTTCTCCGACCTGCTTTAGAGCAAGTTCGGCCCGAATTGAAGCGCGGCCTGCATTGGTCGCCGCCGGTTGCAGTTTGTCACGTTCTTCCAAGTAGAGCGACATGCGGGTAGGAAAACCTGTCTCGCCGCTCCCTGTGGCGATAGCGTTCCGCCGTCGCTTACAGTATGAATGTGGCGTCTGCCAGAGTTAAATGCCAGCCTTCCCCCGCTTTAGGCCGATTTTCAGGCCCTTGCGGCCGCTTCCACGGTCGGAATCTATTGAAAGCCTCGGCGCCAGAAGTTATATCGCAAGCTGATACTCCATAAACTTGGCAGGAATATCGGAACGGCTCTGCATGACGAAAGCAATGGAAATCTCTTCGCAGGAGCGGCTGCGCAATTCGGGACTGCGCCCGACGCGCCAGCGGATCGCGCTCGCCGATCTGATTTTCGCCAAGGGCGACCGCCACCTGACGGTCGAGGAATTGCATGAAGAGGCGGTCGACGCCGGTGTCCCGGTATCGCTCGCGACCGTCTACAACACGCTGCACCAGTTCACCGAAGCCGGCATGATCCGCGTTCTCGCCGTCGAGAGCGCCAGGACCTATTTCGACACCAACGTCTCGGATCACCACCATTTCTTCATCGAGGGCCAGAACGAGGTCCTCGATATTCCGGTCAGCAACATACAGATCGGCAATCTCCCCGAGCCGCCGGAAGGCATGGAGATCTCCCATGTCGACGTCGTGGTCCGGCTGCGCCGCAAGTCGCAGCGCTAGCGCCGTGCGTCTGCTCTGACGCCCAAAGGAAAATGCTGCAGCACTTGATGCAGCAGCTACATCACCTCGTCCGGATCGCGGCCCGGACCCGCCTTGCCGGTCGGCAGCGTCCAGCCATATCGAAGTGCCCCGCCGCGCACCGCAAAGGCAGCAGCCACACCAAGCGCCGAACTCGCAACGAGCGGCAGGCCGATGAGCGCCGCCACGACGAAGGCACCGGCACCGACCATTGCGGCGGTGACGTAGATTTCCGGCCGGAGCAGCACCGAGGGTTCGCCGGCCAGGAGATCGCGCAGGATGCCGCCGAAGGTCGCGGTCAGCATGCCGGTGACGATCGCGACCGTCGGCGAGCCGGTCGCCGCCAGCCCCTTGGCCGCGCCCATCACGCAATAGGCCGAAAGCCCGACCGCATCGAGCCAGACGAGCAGCCGGTACCGCGATTCGAAGCGGTGCGAGGTCAGGAACACAAGAAGCCCGACCGCGGCGCACACGAGCACATAGGCCGGGTTCAGCACCCAGAAAACCGGCGTCGCACCCAGGATCACGTCGCGCATCGTCCCGCCGCCGATACCGGTGACGGAGGCGAGGAACAGGTAGCCGATGATGTCGAGCTGCTTGCGCGAGGCCGAAAGCGCGCCGGTCGCGGCGAACACGGCGATACCGCCATAGTCGAGAATTTCAAGAATCGGCATGTATGCTCCGGTGCAACTGCGTGGATCCGGGATCGACGCTCTAGGCGATCTTTAGCGCAACGCCGCGATTAAGTCAGGGGGCAGGCGGATGAGGGGCGTCACCGGTACCTTACGGCAGCAGCGTCTGCGTCCGGCCGAGCAGATAGTAGGCGAGAAGCCCGGTCCATTCCTTTGCGGCGGTCGTCGCCAGTTGCGCGTTGAGCGAGGGCTGGCTGAAATCGAAGCCAAGCCGCACCTTGCCGCTCGTCCGGTAGTCCGCCGGCCAGGGAACGACCGCGATGCCGTTGGCGCGGAAGAGGCCGACGGAGCGCGGCATATGATAGGCCGAGGTGACCAGCGCGCAGCGTTCAAGGCCGTTCGCTGCCAGCAGATCCTTGGTGTAGCGCGCGTTCTCGAAGGTCGTGCGAGAATCTTCCTCGCGGATCACCCGATCGGCGCCAATCCCGAACGCGTTGAAGAAGCCCTGCGAGGCGCGCGCATCGCCCTCATAGGCGCCGCTGATCGAGCCGTCGCCGCCCGAAACGAGAATGCGCGCCGCCGGATAGGCTTTGGCGAGCCGCACCGCCTCGACGAAGCGATCCGCCGCCTGGTTGAATTCCATGCCGCCGCGGCTCGCGATCACCACATTCTCGAAGGCGCCGCCGAGCACGATGATGCAGGCGATTTCCGCCGGCGGTGGCGAGGGGCGGGGAAACCGGTCCTCGAGCATCTGCAGGAAATAGGGACCGGTGGTGGTGAAGAGGCTGAGGAACAGGACGATCAGGCCAAGCGAGGCGAAGACGCCGCCGCTGCGGTGGAAACGGGCGAGTATGAGCAGCATGCCGACCAGGATGCTGAAGAAGGCTAAGGACAGTGGCTGGGCGATGAGCCAGAAGATCTTCGAGGCGAGGAACATGCAGATTGCTCTTCGGCTCGCTTGGTTAAAATTTTGTGAACTCCATCGTCAACGGCGAGTAGCGTGACGCGAGATCGCTCAATATCGTATCGCATGGAGTGTGGAGAGATTTTGGTGGAGCTAAGCGGGATCGAACCGCTGACCTCTTGCATGCCATGCAAGCGCTCTCCCAGCTGAGCTATAGCCCCATCAAGGGTCCGGCGGTGCCGGTTCCGGGAAACCGTCGGGCGTTGTGTCCGGCGAGTGGCGGCTTATTACTTCTGCTTTTGGCAGATGGCAAGCCGAAAATTGAGGGCCGGGGCGATTTTATTTTCTCTTCCGGCCGTCCGCCCGGCCGCCGCATGGTCTGGCGGCCGAAGCGGCTTTTATCTGTCTTTTGAAAGTCTTAGACGTCTTCGTCTTCGTCCGAGACGCCGATGAGGTCGCTCATGTCGTCGTCATCGTCCTCGTCGTCGGCCTCGAGGAAGGTGTCGTCGTCGTCGCCGTCGATCTCGACGTCGTCATCGCCGAGATCCGGCAGGTCGTCGCCGCCCGATGCCTCGTCGTCGGCGTCCTCGAGCGAAACGAGTTCGACCTCGGTATTCTCTGCATCGACTTCCTTGACGTCTTCCTCTTCCTCCTTCTCGAGCACCTTGGCGACGGAGCTCTCCTCGAAGAAGGACAGCGGATAGGACTTGCCGGTATAGGGGGAGACGATCGGTTCACGGTTCAGATCGTAGAATTTGCGCCCCGTTTCCGGGTCGATGCGCTTTGTTCCAAGTTCCGGTTTTGCCACAGTCAAAGCCTCTTGAATGGCCGGGCGAACCGGCTCTTGCCGGTCAAGCCGGCGGGTGGAAAGGTATCAAGCTGATGATGATGATTAGCCGGTCCCCATAATCGTCTTGCCGTCGTCTGTCAAAGACAAACTTCCGCGGCAAACCTCGCGGTCGGCCGAGGCGCATTTTCTTCCTGGGGGAGGATGACCCCTTTTGCGCTTTATGTTACGGAGCCCGCAACACTGGCGGCCCCTCGTTCCATGCCCAAGCAGGGCTTGATCCTTGCGCCGCCGCCGAGCCGGATTGTCAGAGGTAAACATCATGTCCCATGGCCTGAGCCCGCGGCCCGCCACCGCAAAGAAGTCCGCCGATCTCAAGGGCACGGTCCGCATTCCCGGCGACAAGTCGATCTCGCACCGCTCCTTCATGTTCGGCGGCCTTGCCTCCGGCGAGACGCGCATCACCGGTCTTCTCGAGGGGGAGGACGTCATCAACACCGGCAAGGCGATGCAGGCGATGGGCGCCAAGATCCGCAAGGAGGGCGACACCTGGATCATCAACGGCGTCGGCAACGGCGCGCTGCTGGCGCCCGAAGCACCGCTCGATTTCGGCAATGCCGGCACCGGCTGCCGGCTGACCATGGGTCTGGTCGGCGTCTACGATTTCGATTCCACCTTCATCGGCGATGCCTCGCTGACCAAGAGGCCGATGGGCCGCGTGCTCGATCCACTGCGCGAGATGGGCGTCCAGGTGAAGTCGGCCGAAGGCGACCGGCTGCCGGTGACGCTGCGCGGGCCGAAGACGCCGAACCCGATCACCTATCGCGTGCCGATGGCATCCGCCCAGGTGAAATCCGCCGTGCTGCTCGCCGGCCTCAACACGCCCGGCATCACCACCGTCATCGAGCCGGTGATGACCCGCGACCACACGGAAAAGATGCTGCAGGGCTTCGGCGCCAATCTGAGCGTTGAAACCGATACCGCAGGCGTCCGCACCATCCGCCTCGAAGGCCGCGGCAAGTTGACGGGCCAGGTGATCGACGTCCCGGGCGATCCGTCCTCCACCGCCTTCCCGCTGGTCGCGGCGCTGCTCGTGCCGGGATCCGACGTCACCATTCTCAACGTGCTGATGAACCCGACCCGCACCGGCCTGATCCTGACGCTGCAGGAAATGGGCGCCAATATCGAAGTCATGAACCCGCGCCTCGCCGGCGGCGAGGACGTCGCCGACCTCCGCGTCCGCTATTCGGAGCTGAAGGGCGTCACCGTGCCGGAAGAGCGCGCCCCGTCGATGATCGACGAGTATCCGGTGCTCGCGGTCGCGGCCGCCTTTGCCGAAGGTGCGACCGTGATGAACGGCCTCGACGAACTGCGCGTCAAGGAGTCCGACCGCCTTTCGGCCGTCGCCGACGGCCTCAAGCTCAACGGCGTCGATTGCGACGAGGGCGAAGCCTCGCTGGTCGTGCGCGGCCGCCCCGGCGGCAAGGGCCTCGGCAATGCTGCGGGCGGCCAGGTGAAGACCCATCTCGACCACCGCATCGCCATGAGCTTCCTCGTCCTGGGCCTCGCCTCCGAGCACCCCGTGACCGTCGACGACGCGACGATGATCGCCACGAGTTTCCCGGAATTCATGGACCTGATGACGGGGCTCGGCGCGACGATCGAGTGAAGAACCTATTAGGTGATCTGCAGGGCTCGCACGCACCGAAAGTCGAATTGGTAGCTACCGGACGACGGACGTGCCGCAAGCACCGGTGGAGGCGGCCTTCTGACAGCCTCGCTTATGAGCCGTCGCCCGAGAGCGACGGCTCTTGCGTTACTGCGTGCCACCCGATGGGGCTTGCTGCGTGCCCTGTCCGCCTGCGGGAGCGGGTTGTGTGGTTTGTCCGCCTTCGGGCGCCTGTTGTGTTGTCTGCCCATCAGCCGGCGTTTCGATGGTCGGTGCGTTGACATTCACGTCGGTGTCACCCTCCGCCACCAGCACCGTCGAACAGGTCGCCACCAAAGAGGAACAAGGCGCCGACGACAAGCAGAACTAGAACTATAGCGACGGCCCAGCCGCCGCCACTACCAGTATTCACAACCGTTGGACCTCTATCAGCCATTTAATTTCTCCTTATTCTTCACGCTGTGGCAAAACTCATAGGAATGATTTAGGTTCCACCAAGAACAAGGACCGCAAATCGCAGTGAGATGAGCCTTTGGATGGGTTTGAAAACCGCAGTTAAAGAGCTCGACGCAAAATAATGTTGGTGTTCTTCAACCGGATGGAAGAATTCTCCCATAGTTTGCCCGCTGTGCAGGTTGAATGTCGCATCGGATGGTGCCTTGGTGATCCGCGCCTGACCCGCGGGCAGGTGCCCCAATCCGCAACAGGCTGGCCGGCGAACGGTAAATTATCGGATGATCGTGGATTCTCCGCCGATTCTGATCTAACAGGCCCGGAGAAAAGACCGCAGGACCAAATATGATCATCATCGCCATCGACGGGCCCGCAGCCGCCGGCAAGGGGACGCTTTCGCGCCGGATTGCCGAGGAATACGGCTTCCACCATCTCGACACCGGGCTTACCTATCGCGCCACGGCGAAGGCGCTTCTCGATGCCGGGTTGCCGCTCGATGACGAGGCGGTGGCCGAGACGATGGCGCGCGAGGTCGAGCTTGCCGGGCTGGACCGCTCGGTGCTCTCGGCGCATGCGATCGGCGAGGCGGCCTCGAAGATTGCCGTGATGCCGGCGGTGCGCCGGGCGCTGGTCGAGGCGCAGCGCGGCTTTTCGCTGAAGGAGCCGGGCACCGTGCTCGACGGCCGCGACATCGGCACCGTCGTCTGCCCGGATGCGACGGTGAAGCTCTATGTCACGGCCTCGCCGGAAGTCCGCGCCAAGCGCCGCTATGACGAGATCATCGCCGTCGGCGGGAGGGCCGATTACGCGGCGATCTTCGAGGACGTGAAGCAGCGCGACGAGCGCGACATGGGCCGCGCCGACAGCCCGCTGAAGCCCGCCGAGGATGCGCACTTGCTCGACACGTCCGAAATGGGTATAGAGGCCGCATTCCAGGCGGCGAAGACCCTGATCGACGCTGCCCTGAAGACGATTTGAGGGAAGGTTTTTTCGGCCCATGGTCGGATGTGTCTTCCTCTAAAAGCCTGAAATTCCGTCCATGCGCCGGATTGCCCTTGAAGAGGGCGGACTGGGTTCAGGCCTGTTCAACACCAGCCCCCGGCGCATATGCGTCTCCGGCAGGAGATGCAGCAGGAGATTATATGTCTGCAACCACCCCCACCCGTGATGATTTCGCAGCACTTCTCGAAGAGTCCTTCGCCAAGACGGACCTCGCCGAAGGCTATGTCGCCAAGGGCGTCATCACGGCCATCGAAAAGGACGTCGCCATCGTCGACGTCGGTCTGAAGGTCGAAGGCCGCGTTCCGCTCAAGGAATTCGGCGCCAAGGCCAAGGACGGCTCGCTCAAGGTCGGCGACGAAGTCGAAGTCTATGTCGAGCGTATCGAAAACGCGCTCGGCGAAGCGGTTCTGTCGCGCGAGAAGGCTCGCCGCGAAGAGAGCTGGATGCGCCTGGAAGTGAAGTTCGAAGCCGGCGAACGCGTCGAAGGCATCATCTTCAACCAGGTCAAGGGCGGCTTCACCGTCGATCTCGACGGCGCCGTGGCCTTCCTGCCGCGTTCGCAGGTCGACATCCGTCCGATCCGCGACGTCACGCCGCTGATGCACAACCCGCAGCCCTTCGAAATCCTCAAGATGGACAAGCGCCGTGGCAACATCGTCGTTTCGCGCCGCACGGTTCTCGAAGAGTCGCGCGCCGAGCAGCGTTCTGAAATCGTTCAGAACCTCGAGGAAGGCCAGGTTGTCGAGGGCGTCGTCAAGAACATCACCGACTACGGTGCGTTCGTCGACCTCGGCGGCATCGACGGCCTGCTGCACGTCACCGACATGGCATGGCGCCGCGTCAACCATCCGTCGGAGATCCTGAGCATCGGCCAGCAGGTCAAGGTTCAGATCATCCGCATCAACCAGGAAACCCACCGCATCTCGCTCGGCATGAAGCAGCTCGAGTCCGATCCGTGGGATGGCATCGGTGCGAAGTATCCGGTCGGCAAGAAGATCACCGGTACGGTCACGAACATCACCGACTACGGTGCGTTCGTCGAGCTGGAGCCGGGCATCGAAGGCCTGATCCACATCTCCGAAATGTCCTGGACCAAGAAGAACGTCCATCCCGGCAAGATCCTGTCCACCAGCCAGGAAGTCGACGTGGTCGTTCTCGAAGTCGATCCGACCAAGCGCCGCATCTCGCTCGGCCTCAAGCAGACGCTCGAGAACCCGTGGCAGGCATTCGCGCATGGCCACCCGGCTGGCACCGAAGTCGAAGGCGAAGTCAAGAACAAGACCGAGTTCGGCCTGTTCATCGGCCTCGACGGCGATGTCGACGGCATGGTTCACCTCTCCGACCTCGACTGGAACCGTCCGGGCGAGCAGGTCATCGAGGAATTCAACAAGGGCGATGTCGTCCGTGCTGTCGTTCTCGATGTGGACGTCGAGAAGGAGCGTATCTCGCTCGGCATCAAGCAGCTCGGCAAGGATGCGGTCGGTGAAGCTGCCGCTTCCGGCGAACTGCGCAAGAACGCCGTCGTTTCGGCTGAAGTCATCGGCGTCAACGATGGCGGCATCGAAGTGAAGCTCGTCAACCACGAGGACATCACCTCGTTCATCCGCCGCGCCGACCTGTCGCGCGACCGTGACGAACAGCGTCCGGAGCGTTTCTCGATCGGTCAGGTTGTCGACGCCCGCGTCACCAACTTCTCCAAGAAGGATCGCAAGATCCAGCTGTCGATCAAGGCCCTGGAAATCGCGGAAGAGAAGGAAGCCGTCGCTCAGTTCGGCTCGTCCGACTCGGGTGCCTCGCTCGGCGACATCCTGGGTGCAGCGCTGAAGAACCGCCAGACCAACGAGTAATCGTTGTCAGGCCTGAAATGATGAGCCCGCGGACAGCGATCTCCGCGGGCTTTTTTGTGGGCTAGTCTAGCCCGCTTCTCTCACCGCCTTTAGCGCCGGTGGCGCAACTCGGCCCGCCGGGACGCCTGTTTGGCGCTCCGGCTTCGAAGACGAACGGAGTCGGCGCCACTGTGAGCGGCGGGTCTGGGTTCGGCGATGTCTCCTGTTCTGGTTGCGGAAGGGTTTCAGGCCGGCGGCATCAGCGGGCCGCGGCACGTATTCGGGCGTGTGCCAGTGCAAATTCGTCGGCATAGGGACAGGCGGATGCCATCGCGATTTTGATGCGACGCACCGAGACGCGGACCTGGGCGCCGATCTTTAACAGCTTCAGCCGGATGGTGCCGCAGGTCGCCTCGGCGAGCCGCGTATGGGCAAGGCCAAGGCGGCGCAGGGCGCAGATCAGCACGTAGGCCAACGAGGCGAACCAGAGGCGCAGTTGATTGGCGTGCATGGTGTGGGCGCTGGTGCGGTCGGCGTAGAGATCGAGCTGGCATTCTTTGATGCGGTTCTCCATGTCACCGCGGGCGCAGTAGAGATCCTCGTAAAGCGTCTGTGCCGCCCAGCGCTCTGACTTAAGGGAGGTGACGATGAAGCGCGGATTGGCGCCCAGCAGCGTCCATTCCGCTTTTCCAACGACCCGCCGTCGTCGTGTCCAGCTGTCCTTGGTCGACCACAGGAAGTCGCGGAAGACGCGGGTCGCCTGGGCGCTTGCCTGGGATAACAGGCTTGCTTCCTCCATGGCCGGCGCGATTTGCCTTTCCAGCCGCGGGTTGCGAGCAAGGCCAAAGACATAGTCGACCTTGTTGGTCTCGCACCAGTCCATCAGTTCGTCGCGGGCGAAGCCGGAATCGGCGCGCAGGATGATGCGCACGTTTGGCCAGCTTTGGCGGATCTGCCCGATGATACGATCGATTTCGGCGACCGAGCCTGCGCTGGCGTCGATGTTCGAACGCCGTAGCTTGGCCGAAAGCAGGTGGCGGCCGCAGAAGATGTACAGCGGCAGATAGCAATAGCAGTTGTAATAGCCGTGAAAGAACCGACCCTCCTGGTGACCGTGCAGCGGATCATCGGTGGCGTCGAGATCGAGCACGATTTCCTCAGGCGGGCTGTCGTGCGCGTCCAGGAACAGCTCGATGAACAGCGCTTCCAGCGCTTGCCTGTCGTAAGCGATCTTGTGATAGCGCGTCGGCTGGCCGAGACGGCCGTGCTCCAGCCGGTTCAAGGTGGATTTGCCGGCAAGCACCGCACAGTCTTGCCGCTTCGGCGTCAGCCGCTCCGACAGAAGCGCGAGCACCGGGTCGTGGCGCAGCCTGTCGTGGTCATCGACATCCTCGTAGCCCAGCGCGATCGCCGCAACGCGCTGCCCGACCAGCGTGCGCACGCTGTGGACCGTGCACGTCGGATCGCGGTCATCAACGAAGCAAGCGGCCACCCGGTCGAACAGTCCGATGACCCCATCGACATGGCGAAGCAGCAGGGCGCCGGCATCCGAGGTGATCGCTCCGCCGTCGAAACCAGCTACCACTTTGTGACCGTCGAAGCCTTCAAATTCGAGCTGCTCGGCGATACAGTGTGTTTGCATCGGACCCCCTCAACGAATCTGATAACCCTTTGTAGCAAAAGAAGTTTCTCAGATTCGCGGGCCCGATGCACCTCTTACTTTGAGATATTCAGGCTAGCCCAGGTCTCCGAGTTTTGTGTAGAGGTCGTGGGCTTCGCTCGCCTCCGGATCGGCCGCATCGTCGCCGTCGTTTTCGGGATCCTGCTCCTTTTTCTCGTCTTCCCGATCCTCTCCCTCGGCGCCTTCGCCGTCATCGCCGGGGTAACGGTCTGTCCTGCCGTCCCCGTCATCAGCATCCTCCTGCGCCGGCGGATAGGGCACCATCGCGAAGGGAATGATCTCCGGGAGGCCGCTCTCGACGAGGAGGGCGATTGCCTGTTTTATGGTGACGTCCTCGCCAGCCGGCGCTTGCCTTTGGGCGGCAGGCGAGCCGCCCGAGGCAGTCTCCGTTTCTTCCGCGACGGTCGGTCCGGCGATGGGGTCGGCGCTCGCCTCGGCATTGTCCGGTGCGGAGCCGTCCGGCAAGCGGTCTAGCCGTTCAGGCGCCGACCGCGTCGGCGCGGGTCCTCGTTCGCCGCCTCCGGGCACCGACGGGCGACGATTGTCCGCTGCTATCTCTGGCAGATCGAGGCTGGCCTGGAGCAGCGCCTCGACCGCATCCGCGAGGGGGTACTCCGGCAAGGTTTTCGCTGGCGCCGAAGCCTGGGCCGGCTGGCGTGCATCGCTCCCTTTGGGGCGCGATGGCCCATAGGTTCCATCCGCCTCGAATCCGTCGATGTCGCCTTGCCCAGTGGCTTCCGCCGCGCCGGATGTCTGGTCCGGCTTTTCGTGCGGGGCCTCTGCCAACGGTCGGGGGACCTCCGCTTCATCGGCTTCGGCAAGAGCTGGCAGGGCTTCATCTCCTGCGGCAGTTGCTATGGCACTCTCTGAATTCTCCGCCAATGCCGACTGCGTCGCCTCCGCCGTCTGGACCCCTTCCTCCGCGAGCCTGTCCGAAACCGCCGCAAGATCGCTGTTGCCGGCTGGTGATTGCCCGTACCGCGCAGTCGGGGGCTGTCCCCGTTCGGGCGCCGCCTGGGTCGGCTGGCCGGATTCGGCCGCTTGCTGCGTCTCTTCAGGAGCGAGCTCGGCGGCCGTCCCGTCGTCATCCGCGCCGTAGGTCTTCTTCAGCATCGCCTGCAGCAGCGCCGGGTCGCGCGATGGGAGCGCCTGGGGCGCAGCAGCTTGCTGGGGCGTTGGCAGTTGCAGCGGCAGGTTTCGAATTCCGGCGGCGAGCAACGGTGTCGTGGGGTTCCCAAATCCTGCCGACGGCCCGCTTTGCGTCAGGGCTGCCAGCCGTCGCGCCAGGCCGCCTCCGCCAAGCTGTCTTTCGATCACCAGTCGTTCCGGCAGCGGCAAGGCCTCCACCACCTCGACCAGACGCCGAACGAAGGCGCGGCCGCCTTCCTGCGGCAGCGGCGGAAACTTGAGGATGCGGGCCAGATCCTCGATGATCCGCACCAGCGCGTCGCGCGGCAGAACCTCCTTGCCGGAAAGATGGCGCCCGAGCATGTCGAGCAGCTTCTGGATCGCTTCGGCGCGCTGGCCGGTAGGCGGCGGGACTCGTCGAATCGCTTGGACGATGTCGTCGCCGGGCGTAGTTGCGTTCCTGATCGTGCCAATCGGTATCGGCATCCTCGTCTCCAATTGCGTGCGTCGGCGCCATGTGGAGCCGCGCTCGCCATCGAACGTTTCTGCTGGAGGGCGCCTCATGCGCGTAGCGGCCGATGGGCCGGGCCCGCCGCGGCCTGACCGCCGGCATGGGACTTGGGCATGATCACCAAGAATAGGGTAAAGAAGTTTATGAAGTCTTAACCATGACCGCAGCGGCAGCAACACGGGAGCGCGTTTTCCGCGGCCTCATGCACCCGATCATGCGTTCGATGCTTCGACCTTGCGGTAAGGCCGCTGCGAGTTCATCCTGTCGAAGCTAGCCTCGATGGAGCTGCCGATGACATTCCGTCCGCCGCAATCGCTCAGCCGTTTCGATACCGGAAGCGGCGTCAACGTCCTCGAATACGAGCTCATGGCCGAGCGTGCCGATGCCTTGGGGCGGCACGGCCTCAAGGTCGAGAAAGCAATCGCTGCTCTCAACGGCTTCGACCGGGAGCGGAACCGGCCGGAGGAACGCCAGCGGCTTCTCGACGACGCCGCCGACGCCGTCTGGGCCTTTCTCATCCAGCGCGAAATCTGCGGCCTGCGCGACAGCCGCGACGCGGTGCGCCGCTACGGCATTCCCAACGAGGTCATGGCGCGGCTCGGGATCGTCAGAAAACGATAATGCGCACTTTCCGCCGCGGGACGCGGCAGTCTGCTCGCGTCGCGTCTTCAAGCATCAGGGAGGCCCGGCGGACGCCGCAGCCGCGCCTCGTTCGAGCGAGCCCTTACCAGCCGTATCTGTAGTACCGATGGCCGTAGTAAGGCCGATGGTAGCGATACGGAGCGCCGTAGTACCGGTTCGGATAGTAACCGGGGTAGTAGCCCGGGCCGTAGTAGCGCGTGCCGTAGTAATACCGGTTCCCGTAATAGTAGCGGCCCGGATAGTATCCGACGCCCGGCCCGAAATAGAAGCTGATGCCGGCCCGTCGGTAGCCGGGATAGTAGCCCGGCCAGCCACCGTAATAGCCGCCGCGCCAGCGCGGATAGTAGCCCCGGCCATAATATCCACGGTGGGTTACGCTTTGGACGCCCGCGGGCGCCTTGATCTCTATGTCGAGCGCCGGACGCGGCATGGCCTGGACAGGCGCGACAGGGGGGATCATGGAGGCGGCCGCCAGCACGCAGCTCATAACGAAATTCCGAAATCCCGTCATTGTCTCCTCACTTTCCGAAGACGTGCTTCCGCTGTGTCCCCTACTTCATAGACATTTGTTTTGATTGGTTTATTCCATGACGCCGGGGCGCGCGCACGCGTACTCAGGCGCCGGATTTCCGCGCCGCTCAGCCGTCGATGAAAGCATGCGCCTCTCCGGGCCTCATGTCACTGAAATTCTTATCCATCTTTACGAGGCCAGGACCCCCAGGTCTGCTCCGCAGGAGGTGGGACAGGACGGCCCGGCGCCGCTTCCGGCCCCTTTTTCACGTCCGGGCGTGAAAACTTCAAAATGCCTGTTGACACTTCGCCCCCGGCCTTTTACATGCCGGTCCGTCGCCCAGATGGCGGAATTGGTAGACGCGCAGGTTTCAGGTACCTGTGCCGCGAGGCGTGGAGGTTCGAGTCCTCTTCTGGGCACCATTTCCCATTAGAAATGCAGAAAAAGCCCGGTTTTTCCGGGCTTTTTGCGTTTTCAGGATCTGTGATCGGCGGGGGCGCCTTAGGCCGCCGTCCCGGCCTGCTGCTCGGCGATCGCGGCGGCTGACAGAACCTCGAAGATCTCGAGCGCGCTGGCCCGCCCCTTTGCCTGGGCGAAGCCGAGCGGGCGGAAGGCGATGGTGTCGCCGCATTGCGCCACGACGGCGCCGCTCGCCAGGATGGTCGTGCCGTAGTCCTTGTTCATGCCCTCGAGCCGCGAGGCGACGTTCACCGTGTCACCCATGGCGGTATATTGCAGGCGTTCCTTGGCGCCGACGCTGCCGACCACGGCCGGGCCGGTATGGATGCCGATACGGGTGCGAAACTCCGGCAGTCCTTTCTCCCGCTGTGTCGCGTTGAAGGCGTCGAGCCGGACTTCGACGGCCAGCGCGCAGCGGCAGGCGTGTTCGGCATGGCGTGGGTCGGCGACGGGCGCGTTCCACATGGCAAAGACCGAGTCGCCGAGAAACTGGATGATCGTGCCGTCATGGGCGGCGACCACCTCGCTGAAAATGTCGAAATAGTCAGACAGCATCGCCACCACCGCCTCCGGCGAATGGTGCTCGCTGATGGTGGTGAAGTCGTAGATGTCGGTGAACAGCGCCGTCACCTCCTGGCGCCAGCCGGAGCGGCCGGTGAACTGCCCGGATTCGATGCCCTTGCGGACCAGTTCGCGCGGCACATAGAGCGCGAAGGTGAAGATCGCGTCGCGGGCCTTGTTCATCGCGCTGTTGAGCGTCGAGATTTCCGTCACATGCGAGGGCACGTCGATCGGCGTGGTGAAATCGAGATCCTGCAGCCGGTTGGCGCTGGCGGTGAGCTGGTTGAGGGACTTGGTGATCAGATGCGCGAGCACCAGCGAACAGAGAACGGCAAGCACCACCACCGAACCCGAGATGGCGAGGCTCTGGACGAGCGTCTCGTTGGCGGCCGCCATCAACTCGTCGAGCGGCGCCGCGACGACCACCCGGTGTCCAGACAGAAGCTGCGCCGATTCGAGCGGCGTCACCATGGCGAGATAGGTGCGGTCGCCGACGTCGACGAAGCTCGCCTTGCCGGGTGCCGGCGGGTCGCGCCGAATGCTGTCGACGAGCGGGTCGGCCTCGGGCACGGCCACCGGCGCGGTGCTGTCCTTGGTCGCGAGGATGCGCCTCATCGCCGTCGGATCGGAATGCATGATCGGCCTTCCGACTGCATCGAGAATCAGGGAGACGGAGTCGCGCGTCAGCCGTTCGCGGGACAGGAAGTCGGTGATCGTGTCCAGGACAACATCGGCGCCGATGACGATCTTCGGGTTGCCGCGATGGGCCTGCGAGATGGTCATGCCGAGCTTGGCGGTCGTTGCCGTCTCGTAGGGGCCGGTCGCCATTGGCGCCTTGCCGTTGACGGCCGCACGATACCAGGGCCGGATCCGCGGGTCATAACCGGCCGGAGCCACCCGGCGTTCGGCGAACTGCAGGCCGCTCGCGTCGAGGAAGAGGACGCGGTCAAACGGCTTTCCCTGGTCGTCCCGTTCCATCGAGCGCACCGCAAGCGTCGCCCCTCGCGGCGCGTCGAGCGCCATCCGCCAGGCGGACGACCTCAAATCGACCACATGGAAGAAGGCGCCGCTCGGATAGGCGACGTAGACGCCGTCGATATGCGGCGAGCGGATGATCCCTTCGCGCAGCAGTGCCACCTTGTCGTTCATGCGCTCCGGCGGCGGCACCAGAAAGGCGTTGGCGACCGATGCGACGAGGCCGACCAGCGCCGATGTATCGCCGGAAAGCACGCCGAGCCGACCGACGAGGCGGTCGACGAAGGCCCCCATATTCGCCTCGGCATCCTCGATCGCCGCATTGCGGGCACGGCGGTAGTCGAGCCCCACCAGAGTGGCGGACACCACGATCAGCACGGCGACCATGACGAGGCTCAGCAGCGACCGGAGCGTCCAGGTCTCAAGACGCTTGTTCTCGTCAGAGCCGCGCATGTCCGTGCCCCTATGCGGATTGGCTGAAAGATTCTTGCAGTATCGGGTGGGTTTGCATAGGGCTGTTTATTGCCGTTGTCAGCAGGCCGCCCTCAATTGACGCTGACCGGCCGCGATCGCATCCGCGCCACCGTCTCGCGTTCGGCCCGCTTGCAGCGCATCGGCGGCAGGTCGCGGTCCATCAACTCCATGTCGTCGAGCACCATCTCGCCCATCTTCTTGAACGCCGAATCGAGCGCGCCGGCGCGGTGCGCCGACCGCAGGAAGCCGGGAAGCAGCCGGACCGGATGGTCGAGCGGCAGCGGCTCCTCGGGGAAGACATCGCTCGCCGCCACGATCCGGCCCGCTTCGACCGCGGCGATCAGCGCGTCGAAATCGACGACGCCGGCGCGGCTCAAAAGGATGAAGGCCGCTCCTGGCCGCATCCTGGCGAAGGCGTCGGCACCGAGAAAGCCCTCGTTCTCGCTGGTGACCGCAGCGACGACGAAGACGAAGTCGCTGCTTGTCAGCACCGTCTCGAGCGAGGCCGGCTCGACCCCGGCGTCGGTGAGAATGGAGCCGGGCAGCCAGGGATCGTAGACGCGGACCCTGGCGCGGAAGCCGGAAAGCACGCGGTTCAACGCCTTGCCAAGTTCGCCGAAGCCGATGATGCCGATCTCGGAACCGGAGAGGAGCCGCGCCGAACGGTTGCCTTCGCCGCCCCAGAGCTCGCGTCCGTCGCGGAAGGCAACGTCGGCATCGACGATGCCGCGGGCGAGATTGAGCGCCATGGCGAGACCCATCTCCGCGACCGGCTCGGCAAAGACCTGCCCGGTCGTCACCACGTGGATGCCGCGGTGGAAAAGCACCTCGTAGGGCATGTTGTTGAGGAGGTTGCTTTCGACATTGAGGATGGCGCGCAGCCGCGGCATGCGAGCGAGCGTCCGCTCATCGAGCGGCGGCTGGCCGATGATGTAGCGGACCTCGGCGAGCGTCGCGTCGTCGAGCCCGGCGATGTTTTCCGGGTCAGCTTCGACGACGCGATACCGCCTGTTGAGGGCGTCCAGCGCTTGCCGGCTGAAGATCAGCTCGAGGGTGCGGGGCGCCGGCGCGCTGATGACAAGCGGTCGGTTCGTCTCGGACATGTTTTTCTCCGTTCTTTTAGCCGGCAAAGCCTCGCTGCACTCAGTAGTTCAAACCCCGCTTCTGCCGTTCGAGCGACGGCGGCAGCTGGCCGCTCTGGAAGACCGGGCCGTCGCCCTTGCGGCATCGGTAGATGGTGTCATAGCGGGGCCGGCCATGGGAGGGCTCGAAGGGTCCATAGCGGTCGATGAAGACCTGTTCGCAGACCGTGCTCTCGCCATCCTGCAGCGGGTTCAGCGGCCGCACGCCGGGAAGGTCGCGGAAGCTCTGCGCGAAATTGAGGGGCACCTCGTCGGCAAGCCCGGCTTTGGCCGAGAGGCTCAGCATGAAGGCGGTCAGGGAAAACGACAGCGCGGAACGGAACGAGGTCATGCCAGTGAAACTTTCGGGAGGACGGCGGAAAGCGCCGGCGTTGTGACACGGTATCGCGGCCGACAAACTTGCGCTATAGGCCTGCTACGCTCTACAGCGCCGCGCGTCCGGTCAGGCACGCTGAGGCCGCTGTAGCACTTTGAAACGCTGCATGATCTTGCCTTGAATCCGATCCAGGGAATCATGCAGCAACGATCTGGGGATTCTCGATGGCGAATACAATACGGTTCCACGAAGGTGACATTTCCGCGGCCGACGCGGCCCGCTATGCCGGCGCGATCGCCATCGATACGGAAACGCTCGGCCTCGTTCCCCGCCGCGACCGTCTCTGCGTCGTGCAGCTCTCGCCGGGCGACGGCACCGCCGACGTGATCCGCATCGCCGCCGGCCAGAAAGAGGCGCCGAACCTCGTCCGGATGCTTGCCGATCCGGCCCGCCAGAAGATTTTTCATTTCGGTCGCTTCGACATCGCGGTGCTGTTCCACACCTTTGGCGTGACCTCTACGCCGGTGTTCTGCACCAAGATCGCCTCGCGGCTGACCCGCACCTATACGGACCGGCACGGGCTCAAGGACAATCTCAAGGAACTGCTCGACGTCGACATTTCGAAGCAGCAGCAGTCCTCCGACTGGGCGGCCGATATCCTCTCGCCGGCGCAGCTCGAATACGCCGCCTCGGACGTGCTGCACCTGCATGCGCTGCGCGACAAGCTGACGGCGCGCCTCATCCGCGACGGCCGCATGGAGCACGCCGACGCCTGCTTCGCCTTCCTGCCGACGCGCGCCAAGCTCGACCTGCTCGGCTGGGAGGAGACGGATATTTTCGCGCATAGCTGAGGGTAGCGTTCTCGCTTCCGGGGACGGCGACCTCGCGCACTGTTGTCCTTGGCTTACTCCGATCCTCGATTCAACCCCACTCCGGCGTCATCCTCGGGCTTGACCCGAGGATCCATGCGCAATCCAAAAACGCTTGAAAATAGATCACGCCGGCTCGGATAAATGCCAACACCGATGCTTGTGATTGGATCCTCGGGTCAAGCCCGAGGATGACTCGTTGAGAGGGCATCAGGGCGGCCAGAGACATAAGTCCCACGCACGAACCTCTGGAATGGCCCCAAGAGAACTCCCACTCATCTCTTCACGGCATGAGCCACAGCAGCGCGGCATAACGCGCCGCCTTGCCGATCGTCACATACACAAGGAACGCGCCAAGCGGCGTGCGGAGCAGTCCGGCGGCTAGCGTCAGCGGGTCGCCGACGATCGGCAGCCAGGAGAACAGCAGCACCGGCCGGCCGTAGCGCGCGAAGATCGTCTCGGCCTTTTGCCGCGCCTGGCGCGAGACCGGAAACCAGCGCCGGTCTTCGAAGCGGATGGCGAAGCGGCCGAGCGCGAAATTGACGAGTGCGCCGAGCACATTGCCGGCAGTGGCTGCGAGAAACAGCGCCGTCCGACTCGTTTCGGCCGAAAGGGCAGCGGCAACCACCGCCGCCTCCGACAGGCCGAAGAGCAGGGTCGCGGAGAGAAAGGCGGCGCCGAAGACGCCGGCGAGGAGAGGGAAATCCAGGGCTTCAAGTCCTGTCGACGTGGCCGAGATCGCGCTCCGGCGCGATCACGTCGCGGATCCGCTGCTTCAATTCCTTCGGTCCCGGGAAGCCGCCGTCGCGCTTGCGCTCCCAAATGAGCTCGTCATCGACGCGGATCTCGAAATTGCCGCCGGTGCCGGGAATCAGCGCCACCTCGCCGAGCGAATCGGCGAAGGTCGAGAGCAGCTCCTGCGCCATCCAGCCGGCGCGCAGCAGCCAGTTGCACTGGGTGCAGTAGAGGATCGTGACGCGCGGCTTCTCGCTCATTTGACATGTCCTGTTTTCGGCAAACATAGCCTTCCGGCGTCGGTGGAACAACCGGCCCTTCACCGGCTCTTCACATAAATGTCAACTTGAACAATCATGTTTTTATCGCGCGGTCCTTGTTTTCAAACGGATGTCCGGCAAGAGACTTTTGCATTGCAACACTCTGCGAGAGGGAATCCATGACCACTGCCACCCCGCGCGCCATCCTGCCGGCGCTCGAGAAGATCTACCTGCCGCTCGACACCTTCGCCGAGACACTGCTGCGCGTGCTCGCCGGCGCGCTGCTCGTCACCCATGGTTACGGCAAGATCCTCGATCCCTTCGGTGCCGTCGGCATGGTGGAAGGGCTCGGTTTCTATCCGGGCGTCTTCTGGTCGCCGCTGCTTTCGGCCACCGAATTCTTCGGCGGCATCTTCATCGCCATCGGCTTCCTGACCCGGCCCGCCGCGTTCGCGGCCACCATCGTGCTGCTCGTCACCGTCTATTTCCACGGCATCGTCCAGGGCCAGGGCCTCGGCGGCGCCGAGAAGTCGATCCTCTGGGCGGCAATCACCTTGTTCTTCGCCATCCGCGGCGCCAACGGCCAGTCGGTCGACGCCAAGCTCGGCAAGCAGTTCTGATAGTCTCGCCGGAGGTGCGGCCCCGCCGTGCCTCCGGCCCCCGGCTGCGGCCCCGCCACCATTCTTCTGCACTTGCGCAACAGTTCCACCCATGGTCATCTCCGGCAAGAAGAGTCCGAGGAGGAGCCATGCGTGAAGCGATCGAAGGCGGCTGTTTCTGCGGCCGCATCCGCTATCGGCTGAAGCGCCCGCCGATGTTCGTCCATTGCTGCCATTGCCGCGACTGCCAGCGTCAGGTCGGCAGCGCCTTCGCGATCAACGGCCTCGTCGAGGCGGAAAACCTCGAAATTTTGACGGGAGAGCCGGTCATGGTCGCGCTGTCGACCGACAGCGGCCGCCCGCACGACGTCTATCGCTGCGCCGATTGCCAGTCGTCTCTCTGGAGCGACTATGGCCGGCGCAAGTGGCTTGCCTTTCTGCGTCTGGCGACCCTCGACCGGCCGTCGGAGTTCACGCCGGACGTGCATATCTACACGCGCTCGAAACTCGATTGGGTGTTGCTGCCGGAGGGCGCCAGGGCCTTCGAGGCCTATTACGACGTTCAGGCGGAATGGCCCCAGGAGAGCCGCGATCGCCTCATCGAGGCCCGCGCCAAGGCAAAGGGGCAGGCGCGACCGTGACCAAAAGCGAGCGCGACAAGATGGCGGCCGGCGAATGGTACCGGTGCCTCGATCCGGAACTAGACGCCCTGCGCGATCGTGCGCGCAAGGCGGTGCATCAGCACAACACCTTGCCGCCGGATGAGCGCGGCGCCATCGCCCCGGCGCTTAAGGCGCTGTTCGCCGCCGTCGCAGCGGATTGTTTCGTCGAGGCACCGTTCCATTGCGCCTACGGCATGAACATCACGCTCGGCGCCGGCGTCTACCTGAATGCCGGCTGCACCATTCTCGACTGCGCCCCGGTCGTCATCGGCGATGGCTCGATGCTGGGCCCCGGCGTGCACATTTACTGCGCCGAACACCACAAGGATGTGGCGCTCCGCCGCGCCGGCTTGGAGATCGACCGACCGGTGACGATCGGCAAGGACGTCTGGATCGGCGGCGGGGCGATCATCTTGCCCGGTGTGACGATCGGCGACGGGGCGATCGTCGGGGCAGGGGCGGTGGTGACGAAGGACGTGGCGGCGGGTGTGACAGTGGTGGGGAACCCGGCGCGAGTTGTTCGTTGAACCGGAAGAGGATGGAAGAGAGTCGATGACCGCAGCAATGATCAGGGTCCGCCCGGCACGGGCCGAGGACGTGCCGGCGCTCTGCGCCTTCCTGAACGAGATCATACGGATCGGCGGCACCACCGCCCATGAAACCCCGTTTACCGACGAGAGCTTCGTCAGCCATTTTCTGGCCGGGCCGGGCTTCGTCAGTTGCTTCGTCGCGGAGGATGGCTCGGGTCAGCCCTGCGCCTTCCAGGGCCTGGAGCGCTCGGGCGGCCTGCCTGAAGATTGGGCGGACATCGGCACCTTCGCCCGGCCGCATGCAAAACGACCGGGTTCCGGCACGGCGCTGTTCGCCGCCACCAAAGCGCATGCCCGCGACGCCGGCCTCACGGCGATCAACGCCACGATCCGCGCCGACAACATCGCCGGCCTCGCCTATTACAGCAAGATGGGCTTTACCGACTACAAGGTCGACAAGGCGGTGCCGCTGAAGGATGGGCTTTCGGTCGATCGGATTTCGAAGCGGTATTGGCTCGGGGAAGCTTGAGGCCAGCACGCCCTCCAGCACCTCCCTCTCCCGGTTGTCATCCTCGGGCTTGACCCGAGGATCCACGTGCAAGCCTCACCAGAGTTCGAAATACAGGTCGCGCCAGTCCGGATTCATTGTCTCTATCAATTCGACCTTCCACAGTCGGTACCATCGTTTGAGCGACTTCTCGCGCTGTATGGCGGTGCCGATCTGCAGATGCTCCTCGTACCAGACGAGTCGGTTGCAGCCGTATTTCGATGCAAAACCCAGTGTCAGGCCCTCCCTGTGTTCGAAGATGCGGCTCTCGAGGTTTGACGTCACGCCAATGTAGAGCGTTCCGCGCTTCTGATTCGTGACGATATAGACGTATCCGGCCATGCCGACGATGGTGATCGTGTATGGATCCTCGGGTCAAGCCCGAGGATGACGGGGGAGGGGGCGTCTTTGATCTGCGGCGCTATTTAAATTATGCCGCAAACGCCTTTTGGCCAACGCCGTGCCGGCCACTACTCGAGGTTGCGGCGATCGAAGTTTGAGGTCACCTCAATGTAGAGCGTTCCGCGCTTCTGATTTGTGACGATGTAGACGCATCCGGCCATGCCGACGCATGGTGCTTGCGCATGGATCCTCGGGTCAAGCCCGAGGATGACGGAGGAGGGGCGAACTTGGCCGCTCATCGTGGATGAGCGATTCGCCGCAACGAAGGGGTACTTCGCGAATGCGTCCGTGTCGCAACGGGAAGCGGCGCCTCCCCACTCGTCATCCTCGGGCTTGACCCGAGGATCCATGCGCAGGCACCTTTGCGCTCAAAAGCCCCGGAATGCGAAACCCGTGGCGGCGACTATTTTATCGTGCTGGTTTGACAGATCACCGATCAACGCGCCGAGGTCGCTGACCGAAATGGCAGCCATGAGATGGATAGCCACGACGTACGCTTCGCCGTTGATCATTACCCGCGGGTTGAGGCCGGCCATGACGTGGGCAATGTCCGGCGCCGGGATGAGAGGCGCGACGATCCTGGTCTTCAGGGCATCGAACAGGTCGGCCTGAATATCGACCACCAATGTTTCGCTTTGCTTCAGGCGGTAGACGTGAAAGCGCGCCATCAGAACTGCCGCAGCTTGGCCAGCGGCAGTCCACGTTTTTCGACAAAGTCATTGGCGTCGACGATCGACTTGGCATTCTCGACGCGCCAAAGCCGTTCCTGTTCTGCCCTGACAGCCTGAGCGATGCCCTCTTCTGCCGCCCGCGAAACATTGATCTTCAGGTCGCGCGCCTGCGAAAGCAGATCGCCATCAAGCGAGAGATTGGTCGGGCGCCTTGCAATCGATCGTTTCATGTTCGCTTTCCACGAAGATGCGCACAGTATATGCGCATCCTCACAGGAAGAAAACAATCACTCGTCGCCCATCTTCAGCGCGGCGATGAACGCCTCCTGCGGGATCTCCACCTTGCCGAACTGGCGCATGCGCTTCTTGCCGGCCTTCTGCTTTTCCAGAAGCTTGCGCTTGCGGGTGGCGTCGCCGCCGTAGCACTTCGCCGTCACGTCCTTGCGCAGCGCCGAGATGGTTTCGCGGGCAATGACGTTGCCGCCGATCGCTGCCTGGATCGGGATCTTGAACATGTGCTTCGGGATCAGCTCCTTGAGCTTCTCGCACATTTCGCGGCCACGCTTTTCGGCCGCCATCCGGTGCACCATCATCGACAGCGCGTCGACCGGCTCGCCGTTGACGAGGATCGACATCTTCACAAGGTTGCCTTCCTTGTGATCGGTGATCTGGTAGTCGAACGAGGCATAGCCCTTGGAGATCGACTTCAGCCGGTCGTAGAAATCGAACACAACTTCGTTGAGCGGCAGGTCGTAGGTCAGCATCGCGCGGGTGCCGACATAGGTCAGCTCGATCTGGATGCCGCGTCGGTCCTGGCAGAGCTTGAGGATGCCGCCGAGATAGTCGTCGGGCGTCAGGATCGTCGCGCGGATCCACGGCTCGTGGATCTCGGAGATCTTGACGACGTCGGGCATGTCGGCCGGGTTGTGCAGCTCGCGCTCCGAGCCGTCGGTCATGAACAGCTTGTAGACGACCGAAGGCGCCGTTGCGATCAGGTCGAGGTCGAACTCGCGCTCCAGGCGCTCCTGGATGATTTCAAGGTGCAGGAGCCCGAGAAAGCCGCAGCGGAAGCCGAAGCCGAGTGCTGCAGACGATTCCATTTCGAACGAGAACGAGGCGTCGTTGAGGCGCAGCTTGCCCATCGCCGAGCGTAGGTCCTCGAAGTCGGCGGCATCGACCGGGAAGAGGCCGCAGAAGACCACCGGCTGCGCCGGCTTGAAGCCTGGCAGTGCCTTGTCGGTCGGACGCTTGTCTTCGGTGATGGTATCGCCGACGCGGGTATCGGCCACTTCCTTGATCGAGGCGGTGATGAAGCCGATCTCGCCAGGGCCGAGCGCATCCATGTTGACCATCTTCGGCGTCAGCACGCCGACCCGTTCGATCGTGTACTTGGCGTCGGTGCCCATCATGCGGATGGTCTGGCCCTTGGTCAGCACGCCGTCGATGACACGCACCAGAACCATGACGCCGAGATAGGTGTCGTACCAGCTGTCGACGAGCAGCGCCTTCAACGGCGCCTTCTCGCCGCCGGGGCTCTTCGGCGCCGGCAGCCTGTGAACGATCGCTTCCAGCACATCCGGAATGCCGAGGCCGGTCTTTGCCGAGATCAGCACCGCGTCGGAGGCGTCGATGCCGATCACCTCTTCGATCTGCTCCTTGATGCGGTCGGGTTCGGCCGCCGGCAGGTCGATCTTGTTGAGCACGGTGACGAGCTCGTGGTTGTTGTCGATCGCCTGGTAGACGTTGGCGAGCGTCTGGGCTTCGACGCCCTGGCTGGCATCGACGACGAGCAGCGAGCCCTCGCAGGCCGACAGCGAGCGCGAGACCTCGTAGGCGAAGTCGACGTGGCCGGGCGTGTCGATCAGATTCAGCACATAGGTGTCGCCGTCATTAGCCTTGTAGTGCAGCCGCACCGTCTGGGCCTTGATGGTGATGCCGCGCTCACGCTCGATGTCCATGCTGTCCAGCACCTGCTCGGACATCTCGCGCTCGGCAAGCCCGCCGGTCAGCTGGATCAGCCGGTCGGCCAGCGTCGATTTGCCGTGGTCGATATGCGCCACGATCGAGAAGTTGCGGATATGCGACAGGGGCGTCTTGGAAGATGGTGTGCTCATGGGGCGCATATAGCAGTGCGATCAGGCGGCGCAAAGCGGGAAATGAAGGCTTCGTTCACTATAAATCGGGCGGGGCGCGCGGCTATTCCGCTCTCGCTTTCGCCTCGGCGAGCGCGCCCGCGTTCGGCACCTGCGCGCTTTTGATTTCGAAGGTCTCGCAGAGCTGCGGGGGCACCCGTTCGCGCATGCGCAGGCGGATGAGCACGAAGGCCGCATAAAGGACCGCCACCGCCATCGTTGCGTAAATGAACAGCTCTGCGCCGAAGGCCGGCGTCAGCACCGTCACCAGCATCGGCACCAGCGTCGCCGCCGCCGACCAGGCGACGAGCATGGTGCTGGCGAGCGGCACGAAATCGGCCGGATCGGTGCGGTCGTTGGCATGCGCATTGGCGATCGAATAGACCGTTTCGACGGCGCCGGCGAAAAGCGCGAAGACGAGCATCAGCAGGAGAAGGCTGTCGAAGGAGACGACGAGGGCCGCGAGCCCCGCCGCCACGATCAGCGCGCAGGTGGCGACGAGAACGATGCGCCGGTCGATACGGTCCGAAAGCGATCCCATCGGAAACTGGATGACGAGCAGCCCGAACTGCATGACGAACATCAGCGTTGCCACGTCCTGCTGGCTGACTGCATTGGCAGCGGCATAGATCGGCGTGAAGCCCTGCACCAGCATCGACAGCCCGCCGGAGGCAAGCACGCCGACAAGGGCGACCGGGGAGCTGCGCCAGGCCATGGCAATATCGATGCTGACCTTGGCGGGCGCCGGCGGCGTCGGCAGGCGCGTCATCCCGATCGGCAGGATGGCGACCGCCGTGAAGAAGATCGTGATGATCGGCGCGAGATTGCCGTCGACGGGGATGCGGCCGAAAAGCCAGGCGCCGGCCCCGAGCCCGATCACATAGGCCATGTAGAAGAGTGCCATCGCCTTGCCGCGCCAATGGTTGTCGCTGGCGTGGTTCAGCCAGCTCTGGCTGATGATGAAGTTGGTGTTGGCGGCTGCCCCGTAGAGGGCGCGGGCGAAGATCCAGAGGGTGGGGTGGACACCGAGGCTGATCAGCACGGCAGCGAGGATGACCAGCGCCATCGAGCAGGAGAAGGCGCGCGCATGGCCGACGCGGCGGATCAGCGGACCGGCCAGCACACAGCCGATCAGGCCGCCGAAGGCGATCGCCGTGACCGCCGCGCCCGGAACCCAGTCCGGCGCCGCCGAGCGTGTCAGCACGAACGGGACATAGGCAAGCATCATGCCGTTGCCGATCGCAACAGCCGTCATCGAGGTGACGATGCTGGCAATCGACAAGAGCGACGAACGGCCGCCTTCCATGTGCCTCTCCTCCGCTGCTGTTTCTCCCGATGCAAAACCTACCGTGCCGCCGCGCGTCGCATTGTCGCCGGAGCGGCATGCGGCAAATTTATTTTGAGGTCGGGCGCCGCTTGACTCCACTATATGAGAAATGCAATCTCAAATAATGGAGCAAGCGGTCCCCTCTTTGGAACAGACGATCGGCGAACGGGTGCGCGAGATGCGCACGGTACAGGCCCTGACGCTCGACGAACTCGCAATCCGCTCCGGCGTCAGCCGCGCCATGATCTCGCGCATCGAGCGCGGCGAGGCGAGCCCGACGGCGCAATTGCTGGCGAAACTCTGCAGCGCGCTCGGCACGACGCTCTCGGCGCTGTTTGCCTCGGCGGCGGAAAATGCCTCGCCGGTCGCACGGCGGGCCGAACAGCGGCTGTGGCGCGATCCGGAGAGCGGCTATCTGCGCCGCTCGGTGTCGCCGGACGGGCTTGGCGCGCCGGTCGACATCGTCGAGGTCGAGTTTCCGCCGGGCGCCCGCGTCGTCTTCGAACGCCAGCCGGCCGACCGCGGCATCACCCAGCACCTCTGGCTTTTCTCCGGACGGCTCGAACTGACGATGGAGAGCGGGCCGCAAATCCTCGAGGCGGGCGACTGCCTGTTCATGGGGCTCGAAGAGGCCCATGTCTTTCACAATCCCTATGACGAGCCGGCGCATTACGCCGTCATTCTCTGCCGCACCAAGGTGTAACTATGCCTGACGTCACGATCCGCGTGCTTACCGAAGAACAAGCCCGCGCCGCCCTGCCGGCGCTGGCCGACGTCCTCTCCGACTGCGTCGAAGGCGGCGCCTCGGTGGGGTTTATGCAGCCTTACCCACCGCAGGCCGCCGTCCCCTTCTGGGAGGGTGTGGCCGCCGCCATCGGTCGCGACGAAACCGTCCTCCTGGTCGCCGAGGTAGATGGTCGGGCTGTAGGCACGGTGCAGCTCGGCCTCGCGACGATGCCGAACCAGCCGCACCGCGCCGATATCAAGAAGCTGCTCGTGCACCGCGACGCGCGCGGCCTGGGTCTTGCCCGCGGCCTGATGGAGCACGCGGAAGCCGAGGCGCGCAAGCGTGGAAGGAGAGTGCTGGTGCTCGACACTGCGACCGGCGAGCCGGCGGAGGCGATCTACGAGCGTTTCGGCTGGCTGCGGGCCGGCGTCGTTCCCGACTACGCGCTGATGCCGGACGGCCGCTATTGCGCGACCACGTTCTTCTACAAGCATCTCGCTGCCTAGCGAGAATATTGGCCGATCGCCGCCGCTCGCGACCGTTGGCCTATGAACCTCCCCAATCAGGACATCCAAAATGCGCGTTTTCTATTCCGAAGATCATAAGCTCCGAGATGCCAGGACCGAACTCCATGGCGGCGAGCTCGTGCCGCCCTTCGAGGCGCCGTTCCGGGCCGAATGGATCCTCGCCGCCGTCAAGGAAGCCGGGTTCTCCGATGTCGTCGCGCCCGAACGGCACGGCATGGAGACGGCGCTGAAACTCCATTCGGCGGATTATCTCGAATTTCTTGAGACCGCCTGGGAGCGCTGGGTCGCAGACGGCTATCGCGGCGAAGCGATCCCGGCCTGCTTTCCGGCGCGGCGCATGCGCCAGCATCCGCCGAAGGATATCGACGGCGCACTCGGCTACTATTCCTTCGCCGCCGAAACGGCGATCACCGAAGGCACCTTTGCCGCAGCCCGCGCCGCGATGGATTGCGCTATTTCGGCGGCCGATCATGTCGCTGCCGGCAAACCCGCCGCCTTCGCGCTCTGCCGCCCGCCCGGCCATCATGCGGCGATCGATCTCTTCGGCGGCTATTCCTTCATCAACAATGCCGCCTGCGCCGCCCAGCGCCTGCGCGATCGCGGCGCCGCGAAAGTCGCCGTGCTCGACGTCGACTTCCACCACGGCAACGGCACCCAGGATATCTTCTACGAACGCGGCGACGTCTTCTTCGCCTCGCTGCACGGCGATCCGGTCGACGCCTTCCCGCATTTCCTCGGCTTCGCCGACGAGGAGGGGTCTGGAGAGGGGCTCGGCACGACGAAGAACTATCCGCTGGCGCGCGGCACCACCTTCGAGACCTGGGTCGCGGCGATGGAGGACGCCCTGTCGCGCATCGCCGGTTTCGGCGCCGAAGCGCTCGTCCTGTCGCTCGGTGTCGATACCTTCGAGCGCGACCCGATCAGCTTCTTCAAGCTGAAATCGGAGGATTTCCTGCGGATGGGCGCGCGCTTGAAGGAGACCGGCCTGCCGGTGGTCGTCTGCATGGAAGGCGGCTACGGCGTGCCGGAGATTGGCCTCAACGTCGCCAACGTGCTGAAGGGCATCGCCGGGTGATTTTCGCGGTGCCGGGCAGTGCGGCAAAGCCCAGCTCAGGACACGAAGAACTGCGACAACCCCTGGCCGGCGGCGAAGGCCGCATAGGCGAGCACTGCGAAATAGATCGTCGTTGCGACGAGGAAGAGATAGCCGCCGGCCACCATTAGCCCGTCGCGCTGGATGATGCCGAGCGACAAGAGCAGGATGGCGATGCCTGGCAGCGTGTTCGACAGCGGGATCAGGCCGAGCGGGAACATCAGGAGCACGCCGCCGGCCATGATCATCAGGCCGTTGAAGCGGCTCATCACGGCGCCCTGGGTCAGGAAATGGAGCCTGGGGCGCACGTAGCGGTCGAGCTTCGAGACCAGCGCTGCCCCCTTCTGCAAGGTCGGAACGAGCTTTTCCGTCTCGATCTGCCGGTCGAGAATGCGCTGCGGCAGCCAGGGCAGGCGATTGAGGGTGATCGCCAGCGAGATCAAAATGATCGCCGCGCCGAAGACGGTGCTGACGCCGGGGATCGAGACCGGGATCAGGAAGGGCAGCGTCAGCAGCGCGCAGAGAAGCAGGAAGCCGTGCTCGCCGATCTCGATCATCAGCTCGCGCAGCGTGATCGTATTGCCCCTGATCGAGGCGATCATGCCGGCCAGCGTATCGCTGAGACTGCGCTCCGTGTCGTCGAACTCGATCGCCATGTGTACTGTCCCTCTCGTCTGGCTCCTGCGCCGGGAATGCCATCCTGGCGCGAGCATGTGAAGCTTCGGTTAGCGGGCGCTGTGGACAGCAATGTGGCGGAGCCAGCTCGCAATTGCTGCACTGCCGAAATGTTACGGTCTGCCTGTCCATGTGGAAAGCGCCGCACCCCTTCATCTTCCTGCCGCAATCGCTAGTATGAAGCACCTTTAGCACCAATGGGGACCATTGATTCGATGATCAAGAAATGCGCCATCCTGGCTGTCGCGGCCGTCTATCTTTCCGGATGCACGACTACCGATCCCTACACGGGAGAACAGAAGATGTCGAACACGGCCGGCGGCGCATTGATCGGTGCGGGCCTCGGCGCCGCAACCGGCCTGCTTGTCGGCGGCAGCTCGGCCGGACGCCGTGACGCCGCGCTCGTCGGCGCCGGCATCGGTGCGCTCGGCGGCGGCCTGATCGGCAACTACATGGACCAGCAGGAATCGGAATTGCGCGCCCAGTTGCAGGGCACCGGCATCTCGGTGACGCGTCAAGGCGACCGCATCATCCTCAACATGCCGTCTAACATCACCTTCGCGACCGACCGCGACCAGGTGATCCCGCCCTTCTATCCGACGCTCGACTCGGTCGCGATCGTACTGCGCAAGTACAACAAGACGCTGATCGACGTCGACGGCCACACGGACTCGACCGGCAGCGCCGCCCACAACCAGGATCTCTCCGAGCGCCGCGCCGCTTCGGTCGCCAACTATCTCGGCAGCCGCGGCATCGACCAGCGGCGCATCTCGACCATGGGCTACGGCATGGAGCGCCCCGTCGCGTCGAACTCCAGCGAGGCCGGCCGCGCCCAGAACCGCCGCGTCGAAATCTCGATCGCGCCGATCAAGCAGGGCTGATCTGCCCGCCAATACCATTGATCCAGGGCCGCGCGGTTTTCCGTCGCGGCCTTTTTTTGAGGCGGCCACCACATAGGGTCCAGTTCGCCACCACGCAGCTCTCCAGCGACGCATCCACGCCTCCTACGGTCGTCATCCTCGGGCTTGACCCGAGGATCCATTTACCAGCACTCAAGCTCAAAAAAGTCGGCTTGCCGGAACGCCTTGCGTGTGGATCCTCGGGTCAAGCCGAGGATGACGGGTGGAGAGAGGCGCGATCCTTGTTATCAAAAACGTAGAGCCAACCGGGGCGACATCAGCTCTTCGGCGGATAGGCGTGCTCGTTTCCGTGGAAGTCGGTGACGGTGTAACAGCCGCCGCCTTCCGCCTCGATCGCACTGGCGCTGATGACCGCCTTGCCGTGGCCGCCGGGAATGTCGAGGATATAGGTCGGCTGGCAGAGGCCCGAGACTCGGCCGCGCAGCGAGGCGACGAGCGCCTGGCCCTTTTCGATCGTCAGCCGGAAATGGCTGGTGCCGGGCGCAAGATCCGGATGGTGCAGGTAATAGGGCTTGATCCGCGTCTCGACGAAGGCGCGCATCAGTTCGGCAAGCACTTCCGGGTCGTCATTGACGCCCTTGAGCAGCACCGATTGGCTGACCATGACGATCCCCGCATCGATCAACCGGGCGGCGGCGGCCCGCGCTTCGGCCGTCAGTTCGCGCGGATGATTGGCGTGGAGCGCCACATAGGTCGCCTTGCCGCTGCTTTTAAGCGCCGCAATGAGATCCGCGTCGATGCGGTGCGGCTCGACGACCGGCACGCGCGTATGAAAGCGGACCACCTTGACGTGCGCGATCGCGTCGAGCCGCTCTAGGATTTCTTGAAGCCGCCGCGGCGACAGCACCAGCGGATCGCCGCCGGTGAGGATCACTTCCCAGATCTCCGGATGCTCGGAAATATAGGCGATTGCCGCGTCGAGCTCGGAGGGCGTCAGCGTGCCGAGCCCTTGTGGGCCGACCATCTCGCGCCGGAAGCAGAAGCGGCAATAGACCGGGCAGACATGCACGGCCTTCAGCAGTACCCGGTCCGGATAGCGGTGGACGATGCCCGAAACGGGGCTGTGAGCGCCGTCGCCGATCGGGTCGGCTCGTTCCTCCGGCGTCAGCGTCAGCTCGGCCGCGTCCGGCACGAACTGCCTGGAAATCGGATCCTGCGGATCGGTGCGGTCGATGAGGTTTGCGACAACCGGGCTGATGGCGATCGCGTATCGGGAGGCGACGCGGGCGATCGCTTCCTCGGCCGAGGCGTCGATCAGGCCGGCTTCGACCAGATCGCCCGCCGTACGAAGGGGACGGTGCGCGGTCATGCCCTCACCTCCGCCACCGGCGCCCAGAGCACCTGGTCGATGCGCGCCGCGCCGGTCGCCAGCATCACCAGCCGGTCGAAGCCGAGCGCGATGCCGCTTGCCTCGGGCATCAGGGCAAGCGCCGCCAGAAAATCCTCGTCGAGCGGGTAGGTTTCGCCATAGACCCGCGCCTTTTCCGCCATTTCCAGCTCAAAGCGGCGGCGCTGTTCCGTGGCATCCGTCAGCTCGCCGAAGGCATTGGCAAGCTCCACCCCGCAGGCATAGAGCTCGAAGCGCTCGGCGACGCGGCGGTCGCGCGGCGTCGGGCGGGCGAGCGCCGCCTCGGCGGCCGGATATTCATCGAGGATCGTGGCGCGGCCCATGCCGAGATTGGGCTCGACCTTTTCGACGAGCACGCGGCTGAAGAGGTCGGCCCAGGTATCGTCCTCGGCAACGCGGAGGCCCGCCTCCCGCATCGCCGCCGCCAGGCTTTCGCGATCGGTATCGCCGTCCTTTCCGATCGAAGCGAGAAGATCGATACCGGCAAAGCGCGCAAAGGCGTCGGCCACCGAAAGTCGCTCCGGTTCGAGGAAGGGGTCGCAGCTTCGGCCCTGATAGGCGAGCGACCGCGTGCCGGTGGTCTCGGCGGCAAGCGCCAGGATCCCGGCGCAATCGCGCATCAGCGTCTCGTAGGTCTCCTCGGCGCGGTACCATTCGAGCATGGTGAATTCGGGATGGTGCAGCGGGCCGCGTTCGCGGTTGCGGTAGACATGGGCAAAGCAGGCGATGCGTCTTTCGCCGGCAGCAACGAGCTTCTTGCAGGCGAATTCGGGCGAGGTGTGCAGATAGAGCGGCTGCACCGATCCGTCCGGCCCAAGCGCCTGCGTGGCGAAGGCGTGCAGATGCGCCTCGTTGCCCGGTGAGACCTGCAGCGTCGCGGTGTCGACTTCGATGAAGTCCCGCTCGCCGAAAAAGCGGCGCAGCGCCGACTGGATGCGGTTGCGGCCGATCAGGAAGGGGCGCCGGTCGGCATGGACATCCGGGGTCCACCAGGGAGAAGCATGCGGCATGGTCGGTTCGATCCAAGCTTTCTTCGGCGCGCAGGCCGGCTCAGGCTGGCTATTTGCGCGGAATTAGGGTAGTGGCGGCGCGAAATCTAAAATTTTCGCGTCCTTTCCGGGCCGATCTCCGGCCCGCACGTGTCGCTGATACCTCTGTTACAAGGAAGACTAATGGTCAAGGTCATCGCCTCTTCGGTCCGCAAGGGCAACGTTCTCGACGTCGACGGCAAGCTCTATGTCGTGCTCACCGCCCAGAACTTCCACCCGGGCAAGGGCACGCCGGTCACGCAGGTCGACATGCGCCGCATCTCGGATGGCGTGAAGGTCTCGGAGCGCTACCGCACCACCGAGCAGGTCGAGCGCGCCTTCGTCGAGGACCGCGAGCACACCTTCCTCTATGAAGACGCCGAAGGCTTCCACTTCATGAACCCGGAGAGCTACGACCAGCTCGTCATGTCGGCTGACGATATCGGCGACCTGAAGGCGTATCTCCAGGAAGGCATGGCTGTGATGCTGTCGATCCACGAAGGCATTGCGATCGCCATCGACCTGCCGCGTCACGTCACCCTCGAGATCACCGAGACCGAACCGGTCGTCAAGGGCCAGACGGCGTCTTCCTCCTACAAGCCGGCCCTTCTTTCGAACGGCGTCCGCACCTCGGTGCCGCCGCATATCCAGGCCGGCACCCGCGTCGTCATCGCGACGGAAGACGGTTCCTACGTCGAACGCGCCAAGGACTGAGGTAGATCCGGGCAGAGCCCCGTTGAGATATCTCAACTCGGTGTTTGCCCCTCACCCTAGCCCTCTCCCCGCAGGCGGGGAGAGGGGACGAGGTTGGCGCCACGAGTCCCCTTCTCCCCGCTTGCGGGGAGAAGGTGGCGGCAGCGGGATGAGGGGCAGAGGCTGCTCACACGCCAGCTCCGTATGCGCCGGTTTTTTGCACGTCACGAGATCGAGGCACAGCATGTTTCCACTGTCGCATATGATGAAGGCCTTCATCCGCAAGGGCACGCTGACCGTGATCGATGCGGACGGCAAACGGCACGTCTTTTCAGGCGAGCCCGGTCCGAGCGTCACGATGCGGCTGACGGACAAGCGGCTCTATCGCAGTCTCGTCCTCAACGCCGAGCTCGCCGCCGGCGAGGCCTACATGGACGGGACGATGCGCTTCGAGGAGGGGTCGACGCTTCGGGATTTCCTGACGCTCTTCTCGATCAACCGGCTGTCGCTCGGCTCCTACCCGATCCAGAAGCTGTTGCGGGCGATCAAGATGCGCTTCCGCAAGCGCCAGCAGGCCAATCCCAAGGGCAAGGCGCAGCAGAACGTCGCGCATCACTATGATCTCGGCAACGCGTTCTACAAACTCTTCCTCGACGAGAACATGCTCTATTCCTGCGCCTATTTCCGCGAGCCGGATGAGACGCTGGAGGCAGCGCAGCGCAACAAGCTGCGGCTGCTCGCCGCGAAGCTTTGTCTGAAGCCCGGCATGAAAGTGCTCGATATCGGCTGCGGCTGGGGCGATCTGGCGCTCTATCTGGCGGCGCTCGAGAATGTCGAGGTCCTCGGCGTCACCCTGTCGAAGGAGCAGCAGGCGCTCGCCTCCGAGCGGGCACGCGCCGCGGGCATGGCCGACCGGGTGCGTTTCGAGCTGAAGGACTATCGCGATGTCGAGGGACCCTTCGACCGCATCGTCTCGGTCGGCATGTTCGAGCATGTCGGTGTCCATCACTATGACGAGTTCTTCAACAAGCTGAATGCGCTGATGCGGGATGACGGCCTCGCCGTGCTGCATTCGATCGGTCATATGAGCCCGCCCGGTATGGCGAGCCCCTGGCTCAGGAAGTACATTTTTCCCGGAGCCTATTCGCCGGCCTTGTCGGAGGTCTTCGAGGTGGTCGAGCGCAACAGCCTCTGGGTGAGCGACCTCGAATTCCTGCGCGTCCATTATGCGACGACGCTCGCCCATTGGGCCGCGCGCTTCGAGGAAAACCGCGACAAGGTGATCGCGATGTACGACGAGCGCTTCGCCAGGATGTGGGAGTTCTACCTGATCAGCGCCGAGATGATGTTCCGCACCGGCAGCCAACTCGTCTTCCATATGCAGCTGTCACGCTCGCGCGACGCGGCGCCGATCGTCCGTGACTACATCACCGACCAGCAGCGCGCCTATATCGATCGGGAAAAGGCACTCGATCTGGCGATCTGAATTTGCCCCTCTCCTCGGGTTTAACCCGAGGACTAGCCATCTCCCCGCGCGCGGGAGAGGGGACTCAAGCGGCCGCCGCGAGTCCCTTCGCCGCGCCTGCGGGAGAAGGTCGCGGCAGGCGGATGAGGGGCGTCCCGCCTCCTTGTCGGACCTGCCCGGAGCTTGACGCCCAATAAGTCGCGGACTATTCTTTAGAATTATTCTAAAGAAGGTCTTGCCAATGTTTTCCCGCCTCTTTGCCCGTTCGAAGCGACCTTTTCTCTCGCTGAACGAACAGGAAATCCTGGCACTCGCCATCTCCTGCGAAGAGGACGACGGTCGCATCTATCTCGCCTATGCGGATGCGCTGCGCGACAAATATCCGCACTCCGCCAAGGTCTTCGAGGAAATGGCCGAGGAGGAGAGCCACCATCGGCAGGCTCTGATCGACCTGCATGTGGCGCGCTACGGCAGCCGCATTCCGCTCATCCGGCGCGAGCATGTGCGTGACTTTCCGGAGCGCAAGCCCGACTGGCTGATTGCCGAAATGCCGATCGAAACGGCCCGTGCCGAGGCGGAGGCCATGGAGGCGGCGGCCCACCGCTTCTATCTCGAGGCAGCGGCCCGCACGCGCGACGCGGCGACGCGCAAGCTGTTGGGCGATCTGGCGATCGCCGAGAAGACGCATGAATCTCTCGCCCGCCGGCTCGGCGAGAGGCTGACACCTGCCGACGTGCGCGCCGAAGAGGATGAGACGTCGCATCGCCAGTTCATCCTCACCTATGTGCAGCCGGGACTGGCAGGCCTGATGGATGGCTCGGTTTCGACGCTGGCGCCGATTTTCGCCGCCGCTTTCGCAACCCAGGATACCTGGCAGACCTTCCTGGTCGGGCTTTCGGCCTCGGTCGGTGCAGGCATTTCCATGGGTTTCACCGAAGCCGCCCATGACGATGGCAAGCTTTCCGGCCGGGGCTCACCGGTCAAGCGCGGCCTCGCCTCCGGGATCATGACGGCGCTCGGCGGCCTCGGCCATGCGCTTCCTTATTTGATCCCGCATTTCTGGACGGCGACAGTGACCGCGGCGGCGATCGTCTTCTTCGAACTCTGGGCCATCGCCTTCATCCAGAACCGTTTCATGGAGACGCCGTTCCTCAGAGCAGCCTTTCAGGTCGTGCTCGGTGGTGGCCTTGTGCTGGCGGCGGGCATCGTTATCGGCAATGCCTGACGGATGCTGGAAAAAATGAGCCAACGACATGAAAAAAAGGGCCGCGAACCGGCCCTTCTTGAAGATTGACTTGTCTTGGTAATTCTCCGGCCGCTCACTTGCCGACGGAGCCGACCAGCACCTCGGCGCTGTTGTCGATCGTCACCCAGCGGCCGCTATTGTTCGCGGCCTGGCGCTTCAGGAAGCGGTAGGGCGTGTTGGTCCAGAGCCTGACGCTGTTTTCGAGATTGTCGAGGATGAAGTCGCCCTGGGCAGTGCGCACCGTCAGCACTGCATGGCCCTCTCCGTCGGGCTTGCGCACGACGGTCATCAGCAGGTTGCCGGCGGCAAAGCCGCGCTGCATCAGGCGCCGGCGCTTCTCGAGTGCGAAATCCTCGCAGTCGCCCCGGCCTTTCGGATAGGACCAGACCTCGTCCCTGCCGAGAAGCTCCTGGTCGGTGACCGGCGAGATTTCGCGGTTGACCGCGGCGTTCACCTGCCGGATGACGGCCCAGCCGCTCGCCGTGACACGCGGCGCTGCGCCCGCCCGAGACCGGACGCCGCATTCGCCCCTGTTCTTCTGACAGAACTCGAAATGCCCGATCGGCTGCGAGGTTGCCGAGCCGGTCTGCATCCAGGGAGTCGATCCCGACTGGGCGGGAATTGCCATGCTTGCCGAAGCGAAAACTGCGCAAAACGCAGCGACGCCTGCCTTTACCCCGGTCCAAAATGCCATACAAATCCCCTGCAAGCACGTGCGTGCACGCGCAATCTCAAGTTGATGACAGCTTTTGTAGGCTTCCCCTAGCGCTGCTCTAATCGTTAACAAAGAGTTAATATGGTCGGACCGTATGAGTCAATCTACCGATTCGTCGGATGACCTTTATGGTTAAGATCAGCCACGAAAAGGCAGCGGAAGTCCTGCATCCCGGGGTGTCCGGGAGACGGTCCAAAAAACCGGCGGTGAGTTAACGGATGCCGGCCGGGGACTCAGGCCTTGGCCAGTATGGCACTGATGGCCTGTTTCAGTTTGACGATGTCTTCCTCGCGCGACAACCGGTGGTCGCCGTCGCGAATGAGGGTCATCACGATGTCGTCCGCCGGCATGTGCTCCATCAGCTTCAGCGCGTGCGTATAGGGCACGTCCGGATCGCGCATCCCCTGCAGAATATGCACAGGGCAGCCCGTCTCGATCGGTCCCTTGAAGACCCGGTTCTTCCGCCCGTCCTCGATCAGGGCGCGGGTGAACACATTGGGCTCGGGGCTATATTCCGAAGGCTCCTCGAAATAGCCGCGTTCGGCAAGCGAGGTCCGTTCGGCCTCCGTCAGATTGGGTTCGATCAGCTCGGCGGTGAAGTCCGGGGCGGGAGCGATCAGCACCAGACCGGCGACGCGGTTCCCCTGGCCGCGCGCCCTCAATTCTTCGATGAGGCGCAAAGCGACCCAGGCTCCCATCGAGGAGCCGACCAGGATCATGCGGCCGGCAACCACATGATCGACGACGGCGAGGCTTTCCTCGACCCAGCGCGAGATCGTACCGTCCCGGAAATCGCCGCCGGAAGCGCCATGACCGGAATAGTCGAAGCGGATGCAGTCCGTTGCCAGCGCATGGGCGTGGCGTTCGACCTCAAGCGCCTTCGTCCCGGTCATGTCGGACCGGTAGCCGCCGAGCCAGACGAGGGCGGGGCGGCTGGCCGGGAGTTCGGCACGGAAAATCCGCATGGCGATGTTGCGCGCCGCGGCGTCCGCACCCACCTTTAGATGTGTGACTTCGGTTTCGGCCGGCATTGCTGACATCGCTTCATCCCTTGCAATCACCCGTTTCGATCAGATATCCCGCCAAAAAACAGATTCGCCAAGGCCACGAAGAGGTGATTTTCGTTGCGGGCCATGCTATTGACTCCGGAGCCGCAATTCACACATTGCCGTCAGTGACTGTTTCAAGCGCACCGTTTGAGATGACGCTGATTGTTTCTTTAGACCACTATCACGTAAACAGCTCGAGGAGAGTACGACCATTCGCAGACCGTTCAAAGCGGACGCCCCAGTCAAGGAAGGGCCGCGCGCAAACAAGGAAATCCGGGTTCCCCGGGTTCAGCTCATCGACGCCGAAGGCCAGAATTTGGGCAGCGTCCCGATCGACCAGGCGCTCCGCATGGCGGAAGAGTCCGGTCTCGATCTGGTGGAGATCGCGCCGAATTCCGAGCCGCCGGTGTGCAAGATTCTCGATCTGGGCAAGCTGAAATACGCCAACCAGAAGAAGGCGGCCGAGGCGCGCAAGAAGCAGAAGATCGTCGAGATCAAGGAAATCAAGATGCGCCCGAACATCGACACCCATGACTATGAGGTGAAGATGAAGGCGATGAACCGCTTCTTCGAGGACGGCGACAAGGTCAAGGTGACGCTGAAGTTCCGCGGCCGCGAAATGGCCCACCAGGAGCTCGGCATGAAGCTTCTGCTGCAGGTCAAGGACGATACGCAGGCGATCGCCAAGGTCGAAGCCGAACCGAAGCTCGAAGGCCGCCAGATGATGATGGTGCTTGCGCCGAAGTAAGGCCTGCAAGTAGCGTGGTCGGCACGCGAAAAATAAATTCCATGTAAAAAGCCGCCCTCGGGCGGCTTTTTGCGTTCTCCAGCGCCGTACGCCTTTCAGACCCGCCAAGGTCGCTGCAGCACTTTGAATTGCTGCATGTTTTCATCCTCAAATCGGCTCCGATTTCAGAAAGCATGCAGTAGCGCATTGTAAGCGCTGCCTGACAGAATGCTGACAGCCGCGCTCAGCCGCCTGTCAGTTGCCGGGTGCCAGTCTCTGCCCGTTCCGAAACAAGGAAGGGTAAAGATTATGCATAGCGCATTCAAAAAAGTGCTGCTCGTTTCAGCAATGAGCTTGTACGGCCTCGCCGGAGGACCGGTGACGATGGCTCTTGCGGATACGGGCGCGGCCAGCAGCTTCGAAGCCGGACCTAACGGCGGCTTCGACACGAGCAGCCCCACCAGCGTCGGCGAAGGCGGAACCGGTGGTGGACAGGACACCGGCACGGGTGGCGGACAGGACACCGGCACGGGCGGCGGCGAAGGCGGCGGCAGCGGCGGTGAAGGCGGCGGCAGCGGCGGCGAAGGCGGCGGCAGCGGCGGTGAAGGTGGCGGCACCGGCGGCGAAGGCGGCGGCACCGGCGGTGAAGGCGGCGGCACTGGCGGTGAAGGCGGCGGCAGCGGCGGCGAAGGCGGCGGCACCGGCGGCGAAGGCGGTGGCACCGGCGGCGAAGGCGGTGGCGGCGGGCAAGACGCTGGCGGAACGCCGACGGGGAACTGATCCGATTCCGAGCTGAGCTCCTCACTGCGGCGGTGGCTGTCGCCATCGCCGCAGACTCATCGAATTCGTGCCTCTCGCATCATTCCTGCTGCGAGGGGCACGTTCGTTTCAGCAGGAAATGAAGGTCCACCCCTGTTTCCGTCACTTTTCTGTCGGATGCTGTGGCGACTTGTGTTGAGGGGATAATGAGAGACCGTATCTGCCCGGAGCGCGCAGCACCGTATCGTCCCGCCTCGCTCATGCGCCGGAGTCTGGCCGCATTTCTTTGCTGGTCGTTCGCCTCGTGTGCCGTGCCGTTGTCGGCCAGCGGTGCCGCCTTGGCCGCGGACGGCAAGAGCAGCCGCGGCAAATCGGATGCCGGCGGCAGCACCGGCGATACCGGCACAAGCGGGGGCCATCGCAGCCAGCCGGCCGCCGAAGGCAGCAGGAGCCGGGAAACCAGGAGCCAGGAGGATGCGCGCGAGGCGGTCGCCAAGGGAGAGATCCTGCCGCTCAGCAGGCTGCTCGCTCTGGTCGATCGCGATCTCTACGGCATGGTCATCGCGGTCGATCTGGTGCTGTACATGGGGAGCGACGTCTACCAGCTGAAGACGCGTGATGGCGAAGGCGTCATCCGCGACCTCAGGATCGATGCGCGCACCGGCAGATTCATGAAATTCTGAGGCAGACATGCGCATACTACTGGCAGAGGACGACGTTAACATCGCTGGCCACGTTCGCGGGAAGCTCGAGGCCGAAGGCTACGCCGTCGATACGCTGGCGCATGGCCCGGATATCTGGGAGCGCGGCGAAGACAGCGGCTATGCGGCCATCATTCTCGACCTCGGTCTGCCTGGCCTCGATGGATTGTCGATCCTCAAGCGCTGGCGGCACGACGGCGTGGAAACGCCCGTGGTCGTCCTGACCGCCCGCGGATCCTGGATGGAACGCGTCGACGGTTTCGAGGCCGGCGCCGACGACTATATTCCCAAGCCGTTTCGAGCCGAGGAACTGCTGGCGCGGCTGAGAGCGCTGTTGCGGCGGGCCGGCCCGCGTTTCCAGATCGTCAAATCGGCGGGCCGCTTCACGCTCGACGAGGCGACCCGCCGGGTCACCTTCGACGGCGAGGCGCTCGACCTCAGCCCGCTCGAATATCGGATGGTCGCCTATTTCATCGAACGCAAGGGCGAGGTGCTGACCCCGCTCGAACTGGCAGGCCACGTCCAGGGACGTGACGACGATTCGGCCAAGAACGCCGTCGAGGCGATGATCGCCCGGTTGCGCCGCAAGACCGAGAGCGGCGCCATCGAGACGCGTCGCGGCTTCGGCTATCTCCTGCCGGGCGACCCTTCATGATGCGGTCGCTGCGGCTGCGGCTGGCGGTCGGAGCGGTGATCGCGATCGGCCTCGTTCTGCTCGTGGCGTGGCTTTCGCTGACGCGGCTGTTCACCGATTACGTGGTCGAGCGGTACCGCAGCGAGATGATGACGATCGTCGACACGCTCGCCGCCGAACTCGCCCTGGGAGACGGCAAGCTGATGCTGGCGCGCGAGCCGGCAGATCCGCGTTTCGACCTGCCGAACGGCGGTCGCTACTGGCAGATCTCACCCGTCGGCGGCGATAATCTGCGGTCGCGCTCGCTCTGGGACGTGGCGATCGATGCCGACGCGCCGGTCGGCTCGCGCTACGAGGGCTTTTCCGTCACCGAGGGTCCGGACGGACATCCGATGCTGGTGCACAGCCAGACCCTGTCGCTTGGCGAGAATGCCCCGGTGATCGCATTTGTTGCGTCAGCGGCGTTTCCGCAACGGGAACTCGAGGAAGCCCTGAACGATTTCCAGGCGCCGCTGCGGCTGATGTTGCTTGCGACGGCCGGGGTGCTGGCCGCGGCCGCCTTTTTCCAGAATGCCATCGGGCTCGTGCCGCTCCGCCGCCTCGGCGAGCGGGCGGCTTCGGTGCGCGCCGGCCGCGACCAGGATTTCGGCACCGCCGGCCCAAGCGAGGTGCAGCCGCTGGTCAATGAGATCAACCTGCTCCTCAAGGAGCGCGAAATGGCCGTCGAGCGGGCCCGCGCCCGCGCCAGCGATCTCGCCCACGGCCTCAAGACGCCGCTGACGGTGCTGGCGCAGCTTGCCGAGCGGCTGCCGCCGGAGGATCGGTCCCTGGCGCTCCGGCAGGTGGAACTCGCCCGCCAGCGGGCAGACCGGCAGCTGCAGGCCGCACGCATGGGCGTCGAGCGCATGGCGACGACGTCGGTCATGGGCCTCGGCGGCAAGCTCGTCAGCGTCCTTCGTCCCGTCACCGCCGAGCGGAATGTCGCCTGGAAGGTCTCGATCGACAGCTCGCTCTCTCTTGATGTCGATCCGGCCGACCTTGCCGAATGCCTCGGCAACCTGCTCGACAACGCCGCCAAGTGGGCACGCTCGTTGATCCGCTTCTCGGCACGCCGGGCCGGCGGCGCAATCACCATCCTGATCGAGGACGACGGGCCGGGCATCGCCGAACAGGACCGCGTGCCGATCCTCAAACGCGGCGCGCGGCTCGACAGTACCGACGCCCGGGAGCCTGAAGGCACGGGGCTGGGTCTCGCGATCAGCGCCGACATCGCCGACGCCTACGGCGCCTCATTGACCCTCGAGCAGTCGGATCTCGGGGGCTTGAGAGCGCGGCTGACCTTTCCGGTCAGGGTCGTGCGGCGTCCGCTGCGCGATCCCGCCTGACGCCGCGGTTCGTTCGCGATGATCAAGGGGCGGCTTGCGCTTTTGCAGGACTTCGGCTAAAAGCCCCCCGTCCGAACGGTCCGGCAGGGCATGCCGTGGCCGTTCTTAACGCTGGAAACCCGCCTCGTCAGCCGGTTTCGCCTATCAAGAACAATGGAGTAGCAAAATGCCCAAGATGAAGACGAAGTCGTCTGCCAAGAAGCGGTTCAAGGTCACCGCTACCGGCAAGGTGAGAGCTGCCGCTGCCGGCAAGCGCCACGGCATGATCAAGCGTACCAACAAGTTCATTCGCGACGCGCGCGGGACCATGGTCCTCGCCGAGCCTGATGGCAAGAAGGTCGTCAAGAACTACCTGCCGAACGGTCTCTGAGACGTCGGGCATATTGGATACTTAAGGAGATCATGACATGGCACGTGTAAAACGCGGCGTAACCGCTCACGCCAAGCACAAGAAGACGCTCAAGGCCGCCAAGGGTTTCTACGGCCGCCGCAAGAACACGATCCGCGCCGCCAAGGCAGCGGTCGATCGTTCCAAGCAGTACGCCTACCGCGACCGCAAGGTCAACAAGCGCAATTTCCGCGCCCTCTGGATCCAGCGCATCAACGCTGCCGTCCGTGAATTCGGCCTGACATACGGCCGCTTCATCGACGGTCTGAACAAGGCCGGCATCGAAGTCGACCGCAAGGTTCTGTCCGACATGGCGATCCATGAGCCGGCAGCATTCGGCGCCCTCGTCGAGGCTTCCAAGAAGGCGCTCGCCTATCTCAAGGAAGCCGGCACGGCAAACGAGTTTGAAAGCGCTGTCCGTTAAGCCAGCGTTTTCCCAAGACCGTTTCTGAAATTGTTGGGAAACCCGCGCTGGCAGGGCTGGCGCGGGTTTTTTCTTATTCGGCGCATCGCCCGCGATCCACATCGCTGAAGTGTTGAACCGATAGACCGAACCATTCCCGCATCGAGGCAGGACAGAATGAGCGAACTGGAAACTTTGGAACGGACATTGCTGGCGGACATCGATGCCGCGGCCGACGAGGGGGCGATCGAGGCGTTGCGCGTCGGTGCGCTCGGCAAGAAGGGCTCGATCTCGGAACTCCTGAAGACGCTCGGCACGATGAGCCCGGAAGAGCGCCAGACGCGCGGCGCCCGCATCAATGCGCTCAAGAATATCGTCACCGAGGCGATCTCGGCCCGCAAGCTCGCCCTCAAGGATGCTGCGATCGCTGAGCGGCTGGCCCGCGAGACGGTGGATATCAGCCTGCCGGTACGCTCCTCGCCCGCCGAGCGCGGCCGCATCCACCCGATCAGCCAGATCGTCGACGAGATCACCGCGATCTTCGGCGACATGGGTTTCTCGATCGCCGAGGGCCCGGATATCGAGACGGACTATTACAATTTCACGGCGCTGAATTTCCCCGAAGGCCATCCGGCCCGCGAGATGCACGACACGTTCTTCTTCCAGCCGGATGAGAACGGCGAGCGCAAGGTGCTGCGCACCCATACCTCGCCGGTGCAGATCCGCACGATGGAGGCCGAGAAGCCGCCGATCCGCATCATCATTCCCGGCAAGACCTACCGGCAGGATTCCGACGCCACCCATTCGCCGATGTTCCATCAGGTCGAGGGCCTGGTGATCGACAAAACGGCGAATGTCGCCAACATGCGCTGGGTGCTCGAAGAGTTCTGCAAGGCCTTCTTCGAGGTGGATCAGGTGACGATGCGCTTCCGCCCGTCCTTCTTCCCCTTCACCGAGCCGTCCTTCGAAGTCGATATCCAGTGCGACCGCTCCGGCCCGATCGTCAAGTTCGGCGAAGGCAAGGATTGGATGGAGATCCTCGGCTGCGGCATGGTGCATCCGAACGTGCTGCGCGCCGGCGGCCTCGATCCGGACGAGTACCAGGGCTTTGCCTGGGGCATGGGCCTCGACCGCATCGCCATGCTGAAATACGGCATGCCGGACCTGCGCGACTTCTTCAATGCCGATGTCCGCTGGATGACCCATTACGGCTTCCGCCCGCTCGACATGCCGACGCTGTTCGGCGGCCTCTCGGCCTGATCTTCGCGCAGAAATAATAGGACACAGGTGAAATCATGAAGTTCACGCTTTCCTGGCTGAAGGACCATCTGGATACCGAGGCCTCGCTCGAGGAGATCTGCGCGCGCCTGACGATGATCGGGCTCGAGGTCGAGGATGTCGACGACAAGGCCGCCTTCAAGCCCTTCGTCATCGCCAGGGTCATTTCCGCCGAGCAGCACCCGAATGCCGACAAGCTGAAGGTTCTGAAGGTCGACACCGGCTCCGGCGAGCCGGTGCAGGTCGTCTGCGGCGCCCCCAATGCACGCAAGGGCCTCGTCGGCGCCTTCGCGGCCCCCGGCACCTATGTGCCGGGCATCGACGTGACGCTCTCGGTCGGCAACATCCGCGGCGTCGAAAGTCGCGGCATGATGTGCTCGGAAAAGGAATTGGAGATTTCCGATGACCACACCGGCATCATCGACCTCGCCGAGGACGCCCCGCTCGGCGCGAGCTACGCCGCCTATGCCGGCCTCGACGATCCGGTCATCGAGATCAACCTGACGCCGAACCGGCCGGATTGCACCAGCGTCCACGGCATTGCCCGCGACCTCGCCGCCTCCGGCCTCGGCACCCTGAAGACGAAGCCGGCGCCGTCCTTCTCGGTCGAAGGCGAAACGCCGGTCAAGGTCCGGCTCGACCTCGGCGACGACCGGCATCTCTGCCCCGGCTTTGCGCTGCGCCTGGTGCGCGGCGTCAGGAACGGCCCGAGCCCGGCCTGGATGCGCCAGCGCCTGACGGCGATCGGGCTTCGGCCGATCAACGCGCTGGTCGACATCACCAACTACCTGACCTTCGACCAGGGCCGTCCGCTGCACGTCTTCGACGCGGCCAAGGTCAGCGGCAACCTGACGGTTCGCCGTGCCAAGGAGGGCGAGAAGGTGCTGGCGCTCGATACGCGCGAATACACGCTGTCGCCCGCCAATGTGGTGATTGCCGACGAGGACGGCGTCGAATCGATCGGCGGCGTCATGGGCGGCGAGCATTCCGGCTGCGACGAGGCGACCACCGACGTGCTGATCGAGTCGGCGCTCTGGGATCCGATGAACATCGCCAAGACCGGCCGCAGCCTCGGCATCATCACCGATGCGCGCTATCGTTTCGAACGCGGCGTCGATCCGGAATACATGGTGCCGGGCCTCGAACGGGCGACGGAACTGGTGCTGCAGCTCTGCGGCGGCACGGCCGCGAAGCTGGACGTCGTCGGCTATGAGGGCCACACGCCCAAAATCGTCGATTTCCCGGTTTCCGAGGTCAAGCGGCTGACCGGTCTCGACGTCTCGTCGGAAGAGAGCGTCTCGATCCTCGAAAAGCTCGGCTTCGGCGTGGCGGGGTCCGGCGAACGCTTCCGCGTCACCGTGCCCTCCTGGCGGCCCGACGTCGACGGCAAGGCGGACCTCGTCGAGGAAGTGATGCGCATCCACGGCGTCGACAACATCGTCGCCGCGGCCTTGCCGAGCCACAAGGCCGTCAACGGCAAGATCCTGACGACACTGCAGATCCGCACCCGCCAGGCGCGGCGCGCGCTTGCAAGCCGCGGCATGCTCGAAGCGGTCACCTGGTCGTTCATCTCGGAAGACCAGGCAAGGCTGTTCGGCGGCGGCCAGCCGGCGCTGAAGCTCGCCAATCCGATCGCCGCCGACATGTCCGACATGCGTCCGTCGCTGCTGCCCGGGCTGCTGACCGCTGCGCAGCGCAACGCCGACAAGGGCTATGGCGATGTGGCGATCTTCGAGGTGTCCGGCACCTATGAGGGCGACACGCCCGACACCCAGCGCCGCGTCGCCGGCGGTGTGCGCCGCGGCACCGCATCGCTCACCGGCGCCGGCCGGCTGTGGTCGAATGCGGCCAAGGGCGGCGGCAAGCCGGTCGACGTCTTCGACGCGAAGGCCGATGCGATCGCCGTGCTCGAAGCCTGCAGCGTGCCGATGGGCAATGTCCAGTTCGAAGCCGGCGGTCCGGCCTGGTATCATCCGGGCCGCTCCGGCACGATCAAGCTCGGCCCGAAGATCGTGCTTGGCGCCTTCGGCGAGTTCCACCCGAAAACCCTCGACGCCCTCGACGTCTCCGGTCCGATTGCCGGCTTCGAGATCTATGTCGATGCGATGCCGGAGCCGAAGAAGAAGACGACGCGCACCAAGCCGGCGCTGGAACTCTCGCCGTTCCAGGCGGTGAAGCGCGACTTCGCCTTCGTCGTCGACAAGACGGTGGAAGCGGCGGCGATCGCAAGGGCGGCCTCCGGCGCCGACCGCAAGCTGGTGACCGGTGTCAACGTCTTCGACGTCTTCGAAGGGTCGTCGCTTGGCGAAGGCAAGAAGTCGATCGCCATCGAGGTGACGATCCAGCCGGTCGAGCGCACGCTGACCGACGAGGATTTCGAGGCGCTGACCGCTCGCATCGTCGCCAATGTGGCGAAAAGCACCGGCGGCGTGCTGCGCGCCTGACGATGAACAAGGCGCTGTAGGCGAGAGAGCCAAAGAACCCCTCCCCAACCCCTCCCCACAAGGGGGAGGGGCTTACGATGCCGCGCCCGCATCCCCTCGCTACCAGCGATTTCGGGAGCGGGGAGGTTGATGGTCGCACCTGCCCGGGTCGCGGGCGCCGAGCCCCTCCCCCTTGTGGGGAGGGGTTGGGGAGGGGTCTTCTCACTGCCGACGCGAGCGTCAGCCAACAGGTTGCAGTAACTCGATCCGATTCCCAAACGGATCGCTGAGATAGCGGCGCACAAAGCCCGCGAGCGGCTCGTCTTCACTGACTTCAACCCCGGCCGCCTGAAGCCGTGCAACCAGTTCGGAGAGGTTATCGATGATCAAGGCGGGATGCGCCTTGCGAGCGGGCGAGAAATCCTTCTCGACACCGAGATGGATCTTGACGCCAGCCTGCTCGAACCAGCAACCGCCGCGCACCGCGAGAATGGGCGGCTTGGCCACCTCCGGAATTCCGAGCAGGCCGGCATAGAACCGCCGAGCCTCCGCTTCGCCGCCTTCCGGCATGGCGAGCTGCACATGGTCGATTGCAATCACCTTTCCGGATCCTGGCGGCATGATCCCTCGTCTTGAACCCGGACGGACTACGCGTGCCGATGCCAGACCTTGTTGACGATCAGCCAGCGCCCGTCGATCTTCAGCAGAGACAGGTAGTCCGTATAGCGCGAGCCGCCGAACTCATCGATCACCTTGACGCTCGCCGCGTCGCCGGTGACATGGATCAGGTCAAGCTCCATCAGCGGTTGCGTCTCCGGCGGTGCCGAACCTTCCTCCGAGACGGCGGCGATGAAGGCGTCGCGCGTGAGCCATTCGACCGAGTCTTTGAAATTGCCAACGATCGAGGCGCTGGGATGAAAGGCCTTCCGCAGCGCCGCCTCATTGGCGAAAGCCATGCCGTCGACATAGAGATGGACGACTGCGCTGATGGCCTGCTCGTCGGACATGCTTCATTCCTCCATTCATGGGCGGCGAAGGAAGCACAGCTGCGTTCCGCGCGCTCGTGCATCCGGGGCACTATCATAGTTAGGGTATCGCAGCGGAATTGCGATACCCGTGGCCGGTAGCCGGCTTTCTACCTTTTCGATTCGCGCGTCGGCCGCCACGTGGAGGAAGGGGTGCTCGAAGACGGATGCACGCCGATGCCGGCCGGCTATCTCCAATAGCCGAGCTGTCGCCGGATGCGTCCGGCGCTCCGGGCTTTCATCGATTTCTTCCGCCACCCGGCATGATCGGCGACCGGCCCATTCGCCGGTCGCCGATAACGATCAGGCGGCCTTCCTGTTCGATTTGGCCGTTGCAAGTTTCGTGAGGTCCTGATCGGTGACGACCTCTTCCTTCAGGGTTGCATCGAGAAGCGGCACCGCGTCCTTGAGACCGATGGTCTGCGCCCAGGTCTTCAAGGTGCCGTAGCGGGCGATCTCGTAGTGCTCGACGGATTGCGCGGCAGAGATCAGGCCAGCGTCGAGGGCGGCCGTGCCCTTGAACTCGTCCATGATTTCCTCGCCTTCGGCAATAATCCCCTCGATGGCCTCGCAGGTCTTTCCTTGGGCCCGTTTGCCGATCAATTCGAACACTTGCTGCAGCCGCTCGACATGCGTTTCGGTCTGTTCCCGGTGCTTTTCGAACGCCGCCTTGAGCTCCGGTGCCTGGGCGCCGCGTGCCATCTTCGGAAGAGCCTTCAGGATCTTGCGCTCGGCATAGTAGATGTCCTTGAGCGCGTCATAGAACAGGTCGTCCATTGTCTTTTCCTTGGGCATTGTCGATTTCCTTCCTTGTCCGGTGGGGAGGTTTGGCAGTGACGCCCACTCAACATCAGACAGAGGCATTTGTTCCTGTCCCACGGGGAAAATGCGCAGCTTGTCCGTCCTTTCTTCCCGTCGATCGGCTGCGGCTGCGGCCGCTAGCGCTCTACCGAAATCGGGTGGCGGCAACAGCCGCCGTCTGGGATTTTGCGGCTCGTCAACGACAACAGGCGTGAGGAACACACTATGGCGAGACTTGAAGGAAAAGTGGCGATCGTGACGGGTGCAAGTTCGGGAATAGGCCGTGCGGCCGCCTTTCTCTTTGCGAGGCAGGGCGCAAGGGTCGTGGTCGCCGCAAGGCGCGTCGAGGCCCTCGAGCAGCTCGTCGGCGAGATCACGGAACAGGGCGGCGAAGCGGCAATGCTCGCCGGCGACCTGCGGGACGAAGGCCTGAACGAGGCGCTGGTCGAGCTGGCGCTCGGCCGCTTCGGCGGCCTGGATATCGCCTTTAACAATGCCGGCGCACTGGGCGCCATGGGCGAGGTCTCGGTGCTCTCGCTCGAGGGATGGCGCGAGACGCTCGACACCAACCTGACCAGCGCCTTTCTCGCCGCCAAGCATCAGGCACCGGCCATGATTGCGCGCGGCGGCGGTTCGCTCGTCTTCACCTCGAGCTTCGTCGGGCACACCGCAGGATTCCCGGGCATGGCCGCCTATGCGGCCAGCAAGGCCGGGCTGATCGGCCTGGTGCAGTCCCTGGCGGTCGAGCTCGGAGCCCGCGGCGTGCGGGTGAACGCGCTGCTGCCGGGCGGCACCGACACGCCGTCCAATGTCGCGAACCTGCCAAGTGCCTCTCCCGAGACGCGCGGCTTCGTCGAAGGCCTGCACGCGTTGAAACGCATGGCGCAGCCGGCGGAAATCGCCGAGGCGGCGCTTTATCTTGCCTCCGATGCTGCTAGCTTCGTCACCGGCACCGCATTGCTTGTCGATGGCGGCGTTTCGATCAGCAGGACATGATGAACGGGAGAGGGAGGAAAGAATGAGGAAACCGGGGTCGATGAAGTCGCTGGAAGATCTCGGCCGCGTGCGCCTGTCGAAAAACTTCTTCCTGCGCGATTTCCTGCATTCGGAAATCGCCGATTTCTACCGGATTCCCAACATCCCTGATGATCCGGATCTAGCCGTCGAGGCCGGTCGCAGGCTCTGCGAGGAGCTTCTCGAGCCGTTGCAGGCGACCTTCGGCCGGCTGCACATCCGCTCCGCCTACCGCAACCGCGCGGTGAACGAATTCGGCAACAGGAACAAGCTCAACTGCTCGACCAATGCCGCGACGGCGGCCGACCATATCTGGGACATGCGCGACGCGGAGGGCTGTATGGGCGCGACCGCCTGCATCGTCATTCCGTGGGCTTGGGACCGGGAACATGCGGCGGGCGGCTGGCAGAGTCTCGCCTGGTGGATCCACGACCACCTTCCCTATGCCTCGCTCTGTTTCTTCCCAAAACTTTGGGCCTTCAACATCCAGTGGCATGAGCGGCCGCAGCGGAGGATCCGCAGCTTCGCCGAGCCGCGCGGGCTGCTGACGAAGCCGGGCATGGCCAACCACCAGGGCAGCCATGCGCATCTCTACCCGGGTTATCCGCCGCTCGTGATGGCGGCGGGATCATAGGGGTTTACTGGCTCACGTCGTTGAGCCTTTGGATTGCCTCCTCCGAGAGCTTGAGTTCCGCGGATCTCACGAGGCTTTCGACCTGATCGCGATTGGTGGCGCTGGCGATCGGGGCGGTGACGCCGTCGCGGGCGATGATCCAGGCGAGCGCGATCTCCGCCTGTTTCGCGCCGGTCTCCTCGGCGATCTCGTCGAGCACGCCGAGAATGCGCATGCCGCGCCCGTCGAGATATTTCTCGACGCCGCCACCGCGGGCCGAGCCTTCGAGATCCGTGTGCGAGCGGTACTTGCCGGAAAGGAAGCCGCGCGCCAGGCTGAAATAGGTGATGACGCCGATCTCCTCGGCGATGCAGAGATTGCGCAAGGTACCGTCATAGGCGGCGCGGTCGTAGAGATTGTATTCGGGCTGCAGCACCTCGTAGCGCGGCAGGCCTCTTGCCGCCGCGATATCGAGGGCGTCGCGCAATTGCCCGGCATCGAGGTTCGAGGCGCCGATCGCCCGCACCTTGCCTTGCGACAGCAGCGTCTCATAGGCGGCAAGCGTTTCCTCGCAGGGCGTCTGCGGATCGGGCCAATGCGACAGATAGAGGTCGATATGGTCGGTCTGCAGGCGCCTCAGCGAGTCCTCGACCGCTTGCTGGATCCAGCGGCGCGAAAGTCCTTTGCGTTCCGGGCCAAGTTCCGAGCCGACCTTGGTGATGATCACTGCCTCGTCCCGCGCGCGCCCGGACTGCTTCAGCCACCCGCCGATGATCGTCTCGGACTCGCCGCCCTGGTTTCCGGGGACCCAGGAGGAATAGACATCCGCCGTGTCGACGGCGTTGAAACCCGCATCGAAAAAGGCGTCGAGAAGGCCGAATGACGTCTTCTCGTCCGCGGTCCAGCCGAACACATTGCCGCCGAAGACGAGCGGGGCGATTGAAAGACCCGTACGGCCAAGTCTGCGCATTTCCATGGTTTCGCTCCACGTTGGTTGGATGAAAACAAGCTGCGATCGGGAGGATTGCCGGTGAAACATAGGCCAGTTCCCTGCGGAGGACACCCGCCGGATTGGATTTTCTGGTCAGTTCGAGCCTTGCTCGGCACGTACCTCGGCGATAGTCTCGGCCCGCCCTGATCGTGCGATCTGGAAATATCAGGACGCGATCGATCCCCACACAGGTGCGGCCCGAGGGAGCCTCTGCCTTTCTTCGCGAGTCCGCTCTAACAGGAGACTGCTCCATGTTGCGCTTCGGAATATTGTCGACGGCCAGGATCGGCCGCGAACTGGTCGTGCCGGCCATTCAGGACGCCGAGAATTGCGTCGTCACGGCAATCGCCAGCCGCGACGTGGCCAAGGCGAGGGCGATGGCCGATCGCTTCTCGGTGCCGCATGCCTTCGGTTCCTATGAGGAGATGCTCGCCTCGGACGTCATCGACGCCGTCTACATCCCGCTCCCGACTTCGCAGCACGTCGAATGGGCGATCAAGGCGGCCGATGCCGGCAAGCATGTGCTTTGCGAGAAGCCGCTGGCGCTGAAGGCCGCGGAGATCGACGCGGTGATCGCGGCGCGCGACCGCAACAAGGTGCTGATATCGGAAGCCTATATGGTGACCTACAGCCCCGTCTGGCGGAAAGTGCGGTCGCTGTTGTCCGAGGGTGCCATCGGCAAGCTGCGGCACGTCCAGGGCGCCTTCACCTATTACAATCGCGACCCCGGCAACATGCGCAATGTACCGTCGCTCGGCGGCGGCGGCCTGCCGGACATCGGCGTCTATCCGGCGATCACCACCCGGTTCACCACCGGCAGGGAGCCGCTGCGCGTCCAGGCCAATACCGACCGAGATCCGGAATTCGGCACCGACATCTATTCGAGCGTTCGCGCCGACTTCGGAGATTTCGAGCTGAGCTTCTACATCTCCACCCAGCTCGCCGCCCGCCAGGTCATGGTCTTCCATGGCGACCAGGGTTTTATCGAAGTGAAATCGCCCTTCAATGCGGACCGCTACGGCCGCGAGGAAGTGGAGCTTACCAACCAGAATCACGCCCAGTCGCAGCTTTTCCGCTTCCAGGATGCGCGCCAGTACAAGCTCGAGGCGGAAGCTTTCGCGCGCGCCGCGAAGGGCGAGGCGGAAGAGGTCGTGACACTCGAGAGCTCCCGCCTCAACCAGAAATTCATCGACGCGATCTATCGCGCCAGCGAGCGGGATGGCTGGGAACCGGTCTGAGGCCGGCAAGGCGGCCCGCCACAACGGCGGGCCTCGCCAGAAAAACCGTAGAAAGGCGCCGCGGACTGCTGATCTTCGGCGCCCGGTCGGCTACAAAGGCGCATGACCTCTTTCTTCGATTCCGATTCTTCGTCCAATGTCGCCGAATATTCGGTGTCGGAGCTGTCCGGCTCGATCAAGCGCACGCTCGAACAGGCCTTCGAGCATGTCCGCGTGCGCGGCGAGATTTCCGGCTATCGCGGGCCGCATTCATCAGGCCATGCCTATTTCGCGCTGAAGGATGATCGCGCCCGGATGGAAGCGGTGATCTGGAAGGGCACTTTCGCGCGGTTGAAGCTTCGCCCGGAGGAGGGGATGGAGGTCATCGCGACCGGCCGGGTCACGACCTTCCCCGGCTCGTCGAAGTACCAGATCGTCATCGATTCGCTGGAACCGGCCGGCGCCGGCGCGCTGATGGCGCTCCTCGAGGAGCGCAAGCGCAAGCTTGCGGCCGAGGGCCTGTTCGATGCGGCGCGCAAGCGGCCGCTGCCTTTCATGCCGAAGGTGATCGGCGTCGTCACCTCGCCGACCGGCGCGGTCATCCGCGACATCCTGCACCGAATCGCCGATCGCTTCCCGGTCCACGTGGTCGTCTGGCCGGTGCGCGTTCAGGGTGACGGGGCGTCCGAAGAGGTCGCGGCGGCGATCCGGGGCTTCAATGCCCTGGAGGAAGGCGGACCCATTCCGCGCCCGGACGTGCTGATCGTCGCGCGTGGCGGCGGCAGCCTCGAGGATCTCTGGGGCTTCAACGACGAGGCGGTGGTCCGGGCGGTGGCGGCCTCCGGCATTCCGCTGATCTCCGCCGTCGGGCACGAAACCGACTGGACGCTGATCGATTACGCCTCGGACCAGCGGGCTCCGACGCCGACCGGAGCGGCCGAGATGGCGGTGCCGGTGAAAGCCGATCTCGAGGCGCAGGTCGCCAATCTGTCCGCCCGGCTGCAGGCAGCCGCGACGCGGCAGATGGATCACCGGCGCCACGCGCTCCGGGCGCTGGCCCGGGCGTTGCCGTCGCTCGACCAGTTGCTCGCCTTACCGAGAAGACGCTTCGACGAGGCGGCCGCCGGTCTCGGCCGCGGCCTGCAGATGAATACCGCCAACAAGCGCCGCAGCTTCGAGCGCATCGCGGCGCATCTGCGACCGGAACTGCTGACGACGAGGATCCGCGAGCAACGGCGGCATCTCCTCGAAGCGATAAACAAGGCCGAGCGCTGTGTGGAGCGCCAGATCGACCGGCGGCAGGCGCGCGTTTCCGCCGCCGACGCATCACTTCGCACGCTGCCCTCGCGTCTCGCGGGTCAGATCCATCGCTCATCGGATCGGGTCTCGGGTCTGGGCAGGCGGGCGGACGCGGCGATGGCTGCCGAGATGCGCCGGCTGAAAGGCGCGCTCGCGGCGCAGGACCGCGTGCTGCAATCGCTGTCCTACCGAAATGTCCTGCAGCGCGGTTTCGCGCTGGTGCGCGATGCCGCGGGCGATCCGGTGAAGCAGGCGGCGGCGGTGACGGCGGGCATGGCGCTGTCGCTCGAGTTTGCCGACGGCCGCGTTTCGGCGGTTGCGGGCGAGGAGGGCGCCCCCCCGCCGGCTGCGCCGAAGAAACGGGCGAGCCGGCCGGTCGTGCCGACGAAGCAGGGAAGCTTGTTCTAAGAGGAAGGGTGGCGATGCGGATTCTGATGGTCCTCGCCCACCCGCTTGAGGACAGCTTCGCGGCGAGTGTCGCAAAAGCTGCCAAACATGCCCTGGAGGGCCGCGGCCATACCGTCGATCTGCTCGATCTCTATCGTGAGCGGTTCGATCCGCGGCTCAGCGCCGCGGAGCGCGGCAGCTTTTTTGCGGAGCGATACGACGCCTCCGAGGTCACCGGCTGGATCGAGCGGCTTCGGGCGGCCGAAGGCCTCGTGCTCGTGTTTCCGCAGTGGTGGTTCAATTTCCCGGCGATCCTCAAGGGCTTCTTCGACCGCGTCTTTGCGCCGGGTGTCGCCTTCGAGCACGATCAGGCGGGCGGACGGATCATTCCGCGTCTCAGCAACATAAAACTCTTCTGGGCACTGACGACGACTGGGTCGCCCTGCTGCATGATTCCTTAAATCGGAATCGATTTAAGGACAAAATCATGCAGCATTTCAAAGTGCTACAGCGACCTTAGCGCGTCCGGTTGGACGCGCGGCGCTGTAGTGGGTGGTGCATCTCTATATGGGCAATCCGGTGCGCCGGCTGCTCAAGCGCGGCATCGCCGCCTTCTGCAGCAAGCGCCTCGACTTCCGGATGATCAATCTCCACGACATGGACCGGGCGACGGCGGCGAAGCGCAAGCGCCACCTCGATCGGGTGCGCGCCTTGGTGAGCCGCATCTGATCGGCTCATTCGAATGTCGCGAGAAATTTCCTAAGCAGCGCGTCGAGCGCCTCCTGCTCGTCGGGCTCGAGGCCCGCGATGAGGCGCTGCTGGTTGGCGACGTGGGCGGCCGCGGCGGCATCGATGCGCTTCAAGCCCTCTGGCGTCAACGCGATGATCACGCCGCGCCGGTCTTCGGGATTGTCCAGGCGCTCGACGAGGCCTGCTTTTTCGAGTTGGTCGATGCGGTTGGTCATGGTGCCGGAGGTAACCATTGTCGCCGCAAGCAACTCGCCGGGCGAAAGCTGAAAGGGAGCGCCGGAGCGGCGGAGCGTCGCCAAGACGTCGAAGCTTGCCGATGTCAGATCGTATTCGGCGAAGACCGTTTCCTGCTCCCGGGCGATATGGGCCCTGAGCCGCGCCAGGCGGCCGAGGGGACCCATGGCGGAGATGTCCAGCTCCGGCCGCTCCCTGCGCCACTGTGCCAGGATCTTGTCCACATGGTCCTTGTCGCTTTGCCTCATGCGCGCCCATGGTCTGACGGGCGGAGCCGCTCCGCGCCTTCGTCGTGGTTGTAATGCCTTGGTATCTTGACGTCAAGTTAAATTATGTTAGTTATCTTTATATCAAGATTATTGAGATGAAGAAAATGGAAGCGCGAAATTTCGACATTGCCTTCACGGCCATAGCCCCGGCGATCTGGGGAAGTACCTATCTGGTTACCACCGAATTCTTGCCGGCCGGCTACCCGCTGACGGTGGCGATGCTGAGAGCCCTGCCTGCGGGCCTCCTGCTGCTGCTCGTCGTCCGGCAAATGCCGACGGGCATCTGGTGGGCGCGCAGCTTCCTGCTCGGCGCGCTCAACTTCTCCTTCTTCTGGGCGATGCTGTTCGTCTCCGCCTATCGCCTTCCGGGCGGCGTCGCCGCGACGGTCGGCGCAGTCCAGCCGCTGATCGTCGTGCTGCTCTCCCGTGTCGTGCTCGGTTCGCCGATCCGGATACTAAGCATTGTCGGCGGTCTGGCAGGCATGGCCGGCGTCGCGCTTCTGGTGCTGACGCCCGGCGCGGCGCTCGATCCGCTCGGGGTCGTGGCCGGCCTGGCCGGCGCCGTCTCCATGGCTTTCGGCACGGTGCTTAGCCGGCATTGGACGCCGCCTGTCTCGCCGCTGACCTTTACCGCCTGGCAATTGGCGGCCGGTGGGCTTCTCCTTGTGCCGGTTGCTATGTTCTTCGAGCCCCCGCTGCCAGCGCTCACCGCCTCCAATATCATGGGTTTCGCCTATCTCGGCCTGATCGGCGCCGCCTTCACCTATCTTCTGTGGTTCCGCGGTCTGTCACGGCTGGAGCCCTCCCAGGTCGCACCGCTCGGCTTCCTGAGCCCCGTCGTGGCAATCTTGCTTGGTTGGGGCGTGCTTGGCCAGCAGATGACGGCGGTGCAGGTGTTCGGGATCGTCGTTGTGTTCGCAAGTGTCTGGATGAGCCAGCAGGCGCAAATGGTGCGCCGCACGGTGCCGGGTCGGACTTAATGAAATCGTGCATGTTGCGAGGCAACTGCCCCCTCACCCTAGCCCTCTCCCCGCACGCGGGGAGAAGGTGCCGGCAGGCGGATGAGGGGCCGACCCGCCGGCAGTAAAAACCTATCAGGCCCACTCGCCCTGACGCATCACCGGTACGCGGCTGCCGTCGGCACGCACGCCGTCGATGTCGACCGCGCCGGAGCCGATCATCCAGTCGATATGGATCAGGCTGGAATTGCCGCCTTGGGCGCGGATCTGCTCCTCTCTGAGGCTGGCACCGTTCAGGAAGCATTTCGAGTAGCACTGGCCGAGCGCGATGTGGCAGGAGGCGTTTTCGTCGAAGAGCGTGTTGTAGAAGAGGATGCCGGAGGCCGAGATCGGCGAGGAATGCGGCACCAGCGCCACTTCGCCGAGCCGGCGGGCGCCGTCGTCGGTGTCGAGGACCTTCTTCAGCACTTCCTCGCCGCGCGAAGCCTTGGCCTCGACGATACGGCCGCCTTCGAAGCGCACCTCAATATTGTCGATGAGCGTCCCCTGGTGTGACAGCGGCTTGGTGCTCGACACATGACCTTCGACGCGCAGCGCATGCGGCGTCGTGAACACCTCCTCGGTCGGGATGTTCGGGTTGCAGGTGATGCCGTTCTTTGCGGTCGAGGCGCCGCCGTGCCATTCGTGGCCGTCCGCAAGCCCCACCGTCAGATCGGTACCCGGGCCGCTGAAATGCAGCGCGGCGAAGCGCGCCTCGTTCAGCCAGGCCGAACGGCGGCGGAGATTGGCGTTGTGCTCCGCCCACGCGGCAATCGGATCGTCGACGTCGACGCGGGAGGCCGCGAAGATCGCGTTCGCCAGTTTCTCGACGGCGATCGCTTCCGGATCATCCGAAAAGACCTGCTTGGCCCAGGAGGGGTTCGGATAGGAGACGATGTTCCAGTTGATGTCGAAGTTGGAGATCTTTTCGAGCGCCGGCTTGTAGGCGATCGAATTGGCCCGGTTGGCGCGCGCCACCTTCTGTGGATCCTGAGACGAGAGCAGCATCGGGTTGTCGCCGGCGATCGCCAGACGCGCCGCGCCGCCGGCAAAGGCCTTCGCCATGCCCTGGTACAGCCAGTCGCTGGCCCGGTCGAAACTCTCGTCCGGCGCATGGGCGTAGCGGGCGAGCGTCGCCTCTTCGTCGGCATAAAAGGTCGTCACCAGCCCGGCGCCGCCCTTGTACGCATGCCTGGTGATGAGCCGCACCAGCGGCAGCGCGGCGATCGGCGCGGTCATCACCAAGTCCTGGCCACGCTGCAATTGCAGGCCGACCTTGACGGCGACCTCGGCGAGTTTTTCGAGCTTGGCGGCGTCGACGGGGTTTCTGGCCGACTGGAGGGGGGCGTTCATGGGAACTCCTTCTGGCATGTGATGCGGGTGCGCCCGTTTTAGACCGCTTCCCGCAAAAACAGAAGGCTCTGTTGTCTTCCAATCAGGCGGCGATCTTTCCGGTTTTCAGCAGGACCGCGTCGTGCTTTTCGAGAAACGCCACCAGCCGCGCGGCGTAGTCGTCGGTTACCGCTGCCTTGACGCTTGGCCGAGCCGCCAGTGCCTGACGCCAGGCGCCGACGCGCGGGCTGCCGTCGAAGATGCCGTGCTCCGCGATCGTGTCGAACACGTCGAAATAGCGGAAGATCGGCGCGAAGACGGCGTCGACGAGACTGAAACCGGCGCCGGCAAAATAGGGGCCGTCACCGAGTTCGGCCTCGACGGTCGCGAACTTCGTCTTGAGCGTGTTCCGCTTGGCCTCGAGTGTCTGCACGTCCTGTGTCGTCTCGTAGACCCAAAGATCCGAAAGAATGGAGGAGCCGAATTCCAGCCAGCCTCGGTGGCGTGCCCTGATCAGAGGATCGGCCGGGTGAAGCTTCGCGCCGGATTGCGTTTCTTCGAGATATTCGCAGATCACCGTGCTTTCGAAGAGGATCGCCTCGTCCTCGTCCTGCGGAATGCTGAGCAGCGGCACCTTGCCGAGCGGCGAGATCTTCAGGAACCAGTCGGGCTTGTTCGCAAGGTCGATATGGACGCGTTCGAAGGGTACGCCCTTTTCGTGAAGCGCGATCGCGGCGCGTTGCACATAGGGGCAGAGATGGTGGCTGATCAGGGTGAGGGACGCGGTCATCGGGGTCTCCGCTGTTCGTCAAAGTAGATGCAATTGCATATATAACGGGTTGCCAAATTCGTCAAGATAGATGTAACTGCATCTATGAAGGATGGGGACGGATCAGAGCAAACCGCGCCGACCGCGGCCACCACCGACGCATGGGTCGGGCTCATGCGGGCGCAGAGCCGCGTGCTTGCGGCAATCGAAAAGGACTTCAAGGCGGCAGGGCTGCCGCCGCTCGGTTGGTACGACGTGCTCTGGGAACTGGTGAAGGCCGACGCCGGCCGGTTGCGGCCCTTCGAGATCGAGGCCCGGACGCTGCTCGCCCAATACAATCTCTCGCGCCTGATCGATCGGCTCGAAAAGAAAGGTCTGGTGCGTCGCGAAGCCTATGACGAGGACGCCCGCGGCTGCTGGGTCACCGTCACCGAAGCGGGGCGGGCGATGCGGGCGCTGATGTGGGAGACCTATTCGCGGTCGATCGATAAGCACGTCGGCGCGAAGTTCAGCGAGAACGAGGCGGATGAGCTTGCCAAACTGCTCTCGCGGCTCAGTTGATACACGATGCCGGTTAGAGCGACCAAGCGTTAGATCGTGTGGGACGACGACGGGTGGCTCTTTAAGAGGAAGCGGCATCCTTACACCCTCTGGCCTGCCGGGGCAGGGCAGAGGGGGTAAGCCAAGCTCCAAGGCGCCGGCAATAGCCACGGCCTAAGCGATCAGCGGTGCGCCGATCGCCTTGAGCACGGCCTGCGCATCCTTCGGGTCGAGCCGCACCTGTAGCCCGCGTTGGCCGCCGTTGATATAGACCAGCGCTTCGCCGAGCGCGGCCTCCTCGATTGCGGTGGGCACGAGCTTCTTCTGGCCGAAGGGGCTGATGCCGCCGACGTGGTAGCCGGTCAGCCGCTCGGCCTCGGCCGGCTTCATCATGTTCGCCGACTTGCCGCCGAAGGCGGCCGCGAGCTTCTTCATGCTTACTTCGCGATCCGACGGCACAATGCAGCAGACCGGTTTGCCGTCCACCTCCGCCATCAGCGTCTTCAAGACCCGCGACGGATCCTCGCCGAGTGCTTCGGCCGCCTGCAGCCCGACGCGCTCGGCGCCCGGATCGTAGTCGTAGCTGTGCACGGTGAAGGCGATGCCGGCCTTCGTAAGCGTTTGCGTTGCCCGGGTGGTTTTGGACATCGCGCTCAAGCGCCGAATTCGGCTTCGTAGAGCTCCGGCTTGAAGCCGACGAGCAGCTTGCCTCCCGCTTCCAGGACCGGCCGCTTGATCATCGACGGCTGCTTGAGCATCAGCGCGATCGCCTTTTCGCCGGTCAGGTCCTGCTTCTCCGCGTCGGGCAGGTTGCGGAAGGTCATGCCCTGGCGGTTGAGGACCGTTTCCCAACCGAGCTCGGCGCACCAGCGCTCCAGGTGAGCGCGGTCGATGCCCTCGGCCTTGTAGTCGTGAAACCGATAGGCCGTGCCGCGGCCGTCAAGCCAGCCGCGCGCCTTCTTCATCGTGTCGCAGTTCCTGATGCCGTAGATGGTGACCGTCATTGCCCGAATCTTCTTTCGCCAAATTCGCGATCACACATAGCCGCGTGCGGCGCCGGAGAAAAGGCCGGAAGACCTCGATCTCAGGTCACGCCGGCATAGCGTCCGGGCTTGTGGTTGATCGCCAGCGTCATGTTGACGACGACAGCGCCGACGACCGACAGGAAGAGATTGGCCGGCGGCAGCACGAATGCGGAGGCCGCGAGGATCGCGAGATCGACGCCGAGTTGGAAATAGCCGGCGCGGATCGCCCATCTCTCCTGCAGGTAGATCGCCAGGATATTGATACCGCCGAGGCCGGTGCGGTGACGGAAGAGGATCAGCAGGCCCATCCCCATCAATGCGCCGCCGATGATGGCGGCATAGAGAGGATCGAGTCGGGCAAAGTCCACCCATTCTGCGGTCAGGCGGGAGAACAGCGAGACGAGGCTGACCGCAATGAAGGTGCGCAGCGCGAAGACCCAGCCGAGGCGCTTCACCGCCAGGATGTAAAAGGGCAGGTTGACGAGCGAGAAAGCGAGCCAGAAGGCGGCGCCGGTCGCATATTGCAGCAGCAAAGCCAGGCCGGCGGTGCTGCCGGTGATGAGCATGGCCTTGCCATAGATGACGACGCCGAGCGCCATGATCAGCGTCCCCGTGACGATTGCGAGCGCGTCCTCGTAGAGCCGGTGCCGCTCGGGCGCACCGGCGTTGGTGTTTTCGTCGACCTTCATATTGGCGAGTCCGTTCAGAGGCTGGTGAATTTCTGGATGACGTCGGCGACCTCCGCCGTCTTCAGCCCGGCGATATTGATGCGGCCCGAGCCTGGCATGTAGAGGCCGTGCTCGGTCCTCAGCCGCATCACTTCCGCCTCGGTCAAGGGCAGCATCGAGAACATGCCCTCCTGGTCGGCGACTGCCCCGAGGCTCTGCCAGCGGCTCCGGAGCCCTTCGGCGAGCGCCTGGCGTATGCCGGTCATGCGCAGCCGCATGCCTTCCAGTTCCTCGGCCCAGTCGCGGGCGAGATCCGGATCGGCAAGGATGGTGCGCACCACGGCCGCGCCATGGTCCGGCGGCATCGAATAGCTGGTGCGGGCAAGCCCGGCGAGGTTGGAGCGCACCGTGTCGGCGGAAGAGGTCGACGGGGTGACGCCGAAGATCGCACCGGTGCGCTCGCGATAGAGGCCGAAGGATTTCGAGCAGGAAACCGCGACGAGCGCTTCCGGAACGACGGTTAGGAGGTGGCGCAGGCCCGCGACATCCTGCTCGAGACCGCGGCCGAAGCCCTGGTAGGCGAGGTCGACGAGCGGCAGCAGGCCGCGCTCGGCGACCAGCGCCGCGATCTCCATCCATTGGGCTTCCGTCAGCACGCCGCCGGTCGGGTTGTGGCAGCTCGCATGCAGCAGCACCGCGTCGCCGGGGGCTGCACCTTCGAGCGCGCTGACGACATTGTCGAAGATCACGGACTGCGAGGGCATATCGAAGAAGTCGTAGGTGGCGATCTCGAGACCCGCCGCCTTGAAGATCGGTGCGTGGTTCGGCCAGCTCGGCAGGCCGAGCCAGATTTTCCGGCCGCCCATCCGGTAGATCAGATCGGCCGCCAGACGAAGTGCGCCGGACCCGCCGGGCGTCTGCACCCCGGCCACATGGCTGCGCTCGACCGTGTCGCCGCCGACGAGACGCCAGAGATGATCGAGGAACACCAGATCGCCCTCGGGCCCGACATAGGCCTTGGTCTCCTGTGTTTCGAGCAGCCGCTTCTCTGCCTCTTTCACGGCGCGGAAGATCGGCGTGCGCCCCGTTTCGTCGCGATAGACGCCGACGCCGAGATCCACCTTGCCGGGGCGTTCGTCCTTTCGGAACAGGCCGATCAGGGCCAGCAACGGATCGTCAGGTTGGCGAGCGAGGGCGTCGAACATGCTGGAAATCCCTATGAAACGGAGAAATCGATCGATAGTCGGCTTGAGGCAGCTGAAAGGCAAGCCGCGTCTGCGGCCCGTCCGTTTCTGTGTAGCGCAGGGTCAGCGCAAAATCGCCGATGAATTTGCGCATATCCAGGAGATAACTTATAGGTTTTTGCTCTGAATTGTACATTTGCACGTTCAGCTTGCTGAACCGAGGGGAGCCGCGATGGAACAACGGGCCGAACTGGATGCGACCGATCGCCGGATCATCCGGTTGCTGATCGCCGATGCGTCGCTCAGCAACAACGAACTGGCCGAGCGGGTGGGCCTATCGCCCGCACCGCTGTCGCGCCGGCTGGCGCGCCTCTACTTGACCGGCGTCATTCGCCAGACGGTCGTCGTCGACCCGAAGGCGCTGGGGATCGGCTTCCAGGCCTTTGTCGAGGTGACGCTGGAACGCACCGCCAGCAAGGTCGGGCAACGCTTCATCGAGTTGGTGTCCCGCATGCCGGAAGTTATCGAATGCCACACAGTTGCCGGCGACTTCGACTTCCTGCTGAAGATCGCGGTGCGCGATGTCGCCGATTACAAGCGCCTGCTCTGGAGCGAGTTCGAGCAGATCGCCGAGATCAAGACGCTGCGCTCGACCATTCTGCTCGACAGCCCGAAGATGGCTACCGGCGCGGCGCCGTAGGTCGCGGAAGCGCGCCGCTTGCGGTCTCGATGGCCCCTCATCCGCCTGCCGGCACCTTTCTCCCCGCAGGCGGGGCGAAGGGACTCGCGGCGCGCACCTATTAGCAGTTGCGTCACTCTTCTTGGACGGCCGGCAGATCGAGCGCGGAGCGCAGCACTCCGGTTCCCCGTTCGTAAAGCATCGCATAGCGCGCCGGCGCCAGAAGATCGGCCCATGGCGTAAATCTCGGAACGACCTTGTTGAAAGGGATCGTGCCGCAGCCTGGCGTGAGACAGTCGAACTTGCCTTTGGGACACTGACTGAACTTGCAGAGGCGGCCGAGATAGCGGTCGCTTCCCGGTTCGAACAGGAAGCCATCGACTTCATTGCTCGGAACGCTCATGCCGGCTCCCGCCTCGAAGGCCTCGCGCAAGGCCCTGGCGCATGCTTTCCGCAACTCGCCGAGCCGCTCCTGCGAGTCGATCCAAAGAGCCATGTCGAGATCGCCGCACTCGTGCCAGACCTCGATGCCGCGACGCCGGAACTCCCTGAAGCGGGGTACCTCCTTCCAGAGCGGTTTTGCGACCGAGCCGATGACGGCGATCGCCTGAACCTCCGGAAACGTCATCCAGGCGCGCGTGACGATGTCCGCCGCCAGGCGAAAGTCGCGCTGGCGCTTCACGAGATAACGGTTCTGGCTTTCGATTTCGGAGCGCCGCACGGACTCACCCCAAAAGCTTCATGAAATTACGCCTGCGGCCGTGTCGCGTCTTCAGCGACTCGACATAGTCCGCATGTTCGCCGGCGCTGCGCAAGCCGCCGATCCGGTCGATCAATCGGGCCGCTTCCTCGTAATTGTGATTGCCGCTGAGATTGACGAGTTGTTCGATCTTCTCGGCATAGACGCGGACCGCCTGCTCTGGATGGGTCGCCGCGCTTGCATCGGCAAGCGTCTGCCGCATTCCGGTCGAGACACCACGCCTCGATGACACTGCCCAGGCGGCGTCGAACCGCTCCTCATGCATCAGGATGCGCATGAGAAGATCGTACGGGGCGTAGAGACCAGCGTCCTTGCCCCCGGCCAGTTGGGACTCGATCGTCTGCACCGCGCTGTCGCAGACCGCTTCTCCCTCCAGTTCCCGGAGCTTCAGGTAGATCTCGAAATTCGGAACCTTCCTGAATGCCCGCCACAGGTGCTGCGCCGCATCCGTGGCGCGACCGATCTTCGTCAGGAGCTCGACGGCGATAAAGACGAGCTGCGCGTCGGGTCGCTCGTCCTCGAAGATCCACAGACCCTCCTCGGCCCAGCGCAGAGCTTGCTCCTCGCGGTCGTTCTTCCGGCAGAACCCTGCCAGTTCCAGGTAGTTCCAGGGCGACGACAGGTCCTTCGTGCGCAGCGCAATGCGCGCCTCGATATTGCGTTCGTCCGCGCCGACGGTGTCGAGAATCCGCCGCAATTGACTATAATCGGCAGTGTATGCGGTTCGGCTCCGCGTTCCACCGCCGCCGCGCAGTGGCGGCAACTTCTCCCAAGCCGCGAGCGCAAGGCGGCGGTATTCTGCGAGCCCTTCATCTCCCAGGATATCCGCATAGGTGCCGGCGGCGTTGTAGAAGGTGTCGTACTCGCCCTCCATCTCGCGCTTAAAGAGATCGCGGGCGAGTAAGACGGGGTCGGGTCGGACGGCACGCGCCGCAGCGAGATGGATATCGCGGGTCCGGTCGAGCAGCGTACTGCAATGGCCGTCGGAGTCGTCGATGTTTTCCATGGCGTCTTGGATTCGGTCGAAGGTGTGCTCCGCAAGCTGCAGGGCAAGTTCGCCATGGCCCTTGCCCGGCAGTTCCGCGACGACGTTAAGCACCCGATGCACGTCGGCCGCCCATCCGGCAGCTTCCCTGTACCCAACGTAATCGTCGATCTGCGTGGCGCTGTCGATGGCCCGCCTGAGGTGCTTCTCGATCGTCTTGCTGTCGCCGTCCGTGGCAAGCGCGGCCATGTCCAATCTATGAAGCAGGTCCGAATCGAACTCGGCGATCTCCATGATCATGTCGACCAGGGCGTCGATGCTCTTCGCCTGCAGATGAGCGCGAATGCGCGCGAAAGTGCCGGTGCCGTCTTGCCCTGCCTCGCCTCCGCCGGCATTGGCCGCAAGCGCCACTGCGACCATATGCTTGCAAGATCCGCGGTCGTCGAAGGCGACGCAGGTACAATCCCCACCGAACGCCCGCCCTTGGCCGGTAAGCTCGACGCGGTAGCTCTCCGTGCCTTTCACGCGCGCCAGTACGCGCTCCGGCTTGATCGCCAGAAGTTCGACGCGATCCTCGCGAAAATAAGCCTCGCCGCGTGCGAACACCGTCTTGCCCACAAGCTCCCGCAAGGCGTCGACGTTGAAATATACTTTGTTTTCAGGGCTCATATGGGCTGAAGCAACTCCTCGGTTTCGATAAGGTGGAGCGCCTCCTCGAGTGTGACACCGGAATAGAGGCGCCACCATCGCCCGGTGTGCCTGAACCACATGACGTCGAACCGGGTTTCGGCGACGCATTCCTCCAGATGGTTGAGGCGTGTGAAGGCCATGTCGAATTCTTGGCCGGCATTGTCGGCAAAGCCGGAACGGTAGCGCGTGATGAAGCTGTATTTGCCCGCTCGCCACTTGCCGAAAATATCGACCGGATAATTGAACTGGGTTGGGCGGATATTCGGCAGGAAGCGGGGCTTCAGCTTCTCCGCGATGAATCGCTCGCAGGTCGCGGCGACGGCCGCTTTTTCCTTGGGGTCAAGTGCCTTGACCCACCGCCACTCTCCCCGTGCCATGGACCCTCCTCGCTCGGTGATTTACAGCGCCGCGCGTCTTGTAAGACGCGCAAAGGTCGCTGTAGCACTTTGAGTGCTGCATGTCCTAAATCGCCTGCGATTTAGAACATGCAGCGGGCGGGGAACAGCCTATACGGAAGCTGCGACGGCGCAACAGCCCGGCCGGGTTATCCTCAGCGAAGGTGCAGGCACTGGAAGCGTCGCCCTCACTCCCACTCGATCGTGCCGGGCGGCTTCGAAGTGACGTCGTAGACGACGCGGTTGATGCCGCGCACCTCGTTGATGATGCGGGTTGCGGCGCGACCGAGGAATTCCATGTCGTAGTGGTAGAAGTCGGCGGTCATGCCGTCGACCGAGGTGACGGCGCGCAACGCACAGACGAACTCGTAGGTGCGCCCGTCGCCCATGACGCCCACCGTCTGCACCGGCAGCAGCACGGCGAAGGCCTGCCAGATGGCGTCGTAGAGGCCCGCCTTGCGGATCTCGTCGAGATAGATCGCATCGGCCTCGCGCAGTATTTCGAGCTTCTCGCGGCTGATGCCGCCGGGGCAGCGGATGGCAAGGCCCGGGCCGGGGAAGGGATGGCGGCCGATGAAGCTCTCGGGCAGGCCGAGCTCGCGGCCGAGCACGCGCACCTCGTCCTTGAAGAGTTCGCGCAGCGGCTCGACGAGCTGCATGTTCATCCGCTCCGGCAGGCCGCCGACATTGTGGTGCGACTTGATCGTCACCGACGGGCCGCCGGTGAAGGAAACGCTTTCGATCACGTCCGGATAGAGCGTCCCCTGGGCGAGGAAATCGGCGCCACCGAGCTTCTTCGCCTCTTCCTCGAAGACCTCGATGAAGAGACGGCCGATGATCTTGCGCTTGGTCTCCGGATCGCTGACGCCCTCGAGCTCGCCGATGAAGCGGTCGGACGCGTCGATGTGGAGGAGGTGGAGGTTGTAGTGCTCCTGGAACATGGCGACGACATTCGCCGCCTCGTCCTTGCGCATCAGGCCGTGGTCGACGAGGATGCAGGTGAGCTGGTCGCCGACGGCCTCATGGATGAGCAGCGCCGCCACGGAAGAATCGACGCCGCCCGAAAGCGCGCAGATCACCTTCTTGCCGCCGACTTGTTTGCGGATCGCCTCGACCGCCTTGGCGCGGTAGGCCGACATCGTCCAGTCGCCCTTGATGCCGGCGATCTTGTGGACGAAGTTGGAGATCAGCTTGGCGCCGTCCGGCGTATGCACCACTTCCGGATGGAACTGCACGGCGTAATATTTGCGCGTCTCGTCGGCGATGAAAGCAAAGGGCGCATTCGAAGAGGTCGCCACCACCTCGAAGCCTTCCGGCAGCGCTGTCACCCGGTCGCCGTGCGACATCCAGACCTGATGGCGGGAGCCGAGCGACCAGAGCCCGTCGAAGAGGGCACAGTCCTTCTCGACCTCCAGGAAGGCGCGGCCGAATTCGCGGTGATGGCCGCTCTCGACCTTGCCGCCGAGCTGGGCGCACATGGTCTGCTGGCCGTAGCAGATGCCGAAGACCGGCAGGCCGCTTTCGAAGATCACCGATGGCGCGCGAGGCGACCCGATGTCGAGCGTCGAGGCCGGGCTTCCGGACAGGATCACCGCCTTCGGTTTCAGGCGCTTGAAGCCCTCTTCGGCCGACTGGAATGGTACGATCTCGCAATAGACACCGGCTTCGCGCACGCGCCGGGCGATGAGTTGCGTCACCTGGCTGCCGAAATCGACGATGAGCACGGTGTCGGGATGGGCTGTCTGGGTCATGGCGGGCCTTCAAGCGAGCTTGATCATGGCGAGCCTTTAATGAAAGCCCGCCGCCGGCGCAACGTTTACATTGCACCCGGACAATTTAGGAGCTGCTGCGGGACTGTCAGAGCCGGATTTCGCCGCCGTCGAGCGCGCCTTCAAGCCGGTCGATTGCATCTGCCAGCTTCTCGTCGATGACGTGCAGATATTCCGTCCAGTCGCCGACATGCTGCAGTTCCGCCTTGCCGTCGGATATGCCGCGCAGCCCGATGAGCGGGACGCCGAAGCTCTGGCAGGCGCGCAGGATCGCATAGGTCTCCATCTCGACCATGTCGGCGTCGATATCGTCATAGGCCTTGCCGGAGACGATGTTGGCGCCGGTCGAAAGCCGTGCCTCCTTCACGCCTGGAATGCGCAACGGCAGTTCGACGACGGCGGGAAGGTCGAGGAAAGGTGTTCTGCCCTTCTCGAAACCGAGCGGCGAGGCGTCCATGTCGCGATAGGCGACCGACGTCGCCTGGTAGATTTCCGTCTGCTCGAGCCTTGCCGAGCCCGCCGAGCCGAGCGAGACGACGAGATCCGGCAGGTTGCCAGCCGCCTGGAGCTCGCAAAGCGCCCTGGTCAGGCCGACGGCCGCCTCGACCGGGCCGACGCCCGTCATCAGCGGTGCGATCCGCTGCTTGAGGCAGGGACCATACTCCGGTTCGACGGCCATCACGTAGAGGACCTTCTTGCCGGCCACCGGCTTCAGCTCGAAACTCATCCCTCGATCCCTTCACGGCCGCGCACCACCATCATCGTCCCGGTCATCGAGGCGATCAGCTTCGCCGGTCCGTCGGACCTGACCGCATAGGCCTTGCCATCCGAAACGATGATCGTCGTGCCTGGCTTCGTCACCTCACCACGGAACAGGAAGCGCTCGCCGCGGCCGGGCGACAGGAGATTGACCTTGAACTCGATCGTCAGCAGCGATGCGTCGGGGTCGATGAGCGAATAGCCCGCATAGGTCCCGGCGGCATCGAGCGCCGCCGAGATCACCCCGGCATGCAGGAGACCGTGCTGTTGCGTCAGCTTGGGATCGAACGGCAGCTCGATCTCCACGGTGCCCTGCTCGACACGGGTGAGTTCAGCACCGATCGTGCGCATGGCGGCCTGACGGTCGAAGCTCTCCCGGATGCGGGCACGAAAATCGTGTGGTTCGCTGTCGTCCCTCAATGCAAAAGCCCCTTGTCAAAACAGTCCTGGCTGCCCCGCCGCGCAGACAGTTGCATGCGTCGCGCGCGAGAACAAGCGCAATCGTCCGTACGCCGCAGGCCGCGAATCGAGGCCCCGGACTTTCGGCAGGCGGGCTGCGTCCATATATCATCTCGATGAGAAACGTCAGACGCATCGAGATCCGCTCGGCCGTGCCGGATGACGTGATGATGATCGCGTCGGTCCTTGTCAGCACCTGGCGCGCGACCTTTCGCGGCATCATTTCCGATGCCTATCTCGACGCGATGAAGGTCGAAGACCAGGCGATCGGCCATGCCCGACGGATGCGGATTCCGGGTGCTTTCCTCGTGGTCGCCGTCGACCTCTCGGACGAGCGGGTAATCGGCTTCGCGAATTACGGTCGGGCGAGGTCGATGCCGCCCCCCTTCGACAAAGAACTCTACGAGCTTTATCTGCTACCGGAATTTCATGGCGTGGGCATCGGCTCGGCGCTGGTGCGCACCGTGGCGGGCCATTGCCGTGAGATGCAGGCCTCATCGCTCTTCGCCTGGGTGCTGGCCGGCAATCCGAACCGGGCCTTCTATGAGCGGCTCGGCGCGCGGGCCGTCGGGCAGGGACGCGTCAGCGTCGGCCGCGAGAGCCTGGAGCAGATCGCCTATCGCTGGGACGATCTGGCGAAGCTTTCCGGCGCGGGAAGTCGATCGACCTAATCCTTGTCCAGCCGAATGATATGCTGGTCCCAGGCGACCGGGCTTCGGCGGCTCATGAACAGGCCGTCATAGGACGAGACGGCGAAGCCGGGCTTTGCGGCGGCAACGCCTGCCGCGTCTGCGACCCGCTCCTCCTTCACGACCGAACCCGTTTTCGCATCGAGCGTGACGGCGACGTTGCCCTTCGGCGACGTAAGGCCGACAAGGCCCTCGCGGCGGTTGACGGCGATGGCGCCGACATAGTTGGCGAGTGCTGCCGTCGTGCTTTCCGGCAGGGGAACGAAGGTCAGCTTCTCCCCCTTGGCGCAATGCCCGACCAGCGGCGGCAGGTCGTCGCGCGCCCCCTCGTACTGGCAGGCGAACCAGATCCTGCCGTCGGCGCCGATGTCGACATGCCGGGTGGAAAGCTGCCTGAGTTCAGCCGGCAGGCCATGTTTCTCGATGAGCGCTCCGGTCGCCGTGTCGACGAGGGTGAGGCTCGGTTCCATGCGGTCGAGATTGAGCTTGGTGCGGCCGAAATCCGGATGCGTCTCGATGCCGCCATTGGCGATGACGAGCGTCCCGCCCTCGGGGGCGAGCGTCATGTCGTGCGGGCCGATGCCATAGGTCGGGAACTCGCCGATGCGGGCAAAGCCACGTGTCCCGTCATAGACGCCGATCATGCCGCGATTGGCGGAAAAGTCGTTCTCGGTCGCGTAGAGCAGCCGCCCGTCGGCCGAAAAGCAGCCGTGGCCGAAGAAGTGGCGGCCTTCGGCGGCGGTGATCACGATCGGCTCGGCAGTGCCGTCGGTCGCCAGGATCATCGCATAGGTTCCGGGCCGGCGCGCAAAGGCGACGGCTCGGCGCGTCGCCGGCGAGAAGGCCATGCCGTGTGCCCGCGCCGGCAGCACCGTACGCTCGACGATCTCTCCCGCTTCCGTCAGCGTCGCGATGCCGTAGCCGCCGTCCGGGGCCATGAAGGCCGAGGCGAAGACGGCGTCGGTCCGTTCGAGCGCGAAGGCGCCGCGCGAGCCAAGCGTTGCCATCCAGACGGCCCCGGCCATTTTGACGAAGCTGCGTCGGTCGATGAGGGTCTTGGCGCTCATGCGATTTGCCCTGATGGGCCTGGGCGGAATCCGACCGGTTGGTAAGACCCCTCCCCAACCCCTCCCCACAAGGGGGAGGGGCTTTCCCCCGCTGCAGCCCGAGGTGCCATCTGCGACATTCGAGCCTGCTGAACCGTTGAGGTTGAGCGGGCCCGGCGCGGCATCGTAAGCCCCTCCCCCCTGTGGGGAGGGGCTGGGGAGGGGTTTCTTCCACATCTACAGCCAACCCCGGCGTTTGAAATAAAGATACGGCAACAGCGCGGAAATCGCCATCGCCGCCAGCGCATAGGGATAGCCCAGCTGCCAGTGCAGTTCCGGGATGATCTCGAAGTTCATGCCGTAGATCGAGGCGACGAGCGTCGGTGGCAGGAACACGACCGCCGCGACCGAGAAGATCTTGATGATCTGGTTCTGCTCGAGATTGATCAGGCCGAGCGTCGCGTCGAGCAGGAAGTTGATCTTGTTCGACAGGAACAGCGCGTGGTCGCCGAGTGAGGCGGCGTCGCGCTGGATCAGCTTAACCCGCTGCCGGCTCTCCTTGGCGGCCTTGCGCGCCGTGCTGCCTTCCAGGGCCACATGGTAGGCGACGAGCCTGCCGATGCTGACCAGGCTTTCGCGGATGGTCGTCAGCAGGTCGCCCTTCTGGCCGATCTGCTCGATCAGCGACTGCAGGTCGCGCGTCTTCTTGGTGGCGCTGGCAGTCGACTTGCGGAACACCTCGCGCGAGATCCCGTCGACCTCGTTGCCGGCCCGTTCCAGGGCGTCAGCGATCCGGTCGATCATAGCCTCGAGCAGACCCAGCATGACCAGTTCGCCCGTTTCGCAGACGGCGCCGTTCGGTTTCTGGATGCGGGTTGCATAGGTCTGGAACGGCTTCGGATCGGCGTGGCGCACCGTGACGAGAGTCGCCCCCTTGAGGACGAAGGTCACCGGCACCTTGACCGGATAGTCGCTGTCGAGCTTGGCGGTCGCGGTCATCGTCATGAACTCCGCGCCGTCCTCCTGGTAGAGGCGGTCGGAGAGCTCGATTTCCTGCATCTCGTCGCGGGTCGGGATGGCGATGCCGAGGTGCTCCTCGACGAACCGGGTCTCATCGGCGGAGGGATTGAAAAGGTCGAACCATGTGACCGGCTCCTGGAAGGCAAGGCCGGTGGCGTGATCGGCGAGCGCGAGATGGCCGTTCTGGCTTAGGTAGATGCGCAGCATTTTGGGCTCCATGGGCGAGGTCATCGGACCGCCTGGAGCCCTGATCAATCAGGTCCGAGCGGCCGCGATGAAAGCTCGACTTCGACTGTCGGGGTTCATCTTGGGTTGGTCCTTCGTGGGTGACGCATGCCCGTGAAAAACGGGCATGGAATGCGCTTTGCTCCCAAACTTACGGCTTGTCAACCTGAGGCTTTTTCACGTTGGCGTGTCAATCGCCGTCGGCGAAGGAAAACCCGGCGCCGAGCCCGATCGCGCCGCCGAAGTCGCGGTTCAGCCGGTCGAGGAGGTCGGCGGTGTTGAGTGCGATGAAGTCGAGCCTTGCGCGTTGTTTCTCATCCGCCAGAACCGCATCGATCGGCCCCTCGACGCGGTCGGTCGCGCTGATCAGCGCCTTGAACAGAAAATTCAACGAGCCGGCGATCGAGCGGCTGTCGGCGGGAAGCAGCTTCTCCATGCCTGCGCTGTTGAAGAGCGCCTGCAGACCGCCGAGGTTCGCGGCAATGGACGCCATCGTGTTACCCGAGCGCCAGTAGATCGCGAGCTTCGGGCGGCCCTTGTCCGGCTTGCCATCGAGCGCCCCATCATAGAATGGGCGCAGCCGCTGGTCCTTGATCATCTCGACGCTGTGCACGAGAACCCCGAGCAGTTCCGTCGCCGCCTCCTTGCTGTCGCGGAAGAACGGGTTGCCGGGGCCGGGCGACTTCCAGGCAGACTGGACGCCATCGGGCTTCTCCCAGGCGGCGAGCAGCTCGTCGGCGATCGCCGTCAGGTTCTGGGAGATCGCCACTCCGTAACGGCAGCGAAAGCTGCCTCCCTTGCCGGCGAGCGTCTCCGCTCCGGTGCCGTAGAGAACATACTCGAAAGCGCCGAGCCCCTGCACGGCGACGCTCTTCCCCTTGAGACTGTCCGCCCTTGTCGCACTCTCGTCGTGCTTGGCAAGAATGGCCTGCACCTGCTTGAGACCAGTGCTCTTGCGATCGGGATAGAAAAGGAAGCGCTCGAACCGGTTCTGTTCGAGAGCCGGTCCAAGCCGGACGATTTCGATCGTCGACCATTTTCGTACGACATTCGAGAAGGCCGATCGGGTTTCCTCGAGCGCTGCGGCGGACGGTGTCGCGCAGAGCGCGGCGCTTTTCTCGGCAAGATCGGCCGTTGCCCGCGACAGGTCGCGGTATCCGGGAACGATGAAACTATCCACCGCCTCTGCCATCACCCCCGGCAAGGCCGCTTCGTCGAGGACCCGCGGCGAAAGGGCAGTGCCCTCCTGTGCCGCTGCGGGCGCGGCGGCTGCAAGAAGCAGCAGGCCGAGGGTCAGAGGAAGCTTAAAGCGCATCAGAGCGACTCCAGAAAGGAAAGCAGGGCGTTTCGGTCGTCCTTCGCCATGGTGGCGAAGGCATTGCGGGCCTTTTCCGCTTCTCCGCCGTGCCACAGGATGGCCTCGGTGGAATTGCGAGCCCGCCCGTCGTGGAGCAGGAATGTGTGACCGCTGACCGTTTTGGTCAGGCCGATCCCCCAGAGCGGCGGCGTGCGCCATTCGCGCCCGCTGGCGACACCGACCTGCTGGCTGTCCGCCAGTTCCTCGCCCATGTCGTGCAGCAGGAAATCGGAATAGGGCCAGATCAGCTGGAACGCCAGTTCCTTGTGCGGTGCGTCGCGCCGGGTGACATATTTTGGCGTGTGACAGGCCGGACAACCCGCTTCGTAGAAAAGCTGCTTGCCTTTCAGCGTTTGCGGAAAGCTCGCCTGGCGGCGGGCCGGGACTGCCAGGTTGGCGGAATAGAAGGTGACGAGGCCGAGCACCGGGTCGGGCGCCTCGACCGGCCCGAGCCGCGCCTGCACGCCGCTCGGCAGCTTCAGGCAGGCGTCCTGCGCCTCGGTGCAATCGCCGTGGCTGCGGCCCGAGGCAGGCGTGGAAATGCCGATGTCGGTGGCGAAGGCGTCGGCCGCCTGCTGGCGAATGGTCGCGTTCTGGGCCTTCCATCCGAAACGGCCGAGCGCGGTCGCGTTCCTGTCTCGGTCGCGGACGAGCGCCGCCCGTCCGCTGATGCCGTCGCCGTCCCGGTCGTCCGGATCGGCCCGCGCAAGAATGTTGGCCTCGTGGATCATTTCTATGAGGCCGAGGCCGATCATCGGCGGGGCGACGCGCGGCGACAGCGTCGTCGCCGGATGCAACGGGCCATAGCCGAGATCGGCAACCGCGTATTCGGGCTTGCGCAGCGAGACCGTCTCGCCTTCGGAAAGCGGCACCGTTGCTTCCGTATAGGTGACCGTGAGACGCCCTTCGGCGGCAAGCCCCGGCACGGCGCTGTCCTGCAATTGCGCGCCATAGACGGGATCAGGAAAGTTGAGCACCTGGTAATCGGCGACCATGCGGCGTTCGGCTTCGTCGCGCGGCGCACGGGCAAGACGGTAAACCGTCGACGTCGCGTCGCCTGCCTCGGGCGGGCGGCCGCGGCCGTCGCGCAGGTGGCAGCTCTCGCAGGCGCGGGCGTTGTAAAGCGGGCCGAGCCCGTCGGAGGCCTGCGTCGAGGAAGGGGCGGAGACCCAGAGCTTTTCGAACAGCGCCTTGCCGAGCTTGAAATTCTGCTCGTCCTCGAAGGGTAGATTGGCGGAGAATTGCTGGAAGACCTTCTGGTCGACCGGCGCGATCGTCGTCGTCGCGCCCGCCGACATCGCCTCGAAGGGTTCGGCCCTGGAGAAGTCGGTCGCCGGTCGAGTGACGGCCTCGACGCGCTGGAGGTCCTGTTCGGAAAGGTCGTCGCGTTGAGGGAGGCACCCCCCTCTGCCCTGCCGGGCATCTCCCCCACAAGGGGGGCGATCGGCAAACGGCGATGTCCCGCTCAGCGAATGGGGCTGGGCGAGTACCCTTGCAGTCGATGAAGGCGGCGCTTGCGACGTGTCCGTCGGGCAGGGCTCTGCTTCTGGCCAATCTCCCCCCTTGTGGGGGAGATGCCCGGCAGGGCAGAGGGGGGTATTGGCGCCGGCGCCGCGACCGATACCCCCGCCAATCGCCGATGCCGTGGCGGCAAGGCCGACGAGCGCGGCGAGCGGCAGCGCGAGGAAGCGGGCGGTCGGGACCTTCATCGGGCAAGGGCCGGGCCGCGCCTTGTCGGAGCGACCCGCCTTTTCGGCTTATTGGAAAACCGCGTTAGGATTATCCAGGCTGTCGGAACCTTCAAGCTCGATTGTGCCGAGTTCGAGCGCCGCGATGACGCGCTCGACGGTCTTGGCCTGGGCGATCAGCCCGTCGATGGCGGCCTGAACGGTCGCATTGCCGTCCTTGTTGCCTTCGGCGATCATCTGGTCATAGGCCTCGCCAGCTTCGGCGCGCTTGGCCATCGCCTGCATCTTCTCGACGGTGGTTGCGAGATTGGTCGCCATCTCCTTGTCGAGCGCGGCGTCCTTGGCGGCGACGAGTTCGGACAGCGAGGGGCCGGCAAGCTTCGTGCCGTCGACCCGGGTATATTCGCCGGTATAGGCCGACTGGATGCCGATCGCATCGTGCAGATGCGAATTATGGGTGTTGTCCGAGGAGCAGTCGTGTTCTTCTTCCGGATCGTGCAGCAGCAGGCCGAGCTTCATGCGCTCGCCGGCCAGTTCCCCATAGGAGAGCGAGCCCATGCCGGTGAGAATCGCCGCGAGACCGGCCTTGGGGTCCGCTTCCACTGCCTTGGCCGCGGCACCTTCCGGCGCCCAATTGGCGACCATTTCCTTGAGGTCGGCGACGAGCAGGTCGGTCGCCGCCTTCAGGTAGGCAGCGCGGCGGTCGCAATTGCCGTTCGTGCAGGCTTTGGTGTCGAAATCGGTATAGGTGCGCTTGCCGGCGCCCGGGCCGGTGCCGTTCAGATCCTGGCCCCACAGCAGGAACTCGATGGCGTGGTAGCCGGTCGCGACATTCGCTTCGATGCCGCCGGCTTCCTGCAGCGTGCCGGCCAGGAATTCCGGCGTGATGTTCGTCGCGTCGACGTCCTTGCCGTCGATCTTGATCGTCTTGTTGGCGATGACGTTGGCGGTGAAGAGCGCGTTCTCGTCGCTCTCCGTGCCGTAGCTCGGATCGACATAGTCGATCAGGCCCTCATCGAGCGGCCAGGCGTTCACCTTGCCTTCCCATTCGTCCACGATCGCATTGCCGAAGCGGTAGACCTCGGTCTCCTGGTAAGGGTTGCGGGCCTTGAGCCAGGCGTCGCGCGCCGCCTTCAGCGTCTCTTCGCTTGGGCCTGCGATCAGTGCATCGACCGCCTTGTCGAGCGCCTCGGCCGTTGTCAGTGCGTCCTCGTATTTGGCGTGCGCGACGGCGGCATAGTGTTTGACGACCGCAGCGGCATCCGTCGCGGCGCTGGCCGGCTGCAGAGCAAGCACGGACGTGGCCGTCATGAGTGCCAGCGCAGCGGCGCGGATGAAATTCTTGGTCATGACCCTCTCCTTGGCATGTCGGCCGAGCAACGGCTCGAGGCCGGGTAAAGCGCCATTGTCATGAACCAAAAGTAAACTGGTGTCAAAGCGTATAGTTTAGAACATTTTCAAATTACGACCTCCCCTTGCGGGGTGCAGGGAATGCTATCCTTTTCTGCCCATCAGGCAGAAGAAGAACCCGTCGGTTCCGGTCGAGGCGGGCGTCAGGGTGACGGTCTTCATGTCGGCGGACCAGGGTTGCGGCTTGTCGGTGCCGAACAGCGCCGCCCAGGTGTCTGCGGCCGAGAGGATCTCGAACTCCGGATTGTCCTCGCAGAAGCCGTAGACCTGTGCCTCGTTTTCTTCCGGCAGCACCGAACAGGTCACGTAGATCAGATGGCCGCCGGGACGGACGAACTGGGCGGCGCCGGCAAGCGCCTCTTCCTGCTGCGCCAAGCGCTCCTCGAGGTTCTTCTGGGTCAGGCGCCATTTCGTGTCCGGCCGGCGCCGCCACGTTCCGGTGCCGGTGCAGGGGGCATCGACGAGCACCCGGTCGCAGCGGCCGGCGAGCGATGCCAGCGCTTCGGCCGACTCGTGCACCTGCACATTGCGGGTGCCGGCCCGTTTCAGCCGTTCGATGATCGGCGCAAGACGCTTGCGGTCGGTGTCATAGGCATGCACCTGGCCCTTGTTGTTCATGGCAGCGGACATGGCGAGCGTCTTGCCGCCGCCGCCGGCGCAATAGTCGAGCACCTGCTCGCCTTCACGCGGGAAGACCAGGTCCGCAACGATCTGCGAGCCTTCGTCCTGAACCTCGAACCAGCCCTTCTGGAACGAGATTTCGGCGGTCACGTTCGGCAGCCGCGAGGCGCCTTCGCCAGCGGGGATGCGCACGCCGTGGCGGGCGATCGCCGCCGGCTCGGCGCCGCTGCGCTCCAGGGACTTCAGCACCTTGTCGCGGCTGGCCTTCAGCGTGTTGACCCGAAGGTCGAGGGTCGGTCGGCCGGCGAGCGCCCTGGCTTCGTCGAGCCAATCGTCGGAAAAATTTTCCTCGAAGGAGGCCTGCGTCCATTCGGGGATGTCGCCTTGCACGTTGAGCGGCGCGTCGTCGATGCGCCGCGCGCCGAACGCCGTCATCATCTCCGCCGAAGGTGCCTGCGGGGCAAACTTGTCATCGGCAAGTTCCTCCGCGAGCTTGTCGGGCGTAAAGCCCCATTGGCGGTACATGACCGCGTGGCCAAGCGCGGCCGCGCTGTCGCTGTCCATCAGATAGGCATGGGAAAGCTTCATCCTAAGTGCGTCATAGACGATGTTGCCGATGGCGGCGCGATCGCCCGATCCGGCGAAGCGGTGCGAGAGGCCCCAGTCCTTGAGCGCGTCGGCGACCGGGCGCTTGCGCTTCTCGATATCGTCAAGAACGTCAATGGCTCCCGAGAGCCGTCCGCCCAATCGCATCTTCGATCAACTCCTTTTTCGCCGTGGTAGCGGCGATGGCCTCGAAGAGCAAGTGAGCGGTCGCATTATCCGCCAGAGCAGCAGCCCCGCAGAATAATCCGTCCAGCCGACCCGGTGGACGGATGGATGATCAGGAATTGACGACTTGGTAGCAGATGCTGGCCGTGCCCGAGCGGATCATGCCGATCTGCGAGGCGGCCGCCTTGGACAGATCGATCACGCGGCCGCGAATGAAGGGGCCGCGGTCGTTGATCCGGACTACGACGGACTTGCCGTTCCGCTTGTTGGTAACCTGCACCTTAGTACCGAATTTCAGGCTGCGGTGGGCTGCCGTCAGGCGCGCGGCGTTCATGCGCTCACCGGAGGCGGTTTTCGAGGTGAGGGCGTACCAGGAGGCGCCACCGCAACCCGTTCCCTTTGCCTGGATGTCGGATGCCGAGACCAAACCCATCCCGACGGCGAATAGCGCTGCGGCGGCAGCAGTCTTGATTTTCGCGGGCTTCAAGCGATGACCTCTTCGGATTGAATGTTCGACTAGTTCCCTTGCAGTTCGAGCTAATTAGGGCAAAAAATGGCAAAACCGTGCTTCAACCGTTAACCTTCGATTAGGATTTATTGAAAAACATGGTGATTTTAAAAATGGAGTGCCGTTTTAATTGCTTTAGAAAGGACAAAGAAGTTCTATGAAATCAGCGGTTAAACGATTTGAGCGCCCATTCGTTCCGCGCAGCTGCCAGCCGAACGTAAAAAATCATTTAAAATTTCGATTCACTGGATTTTTCACGAATTTCCCTCGTCAAAAATGCGAACTATCGCTTAGGTTGTAGTGAATGGACAAGTATAGGGCAAAATATGGCAGTATGAGGCAGGAGCGCTGAATCTTCCGAATCTATTACTTTCGGATGATCTCACGACATGCTTTTGGAGGGGGGCGATATTCTGAAAGAAGTATCGCAGAAGTAAATCTATTCGCCGCGCCAGGTGCCGCTGGCCCATAGCTGTGCAAGCGAAACGCGATAGTTCGGGAAGGCGAATTCGAAGCCAGCCCGGCGAAGCCGCGTGTTGGAGACGCGCTTGTTCTCGCCATAGAAGGATCGCGCCATCGACGACATCTCTGCGCTCTCGAAGGGAATCTCCGGTGGTGGCTCGACACCCATCAGCCGGGCGGCCTCGGCCACCACGTCCTGCGGCGGCCCTGGCTCATCATCGGTCACGTTGAAGATTCCGCCCATGCCGCGGCCGGCGAGGAATGCGGCCGCCGCCCCGATATCCTCGACACGGATGCGATTGAAGACCTGGTTCGGCTTCACGACGCGCCGCGCCGTGCCTTCCGTGAGGTTGCGGAAGGCGTTGCGGCCCGGCCCGTAGATGCCGGCGAGCCGCAGTACGGCGACGGGAATGCCCAGACTCGCGCCATGATCCAGCCAGGCATTTTCCGCCTCGACCCGCTCGACGGATCGCTGCGAGACAGGCTTGAGCGGTGTCTCCTCCGATACCCAGCCGCCGCCATGATCGCCGTAAACGCCGACGGTGGAGAGATAACCGACCCAGCGAAGGTTCGGCAGAAGCCTCTCGAGCGGTGGCGTGCCGGCCCGGAACATCGGGTCGCCTTCGCGACCGGGGGCGATCGACTGGACGAGGTGAGTCGTCTTGCGCATCGCCTCGGCGAGATCAGCGGAAATCGCGTTGCCGTCGAACAGCAGAGGCTCGATGCCTGCGGCCTTGAGCGTTGCCAGCTTCTCCGGTGACCGGGTGGTTCCCGTTACCGATTGCGCCGCGGGGGCGAACGCCTTCGCGATGGCCGTGCCGGAATAGCCGGCGCCAAGTATCAGGACATGCATCGGCTCACTCCTGCCATTTCCCATTCCGAAAGCACCTCGTCGTCGGTTTCCTGTCCGCATTCCGCGGCGAAAGCTGCCAGGTCGCCCGCCGGCATCAGGCGCGACAGCGCCCAGACGGCCATCCCTCTGACGGTTGGCGAGCCATCGCGCGCGCATGCCTTGCAGGCGGGTATCAGGTCCTTCTGACCGGAATTGCCGGCGGCGATCAAGACATTTCTGACGAAGCGGTCGCGTCCGATACGTTTCACCGGGGAGCCGGAGAACAGGCTGCGGAATGCGGCGTCGTCGAGCGTCAGCAGGGCGGCGAGCTCCGGCTCCTGGAGGTCCTCCCGTGCCCTGAGCTTCATCTCCGAGGCCGAGCGTGCAAACTTGTTCCAGGGACAAACGGCGAGACAGTCGTCGCAGCCATAGATGCGGTTGCCGATCAGCGGCCGCAATTCGCGGTCGATCGGCCCCTTGTGCTCGATGGTCAGATAGGAGATGCAGCGCCGCGCATCGATGCGGTAGGGCGCCGGAAAGGCGTCGGTCGGACAGGCATCGAGACAGGCCCGGCAGGAGCCGCAATGGTCGCGCTCGGGCGCATCGAGATCGAGATCGGCGGTCGTGAACAGGCTGCCGAGAAACAGCCAGGAGCCGAATTCGCGGCTGACGAGATTGGTATGCTTGCCCTGCCAGCCGATGCCGGCCTTTTCCGCGAGCGGCTTTTCCATGACCGGGGCGGTGTCGACGAAGACTTTCACGTCCTCGCCGGCGCGTGCCGCAAAGCGCGTGGCGATCTCCTTCAGCCGGCCCTTGACGACGTCGTGATAGTCGCGGTTCTGAGCGTAGACCGAGATCGCGCCTCGGTCCCGCTTGGCGAGGATCGCGAGCGGATCGCTGTCGGGGCCGTAATTCATCCCGAACAGTACGATCGAGCGGACCTCGCTCCACAGCACCCGCGGATCGGCGCGCCGCTCCGCCGTCTCGGCAAGCCATTCCATCGTCCCATGCCAGCCGGCGTCAAGGAATTGCGCAAGCCTGTCCGGCGCCTCGGGAATCGCGTCCGGCCGGGTGATGCGACAGAGGTCGAAGCCCTTGGCCGCGGCCTCTTCCTTCAGGAAGGCGGTGAGCGTCCGTCGTTTCCTGCCCTGGTTCTCCGCCTTTATAGCGTGGCCGGGCATTGTCGTGTCCTTAGAAGTCAAGGTCCGCATAATGGGAGACGGGGGTTACACCGCGCACCCGCTCGGCGAGCAGCGGGCGGAAGGACGGCCGGGATTTGAGCCGCTGGTACCATTCCTTGGCGGTCGGCGCGTCGGACCAGTCGATTTCGCCGAGATAGTCGAGGACGGAGGTCGCCGCGGCCGCCGCGAGGTCGGCGTAGGAGATCCGGTCGCCGGCCAGCCACGGGCGCGAGCCGGCGAGCCACGAGAGATACTTCATGTGCTGGCGGACATTGCTGCGCGACGTCCTGAGGACCTTCGAATCCGGCGCGCCGCCACCCTGGTCGGGCGTCATCTGCAGCTTGAAGATGCGCTCGCGCACCAGCGGCCGCGTCACGTCGGCTTCCATCTTGTGCAGGAACCATTCGGTGAGCCGGCGGATTTCGGCGCGCTGGAACGGATCCTCCGCCAAAAGCCGGCGGTCGCGTTTCATGATGCCGCTGGTTTCGTCGAGATATTCCGAAATGATCGTCGCGCCGCAAAGCGCCCGCATGCTGTCGTCGACATAGACCGGCAGGGTGCCGGCCGGGTTGAGCGCCAGGAAGTCGCGCCGGTTCTCCCAGGGCTGCTCTTCGCTCAATTCCGTCTGATAGCCATATTCTGAGAGAATAAGGCGTACGAACCGCGAGGCAGAGGACATAGGGTGATGATACAGTGTCGGCATCGATGATCAGATTGCAGCTGTTTTTCGGGGATCTGCAGCGCCGTGCGTCTTTTCAGACGCACCAGGACGCTGCAGCACTTTGAATCGCTCGCATGCTTTGATCCTTAAATCGGCTCGATTTAAGGAAACATGCAGTCGGCATCGCGGCATATGCAACTGGCCACGGCTTCATACAACGAGCTATAGGTAGTTGCGGTGGCAAACACAAGAGAATCGACCTCCTCCTCCCAAATCCAAGAATATCAGGAAACGTTCATATATGGCCGATCAATCGATCATCAGCGCGCTCGTGCTCGGGCTCATCGAAGGGCTGACGGAATTCATCCCCGTCTCGTCGACGGCGCATGTGCTGCTCGCCGGGCACTTCCTCGGCTTCAAGTCGCCGGGAAACACCTTTGCCGTGCTCATCCAGCTCGGTGCCATCCTTGCCATCCTGCTCGTCTATTTCCAGAAGCTCCTGTCGATCGCGCTGGCCCTGCCGACGAGCGTCAAGGCGCGCCGCTTCGTGTTTTCCGTGCTCATCGCCTTCCTGCCGGCGGCGCTGATCGGCGCGGCGGCGCACGGCTTCATCAAGGCGGTGTTGTTCGAGACGCCGATGCTGATCTGCGTCGTTCTGATCGTCGGCGGCGTCATTCTCTACGCAATCGATCGCCTGCCGCTTCAGCCGCGCTATACCGACGTCTTCGACTACCCGCCGTCCCTGGCGCTGAAGATCGGCCTCTTCCAGTGCCTGGCGATGATTCCGGGGACGTCGCGCTCCGGCGCAACGATCGCCGGCGCCCTCTTGATGGGAACCGACAAGCGTTCGGCGGCCGAATTCTCCTTCTTCCTCGCCATGCCGACCATGTTGGGCGCCTTCACCCTCGATCTCTACAAGAACCGTGACGCGCTCTCCTTCGACGACATCGGCGTCATCGCCATCGGCTTCATCGCCGCCTTCGTCGCGGGGATCGTCGTGGTGCGCTCGCTGCTCGATTTCGTCTCGCATCGCGGCTTCACGCCCTTCGCGATCTGGCGCATCGTCGTCGGCACGGCGGGGCTGGTCGGGCTTTGGTTGGTTGGGTAGACTCTGCGCTTGCGAGCCGCTCTGCCATAGATTCGCCTTTCACCCTAGCCCTCTCCCCGCACGCGGGGAGACGGGACTTTAGAGCGTGCCGCGAGTCTCCTTCGCCCCGTTTACGGGGAGAAGGTGGCCGGCAGGCCGGATGAGGGGGCGCGAACCGGAAGAAAATCGCACGTAGAAACAAAAAAGCCGCATGCGTCTCTTGCGAAACGCATGCGGCCCCTGGCCCCCGCCAATGAACTCACAATGTCTGCCTCGAAGACGAGGCAGTTGACCGGCTTACCAGCCGGAAGCGCCGATCGACGCCGTCGTGCACGGGTCGACGCCATAGGCAGGCGTGCAGCCCTTGCTGCTGCTCGCCACGGTACCCGGTGCGATGAATGAGCCAGCCAGAATGATCAGTGCCGCAGACGCAAAAAAGATTGCGATCGACTTGCCCATGAGACGTTATGCCTTTCGACTATGATGTTGTCACCGCCTGCGCTTGCCGCGCCTTGGGTGCGAGCGGTGTTTATTCGCCGGGCGTGTCATGATCAATATCAGGACATGCTGAATCTGCGGTAAACATCATTCCCGTTTTCGACTGCGGCAGAACTGCAACGCTGTTGCGCCAGTGCCACAAGCGAAAGCCGCCGGCGGGACCGGCGGCTGGAATCGAACCGGGCGGGTTGCAGGGCAATCAGGCCGCGCGGCCGCCGCGCGTATACTGTCCTTGCGGGCGAAAACGTACGAGATAGGTCGGCAGGATCGAATCGAGCAATGTCGGTTCGATGCCGATGCCGGCTAGTGTGCGGCCCTCGGCTTCGGCCGCCGCCGAAACGACATTGTCGGATTTCAGCAACACCACCTGGTCGGCGGTAATCGGCGGCGCGATGAAGGGAACGAGCGATGCGACGCTGCCGAGAAGCGATGCGATGCCGAAGGGGATCGACACGAAGGAACGCTTGCGATCGATGGTGTTGAGCGTGATCTCCAGACATTCGCGGAACGACAGGACCTGCGCGCCACCGAGTTCATAGATCGTCCCGCCCTTGAGCTTGCCGTCGACGGCGCGGGCGACGGCTTCGGCGACATCCGTCACATAGACCGGCTGGAACTTCGTCTGGCCGCCGCCGATCAGCGGCAGCGCCGGCGCGAAGCGCGCCATGCTGGCGAACTTGTTGAAGAAGTCGTCCTCCGGCCCGAAGATGATCGACGGGCGCAGGATGATCGCCTCGGGAACCGTTTCGAGGATGGCGATCTCGGCCCGGCCCTTGGTGCGGGCATATTGCGATTCTGAATTCGTGTTGGCGCCGATTGCCGAGATATGCGTCAGCGTCGCGCCGGCCGCACGGGCGGCTTCCGCGACGGCGCGGGCGCCGAAGTCCTGAACCGCGTCAAAGGTGTTGCGGCCGCTCTCGAAGAGCACGCCGACACAGTTGATCACATGGTCGGCGCCCTCGACGGCGCGATCAACGGACTTGCGATAGCGCAGATTGGCCTGAACGAAGGAAATCTGCCCCATCGTGCCGAGCGGCTGGAGGTGACCTGCCAGGTCCGGCCGGCGCACCGCAACGCGAATGCGATAGCCCCGCTTGGCAAGGGCGCGCACCACATGACGGCCGACAAATCCGGATCCGCCGAAAATCGTCACCAGCGGCGGAAGGTTGGACAAGGTCATGGGAAGCGCGCTCCTGAAGTCGTTTGGAAGAATTGCTTGCTACATAGCCGAAGCGGCGGCCAAGGTGAAGGCCATTCCGCGCGTCGCCGCGAGCCTCGCGCCTGCCCGGCCGGCACTGCCAGGAGCCGCGTCTCAGACGCCCTCCACCACGACCATCTCGGCGTCGGCGACCTCTTGGCGGATCGCCGCGGCGATCTGGTATTCCGGGGAATTGTAGCAGTCGACGGCCGCCTGCAGGGAGGGGAATTCGATCACCACATTGCGGGCGCGAACGGCGCCTTCCAGCCGTTGGAACTCTCCGCCGCGCGCCAGGAAGGTCGCGCCGTATTTCTCGAAGGCGGGCTTGGCGGCTGCCACATAGTCCTTGTAGCGTTCGGGGTCTCTGATATCGACCCGAGCAATCCAGTATCCCTTGGCCATTTACGAGTTCCTCGTCTTTCTCGAAAAGCACAGACGGGATCGTTACTTCCGGCAATTCTTGGTCGAGGTCAAGCGCCCCACTCACCGGAAGTCGATAAAGTCGAGGCCGGCTGCGGCCTCCGGTGTCAACCGGAGAGGGCGTTCTGCATCTCGGCAAGTATGCTGCGGCTGGCAGCCAGCGGATCGGCGGCCTTGACGATCGGCCGGGCGACGACGAGATGGCTCGATCCGGCACGGATCGCCTCGGCCGGTGTCATCACCCGTTTCTGGTCGCCTTTCTCCGTGCCGGCGGGGCGAATGCCGGGCGTTACCACCGCCATCTCCGAACCGACGACGCGGCGGACGGCGGCGGCTTCCTCCGCCGAACAGACGATGCCGCCCATGCCGGCAGCGCGTGCCTGTTCGGCCCTGCGCAGCACCAGGCTATGCGGATCCGAGCCGTAGCCGGCATCGATGACGTCTTGCGCGTCCATCGAGGTCAGCACCGTGACGCCGAGCAGGCAGAGATCGGAGCCTTTCGCCGCTTCGACAGCCGCCTTCATCGCCTTCGGATAGGCATGCAGCGTCAGCATCGACATGCCCATCCTGACGATGTTCTCGACGCCCTTCGCCACCGTGTTGTCGATGTCGAGCAGCTTCATGTCGAGAAAGACCTTCTTGCCGCTCGCCGCCAGATCGCGGGCGAAGTCCAGGCCGCCGGCGAAGGCGAGCTGGTAGCCGATCTTGTAGAAGACGACCTCGTCGCCAAGCGTCGAGACGATCCTTTCCGCCTCGGCGATCGTCGGAAGGTCGAGGCCGACGATCAGCCGGTCGCGCGCGCCTGTGCTCATGTCGAGATCACCCCTGCCAGATTTCCATCGGCGTCCAGTCGCATGTGACGGCGCGATCCGCAAGACGGAAGGCAAAGAGATTACCGCCGCCCGGCAATTGATCGGCGCTGCGGGCGATCGGCACGCCTGCCATCCGGCATTTCAGCAATGTGCCGACACCGCCATGGCCGACAAAGGCGATCGGGATGGCCGGATCGTGGCGGTCGAGTATGTAGAACACGGCCCTTGCGATGCGCGCCTGGGCGTCGATGGCGCGCTCCCAGCCCGAATAGCTCTCCTCGGGATGGGCGAAGAACCGGTCCGCTGCCCTTTCGAAGTCCTCCGGCGGGAGGAATCCGGTCGCGGAACGGTCATTCTCGCCCGTCTCCTCGTCCGTCTCGACCGGAACGCCTGCAGCCTCGGCGAGGAACATTGCGGTTTCCAGCGCCTTCCTCTCGGCGCTCGATATGACGCGGCCAAGCAATCGGACCCACGGCTGCCCGGAGGTCATGCGCGCCCGTTCCCGGCCGAGATCGGACAGGCCCCATTCCGGCACCGCGACGGCAGCATCGATCTTGACTTGCGGATGCGTGAGATAGACGCCGAACACGGGCGGGCCGGCGGTCTAAAGCGGGTCGCGATTTTTAGGATTCAGGATTCCCGAATCGGGGTTGGCTGTGATTCCCTCGCTTTGACGGGAGGGACACCATGGGCAAATCACATCCGCTTGCTTTGCGTAGTCGTGTCATTGCGTTTGTCGAGGACGGTCACAGCCATCGGGCCGCGGCCCGGCACTTCCGGGTGTCGCCGCGTTTCGTGAACAATCTGGTGAAGCTCAAACGCGCGACCGGATCGCTGGCGCCACGGCGGCAAGGCCATCTGGGTGGCGGCAAGCTGAACGCGCATGGCGAGTGGGTCCGCGAGCGCCTGGCGCAGAATGGCGACCTGACGCTGGACGAACTGTGCCTGGAACTCGCCGGGCGCGGCGTCATCGTGCACCGCTCCAATGTTGGCCGTCTTCTCCACCGCCTCGACCTCAGCCATAAAAAAAAGCCTGCAGGCAAGTGAGCAGCAGCGCCCAGAGATCGCGCGGGCGCGTGAGCTCTGGACCCGGCGACGCCGGCGCTTCTTCAACAAGGCATTGGCGCGACTGGTCTTTATCGACGAGACCTCGACCAATACCAAGCTGACCAAGCGCTCAGGCTGGGCACCAAAAGGGCAACGCTATCGCGCCCACGCCCCCTTCGGTTCGTGGAAGACGCAGACCTTCATCGCCGGCCTGCGATCACATGGCGTGGTCGCGCCCTTTATCGTCAACGCGCCGATGAACCGGCGCATCTTCGAGACCTGGATCGAAACGCAACTCGCCCCGACGCTGTCGCCCGGAGACGTCGTCATTCTCGACAATGTCGGCTTCCACAAGAGCGAGCGGGCCGAACAAATGGTCAAGGCGAAAGGCGCATGGCTGCTCTTCCTGCCACCCTATTCGCCCGACCTCAACCCGATCGAAATGGCCTTCTCCAAGCTCAAGGCGCTGCTGCGCAAGCGGGCCGCCCGCAGTTTCGACGCCATCGCCGATGCACTCGGCGATATCTGCAATCTCTTCTCCGTCACAGAATGCCGGAACTACTTCAATGCGGCCGGATATGAGGCCGATTGAACGCGACACGCTTTAGTGAGCCTTGCTGTAGACCCAGAGCTGAGCCGGCGGGATGTTGCGCACGACGAAATCGTAATGCTGGATGCGATAGCGATCCGGCATGGCGACGACCGGCGACATCGGCCCGTAGGAGATCTGAACGACAGGACGACCGAAGGGGATGCGCGACAGCAGGTCCTCGATCAGCTCGACGCGGCGGTGCATGGGGAAGTTCAGCAGCGGGACGGCGGAGATGACGCTGTCGAACTGCTGACCGTTCAGTGCGCCGAGCGTGCGCGCAAGGTCGAATGCATCGCCGTTGATGAAGTTGACGCCGGCGAAATCCGCCTTCAGCTGATTGAAGAATTCGGTCGAGTATTCCACCGATACCAGCCTGTCAGGGGAGATGCCGCGCTCCAGGATCGCCTTGGTGATGACGCCCGTGCCCGGACCGAGCTCGAGAACCGGCAGGCCGGAACGCGGGTTGACGACGCTCGCCATGCGTCGCGCCGTTATCGAGGACGTAGGCAGGATCGCGCCGACGGCTCGGGTGTTGCTCATCCAGCCCTTGAAGAAGCGAATCTCTTCGTCGAACTTCTGACCGAACTTTTCCTTCACCTTCAGGCGCAGACTCATTGAATCCCCTCGGCTTCATTGTTCCATGACAACGCACGCGTCGCCGCTATTCGGCGGCCCGCGCGAACCTCTTCTCATAATGTGCTCGCATCTGCGGCGAAAACAAGTCGGCCCGCGTCTGAAAGCGACAGTTTATCAACAGAGAGCGACGTCGGCCCTGTGAAAAACCCGCCAAGCGGGCGCGTGGCGGGTTTCAATCCGAAATCGCTCTGCTGATCTATCCCTAAATCGCCGCCGATCCAGCGATGGAAATGCAGCGCGGTTCAGCCTCAGACGCGCATCGGCATGAGCACGTAAAGCGCGTCGTCCGCCGCGAGGTCACGCACCAGCGTCGGAGAGCCGGGATCGGCCAGCATGAAGACCGCTTCATTGCCGGTCAGTTGGGCGGTGATGTCGAGCAGATATTTGGCGTTGAAGCCGATTTCGAGCGGATCGTTCTCGTAGCCGACCGGCAGTTCTTCCATTGCGCTACCGGAATCCGGGTTGTTGACGGTCAGCGTCATCTGGCCGTCGGTGAGTGCCAGCTTGACGGCGCGGCCGCGTTCGGAGGAGATCGTCGAGACGCGGTCGACGGCTTGCGCGAAGGACTGGCAGTCGACGCGCAGCTCCTTGTCGTTGCCGGCCGGAATCACCCGCTGATAGTCCGGGAAGGTGCCGTCGATCAGCTTGGATGTCATGACGATCGAGCCGATCGTCAGGCGGATCTTCGCGTCCGAGACTTCAGCGGTGACGACCACGTCCGGCGTGTCGAGCAGCTTCTGCAATTCGCTGACCGTCTTGCGCGGAATGATGATGCCGGGCATGCCCTCGGAGCCGGCCGGCGCCTCGATGTCGGCGCGGGCGAGGCGATGGCCGTCGGTTGCCACCGCACGCAGCTTGAGCTCACCCTTGTTCTCCACCGTGTGGACGAAGATGCCGTTGAGGTAGTAGCGCGTCTCCTCGGTCGAGATCGCGAACTGCGTCCTGTCGATCAGCATCTTCAGATCCGTCGCCTTGAGGCGGAAGGAATGCGAGAAGCTGCCGGCCGTCAGATCCGGAAAATCCGATTGCGGCAGGCATTGCAGCGAGAACTTGGAGCGGCCCGAGGCAACCGTCATTGCGGTACCCTCGGCATTGGTGGCGAGCCGCACCTCCGAACCATCCGGCAGCTTGCGGACGATGTCGTAGAGCAGATGCGCCGGAACGGTCGTCGCGCCGGCCTGTTCGACCTGCGCCGGCGTGGCCTCGGTGATCTCGAGGTCGAGGTCCGTCGCCTTCATTTCAAGGCTGGCGCCGTCGGAGCGCAGCAGCACGTTCGAGAGGATCGGTATGGTGTTGCGTCGTTCGACCACGCGATGGACATGGTTCAGCGATTTCAAAAGGTTGGACCGCTCGAGAGTAATGCGCATGGGATGCTACCGCTTTCAACCATAGCCGGACGGGCAAGGCGCCCGCCGCAGCGTCAAACTGCGTGTGTCCCGGCCAGCCGGCCGGAGCGATGTGGACGGGCAAAATGGCAGAAAAATTGCCGCGAAAGCAAGCGGTTTCGCGGGCTTTTCCCAAATGGAGGCGCCTGGCGAGATGGGCGCCCTTGCCCTGCGCTTGCCGCTCACTCATAAAGGGGCGAACCGGCGGTGCCGGGCATGAGCGGGAACATGGCATTGGACAAGCAGCAATCGGCCGAGGCGGCGGAGAAGGAACGACACCGCAGCTTTCGCCTGCACAATGCAAGCATTCCGGCGCGGCCGCTGGAGCCGGCCCTCTATCTGGTGGCGACGCCGATCGGCAATCTTGCCGATATCACTTTGAGGGCGCTCGAGACGCTTGCCGGTGCCGATCTGCTCGCCTGCGAGGACACGCGGGTGACGCGGGTGCTGCTCGACCGCTACGGCATCGTCAACCGGCCGGTTGCCTACCATGAGCATAACGCCGCCGAGGCCGGGCCGCGGCTGCTTTCAGCACTTGCCGACGGGAAATCGGTGGCGCTCGTCTCCGATGCCGGAACGCCGCTGGTCTCCGACCCCGGCTATCGCCTGGCGCAACTCGCCATCGACGCAGGTCACCGGGTCGTGCCCATTCCCGGGCCGTCGGCGCCGCTCGCGGCCCTCGTCGGCTCGGGCCTTCCAAGCGACGCCTTCCTGTTTGCCGGCTTCCTGCCCACCAAGGACAAGGCGAAGCGCGACCGGCTCAGGGAATTTGCCGAGGTGCCGGCGACGCTGCTTTTTTTCGAGTCGCCTCACCGCATCGCCGCGACCGTCACCGCGGCCGCTGAGGTTTTCGGCGAAGAGAGGAAAGCCGCCGTCTGCCGTGAACTGACCAAGACCTTCGAGGAATTCCGCCGCGGTACGCTCGGCGAGCTCAGGACCTTTTATGAGGAAGGCGCGACCGTCAAGGGCGAGATCGTTCTGGTGATCGGTCCGCCGGACGCAAAGCCAGCCCCCGCGGCCGCGGATGTGGACGCGCTCCTCAGGGAACTAGCCCGCGACATGCCGATGGGCAAGGCAGCGACGGAAGCGGCGCGCCGCACCGGTTTGCCGCGCAAGGAGCTCTACGACCGGCTTTTGAGCCTCAAGGACGGCGATGAAGGCTGAGCGTCCTGATGGCCGCAAGCTTCGGGCGCTGAAGCGCGGCCATCTCGCCGAATACCGCGCCGCGCTCTGCCTGATCGTCAAGGGCTACCGCATCGTCGCCATGCGCTATCGAACCAAACTGGGCGAGATCGATATCATCGCCCGGCGCGGCGACTTGATCGCCTGCGTCGAAGTGAAGGCCCGGGCGAGTTTCGACGGGGCGGTCTTCGCGGTCTCCGATACGGCGCAACGGCGGATCAGGGCGGCAAGCGACGTCTGGCTGTCGCGCCAGGCGGATTTTCACTGCCTCTCGGTCCGCTACGACATCGTCGCCGTCATGCCCTGGCGCTGGCCGCGGCACCTGCCGGATGCGTTTTGATCAAACGATCAAAAATGTAATCGATCCGACACAAAAGCATTACCGGCCTGTCATCGAAGGTCACTAGTCCACTTCCACCGCAATCACGGTGGAGAGGGACCCAGACATGTTCAAAACGATTTCGCTCGCAGCCCTAGCTCTTGCATTTTCCACGACGACGTCGCTCGCTGCGACCGACATCACCTGGTGGCACGGCATGGCCGGCCGCAACGGCGAGGTCATCAACGAGGTCGCCCTGAAATTCAACGCGGCCCAGAGCGCCTGCGCGCTGACGCCCGTCAGCAAGGGCACCTATGAGGAGGCGCTTGCCTCCGGCATCGCCGCCTTCCGCGCCGGCGAACAGCCGAACATCCTGCAGGTCTTCGACGCCGGCGCCGCAACGATCATCAACGCCAAGGGCGCCGTCATTCCGGCGGAAGACCTGATCACCAAGGCGGGCTACGGCTTCGATCGCAACGCCTTCATCGATGGCGTGCGCCATTTCTACGCCGATGCAGAAGGCAAGTTCGTCGGCATGCCGTTCAACTCGTCGGCACCGATCATGTACATCAACGACGAGGCCCTGAAGAAGGCCGGCGTCGAGGCGCCGAAGACCTGGGAAGAGTTCGAGGCGATCGCGCCGAAGCTGAAGGAAGCCGGCTTCATCCCGCTCGTCCAGTCGCAGCTCACCTGGCAGTTCACCGAGAACTTCTTCTCGCGCAACAACATCCAGTTCGCCACCAACAACAACGGCTACGACAGCGTCGTCGACACCAAGCTCAACGTCACCGACCCGAACCTCGAAATGATGTTCGAGAAGCTGAAGGCCTGGAAGGACCAGGGCTATTTCGCCTTCTACGGCGCCGGCTGGAATGACAACCAGAAGGTCTTCGAAGAGGGCAAGGCAGCCCTTTGGATCGGCTCCTCCGGCTCCTTCGGCGGCCTGCAGAAGACGGCGACCATGCCCTTCTCTGCGACCTTCCTGCCCTATTGGGGCGCGATCAATGGCGCCGGCACCAACTCCTTCATCGGCGGCGCGGCACTCTTTGCCATGTCCGGCAAGTCGGACGAGGAAAACAAGTGCGTCGCCGATTTCTTTGAGTTCCTGACCTCGCCGGAAGTCCAGTATTTCTACCACAAGTCCACCGGCTACGTGGCGATCACCAAGGCTGCCTATGCGCTCGCTGAGAAGGACGGCTACTACAAGGAAAAGCCGATCGCCGAAGTCGGCATCAAGCAGCTGCTGCTGCCGGCCGGCGAATGGTCCAAGGGCTACCGCCTCGGCTTCTACCCGCAGATCCGCGAGATCATGGAGCGTGAATACGGTCGTATCTTCTCCGGCGAAGCGACCGTGAAGGATGCCCTCGAAACGATCGAGCGGGAAGGCAACGAGCTGCTCGCCCGGTTCGCCAAGACGGCCGGCTGATCGATGAGCCAGACGAGCCCCTCACCCTGGCCCTCTCCCCGCGCGCCCGGAGAGGGGAATGCAGCGTCCTTCGGGACGTCCCTTCTCCCCGCAGCGGCGCGGAGAAGGTGGCCGGCAGGCAGGATGAGGGGCGCGTCCGGCCTCGAAGGGCAGCAGACGTTCGCCAAGCGCGTGCAGTTCTCGTCACCCTTCCTGCCCTACCTGTTTCTTGCGCCGCAGCTCGCGATCATCTTCGTGTTTTTCTACTGGCCGTCCGTCCAGGCGATCCAGTCTTCCTTCTACCTCGAGGATCCGTTCGGCTTCGGCGCGACCTTCGTCGGCATGAGCAACTACACCGACGTCCTGAAGTCGACCGAATATCTCGGAATCGCGCAGTTCACAGCGATTTTCACCGCCCTCGTCGCCTTTTTCGCGCTGTCGATCGGCCTGCTTCTCGCCATCAAGGCGGACGGCGTCATTCGCGGCAATGCCGCCTACAAGACGCTGCTCATCTGGGTCTATGCGATCGCCCCACCGGTCGCCGGCCTGATCGGCATGATGTTCTTCAACCAGCATATCGGCCCGCTCGTCGAGTTCGCCCGTTGGTTCGGCTGGGACATCAAGGTCGGTCTCGATTATTCCGACACGGCCTTTGCGATGATTGTCGTCTCGGTCTGGAAGCAGATCCCCTACAACTTCATCTTCTTCCTTTCCGGACTGCAGGGCATTCCGGTCTCGGTGCGCGAGGCGGCGGCACTCGACTGCCGCTCCGAGTTCCGTCGTTTCTGGACGGTCATCCTGCCACTGCTGGCGCCGACCGCTTTCTTCCTGCTGATCATCAACGTCACCTATGCGCTCTTCGACACATTCGGCGTCATCGACGTGATGGTGAAGGACAAGGCCGCCAACAATCCCATTACCCTTGTCTACAAGGTCTACATGGACGGCTTTCGCGGCAGCGACCTCGGCGGTTCTTCGGCGCAATCGGTGATCCTCATGCTCGTCGTCCTGGTGCTCACCGTCTTTCAGTTCCGCTTCATCGAGCGGCGCGTGCACTACAATTGAGGGAACGCCGATGCATCGCACCCGGTTCTTCGACCACGTCATTTTGCTTATCGGCGTCTTCATCATGGTGGCGCCGGTCGTGGTCGCCTTCATGACCTCGACGCATGAAGCGGCCGACATCCATCGCAACGGCCTCAGCCTTACCTGGGGCGGCCATTTCACAGAGACCTACGAGGCGGTGCTGACCCGCGAAGGCGGCTTCACCGGCAAGGTCACCGGGCTCAACATGATGCTGAATTCGATGATCCTCGGTCTCGGCTTCGCGGTCGGCAAGATCGTCCTCTCGATGCTGGCGGCCTATGCGATCGTCTATTTCCGCTTTCCGCTGGCGACCTTCTTCTTCTGGGTGATCTTCACGACTCTGCTGCTGCCGCTCGAAGTCCGCATCCTGCCTTCCTACGAGGTGATGAATGCGTTGAGGCTGACGAACACCTATACCGGGCTGATCGTGCCGCTTCTCGCCTCTGCAACGGGCACCTTCTATTTCCGCCAGTTCTTCAAGTCGGTGCCGGACGAACTCTTGGAGGCGGCGCGCATCGATGGTGCCGGACCGTTCAAGTTTTTCATCGACGTGCTGGTGCCGCTGTCGCGCACCATGATGGCGGCGATCTTCATCATCATGTTCGTCTACGGCTGGAACCAATATCTGTGGCCGACCTTGATGACGACCGACGAGGGCTTCTTCACGCTGGTGCGCGGCATCAAGCAGATCCTGCTCGTCTGGGTCGGCTCCAACATTCCCGACTACAACGAGGCTTTCGCGCTGGCGATCCTCGCCATGCTGCCGCCGGTGATGATCGTCGTGATCTTCCAGCGGTGGTTCATCAAGGGGCTTACCGAAAGCGACAAATAAGCATTTCCAGGCGAAGCGTGCAGCGATTCGCCGTCTGGAAATGCGCAGGACAAACAAAGCATTTCCAGGCGAAGTGTGCAGCGGCTCGCCGTCCGGAAATGCGCAGGGCAAAGAGTTTGACGGAACGAAGCGAGGGCGACGCGGTTTAGAGCCCGCGCCCTGACTCGCAATCCATGAATGGAGGCAGCCAATGGCAGCGATCGACATCGTCGATGTCTCGAAAATCTACTCGGGCAATATCGAGGCCGTGAAATCCGTCTCGATCGATATCGCCGACGGCGAGTTCATCGTGCTCGTCGGGCCTTCCGGCTGCGGCAAGTCGACGCTTCTGCGCATGGTCGCCGGGTTGGAGACAATATCGAAGGGCACCGTGACGATCGGAACGCGCCTCATCAACGATGTCGAGCCGGCCGAGCGCGACATTGCCATGGTCTTCCAGAACTATGCGCTCTACCCGCACATGACGGTCTTCGACAACCTCGCCTACGGCCTCCGGAATCGGAAGACGCCAAAGACCGAGATCGACGCGCGGGTCGCGGAAGCCGCGCGCATGCTGGAGATCGAGCCCTATCTCGACCGCAAGCCCCGGGCGCTGTCCGGCGGCCAGCGCCAGCGCGTCGCCATGGGCCGGGCGATCGTCCGCAAGCCGGCCGCCTTCCTCTTCGACGAGCCGCTCTCGAACCTCGACGCCAAGCTCCGCGTGTCGATGCGCGGCGAGATCAAGCGGCTGCAGAAGCGGCTCGGAACGACGTCGCTCTATGTCACCCATGACCAGCTCGAGGCGATGACGCTGGCTGATCGGCTGGTGGTGCTGAATGGCGGCCGGATCGAGCAGATCGGCCGGCCGCTCGAGGTCTATCATGCGCCGGCCTCGACCTTCGTCGCCAGCTTCATCGGCTCGCCGGCGATGAACCTCCTCAGGGGCGCATTGGAGGGCGGCCGCCTGCATATCGGCACGCACGGAATCGATCTCGCTTATCCCGTGCCGGCGGAAGGCCCGGTCACGGTCGGCCTGCGCGCCGAGGATCTGCGACCGGCGTCCCCCGGTGAGCAGGCACTGCTCTTCCGGGTTGACTATGTCGAAGAGCTCGGTGCCCAGCGCCTGGTGCACGGCATGGTCGAGGACCAGGCGCTGACCGTCTCCCTCGCACCTGAAACGCCGCTTGCGGACGAGGTGGCGATCGCCATTCCGATGGATCGATTGCATTTCTTCTCGGCTGATAGCGGCAAGCGGCTCAATCGCCCAAGGGTGACCGAGGGGGCGGCCGACGGGGCGACAGCTGCTCCTTTGGCCCGCCACCACGCCGTAAACCTGGAGCCTGTACCGTGATTGAAGGGACCGTATCGACGCTCGCCGTCGCTTCGCAGGAAGATCGCGAGGGCTTTGTCCGGATGGAGCGCAGCGTCGCCGCCCATGACGCCGTCATGGCTGGGCTCGAGGCGATGAATACGATCGAACTCGGCGGTTCAGCCTCCGGAGCGCTCGCTTTTCCCTTCACCGTTGCCGCCTGGAACCTCGAGCGCTGCCTCTTTCCCGAAGAAAGCGCCGACCAGGTCCGCGCCACCGGCGCGTCGCTGGTTCTGCTTTCGGAGATGGACAACGGCATGGCCCGCACCGGTCAGCGTCATACGACCGCCGAGGTCGCGGCGGGGCTGGCGATGCAATTCGCCTATGGCGTCGAATTCGTCGAATTGGGCCTCGGATCGGATACCGAGCGCGAATTCTGCAGGGATGACTTCAACGAGAAGGGCTTCCATGGCAACGCCCTGCTTGCCTCCACTCCGCTCCGCCGCCCCTTCCTGTTGCGGCTTTGGGGCGAGCGCCTGTGGTTCATGGATGGTGGCGATCAGCCGCGCCTCGGCGAGCGTTGCGCCGTCGGCGCCGTGATCGGCACCGAAGCCGGCCCCTTCGTCGCCGTTTCCACGCATCTGGAAAGCGCCACGACCGCCGCCTACCGCGAGCGTCAGGTCGGGGCGCTTATCGATGCGCTGGACGTGGCCTTTCCGGGGCTGCCCATCCTGATCGGCGGCGATCTCAACACCGGCAACCATGTCGGCGGCGACTTCGAGGCCGAGGGCCTCTTTGCGGCGAGCGCCGCACGCGGTTTCACCCGCCACGGCGGGCCGATCGACCGGATGACCACCCGCCCGAGCCTGATCACCCGTTGGCCGAAGCGGGCGATGAAGCTCGACTGGTTCCTGGCGCGAGGCCTGAGGATCGGCGAAAGCCGTATCATTTCCTCGCTCGATGCCTCCGGCCGTCCGCTCTCCGATCACGACCTCGTCACCTGTGTCGTCGAGGGTTTCGAATAGGCTTCGGTCTCCTTGCCTAAGCGCCTCACGCATTCTACATGTTGCGGGCGCCTTGGCGGCCTCTTGTCTGTCGGAGCCGATCAGGGCCGCCGTAGCGCTTTGAATTGCTGTGTAATTCGCCTCATAGCGATGCCCACTGGGCTTATACGGCGAAGATCCAACCAGGAACGGTAGAATGGCAAGAATCGTCAATGTCGGGGTCCAGATGGACCATGTGTCGGGCATCACCATTGCGGGCGATTCGACCTTTGCCATGAGCCTCGAGGCGCAGGCGCGCGGCTACCGTCTGTTCCACTACACGCCCGACAGGCTGTCGCTCCGCGACGGCAAGGTTTATGCGACCGCCCAGCAGATGACGCTGCGCGACGTCAAGGGCGACCACTTCACGCTCGACGAGCCGGAGCGGATCGACCTTTCGACCATGGACGTCATCCTGCTTCGCCAGGATCCGCCCTTCGACATGGCCTACATCACCTCGACGCACCTCTTGGAGCGGCTGCACCCGAAGACGCTCGTCGTCAACGACCCCGCCTGGGTCAGGAATTCGCCGGAAAAGATCTTCGTCACCGAATTCCCCGACCTGATGCCGCGCACGCTGATCACCCGCGATGCGGGTGAGATCGCCCGCTTCCGCCAGGAATTGGGCGACATCATCCTGAAGCCGCTCTACGGCAATGGCGGCGCCGGCGTCTTCCATTCGGCGCGCGACGACCGCAACCTCTCCTCGCTCCTCGAAATGTTCGGCCAGATGTTCCGCGAACCCTTCATCGCCCAGGAGTACCTGCCGGCGGTCCGCAAGGGCGACAAGCGCATCCTGCTCGTCGACGGCGAACCCGTCGGTGCGATCAACCGGGTTCCGGCCGAGCACGACGCGCGATCCAACATGCATGTCGGCGGGCGGGCCGAGGCGACCGAACTCACCGCCCGCGAGCAGGAAATCTGCGCCCGCATCGGCCCGGCGTTGAAACAGCGCGGCTTCCTCTTCGTCGGCATCGACGTGATCGGCGATTACATGACCGAGATCAACGTAACGTCGCCGACCGGCATCCGCGAGGTGAAGAAATTCGGCGGTGCCGATGTCGCGAGCCTGCTCTGGGACGCGATCGAGACGAAGCGCGGCTGACCCGCCGCCCCTTCCGAGGAAGCCGACTTGATGTGACCTGCGTGCCGCCTGCACACCGGAGTCATTGTCTCGCGCGTTTGTTCTATTATTGTTCTTGTTTTTAAGCGCGTGCCGTGCAAGATTTGGCGTGCTACCGGCGGCGGTTGTGCGGTGCAGGTCGGAGCAGTGGGGGCATCATGGTCGCGCGCGTCAGTACGGTTGCGTTTCAGGGGATCGAGGGCGTTCCGGTCGACGTCCAGGTGATGGTGGCGCCGGGAAAGGTCGGCATGCAGATCGTCGGTCTGCCGGACAAGGCGGTTGCCGAAAGCCGCGAGCGCGTCCAGGCGGCACTGCACGCCTCCGGTCTGGCGCTGCCGGCGAAGAAGGTGACGGTCAATCTGGCCCCGGCGGATCTGCCCAAGGAAGGCAGCCATTTCGATCTGGCCATCGCGCTCGGGCTGATGGCGGCGCTCGGCGCCATTCCCGCCGACGCGCTGTCCGGCTATGTCGTCATCGGCGAGCTCAATCTTGACGGCACGATCGCGCCGGTTGCCGGCGCGCTGCCGGCGGCAATCGGCGCCAATGCGCTCGGCAAGGGGCTGATCTGCCCGGCCGAAAGCGGCGCCGAAGCCGCCTGGGCCGGCTCCGAGATCGACATCCTAGCGCCACGCAGCCTGATCGCCATCGCCAATCATTTCCGCGGCACGCAGGTGCTCTCCCGTCCCGAGCCCGCCATCCGAGCCGCCGCCGCCAACCTTCCCGATCTCGCCGACATCAAGGGCCAGGAAAGCGCCAAGCGGGCGCTCGAAGTGGCAGCGGCCGGAAACCACAATCTGCTGATGGTCGGCCCGCCAGGGTCCGGCAAGTCAATGCTGGCGGCGCGTCTGCCCTCCATCCTGCCGCCGCTTTCGCCGGCCGAACTGCTCGAAGTCTCGATGATCCATTCGATCGCCGGCCAATTGCCGGGCGGCAAGCTTTCCGATCGCCGCCCATTCCGCGCTCCACATCATTCCGCCACGATGGCCGCCCTGATCGGCGGCGGCTTGCGCGCCAAGCCCGGCGAGGCGTCGCTTGCCCATCATGGCGTACTGTTTCTCGATGAATTTCCGGAATTCCCGCCGCAGGTGCTCGACGCGTTGCGCCAGCCGCTCGAAACCGCGGAGTGCGTCATTGCCCGCGCCAACCATCGTGTCAGCTATCCGGCGGCCATCCAGCTCGTCGCTGCCATGAACCCCTGCCGCTGCGGCATGGCCGGCGAACCGGGCCGCAGTTGCGCCCGCGGCCCGCGCTGCATGGCCGACTACCAGGCACGGATTTCCGGCCCGCTGATGGACCGCATCGACATCCGCATCGACGTGCCCGCCGTCAGCGCCGCCGACCTGATCCGTCCCGCCACGGCCGAGGCGAGCGCCGTCGTCGCCCGGCGCGTCGCCCGTGCCCGCGAACTGCAGAGGGACCGCTTCGCTGCGCTTGGCCATCCCGAGCTGACGAGCAATGCGCGTGCATCGACGACGATGATCGAGAAGATCGCCGAGCCCGACGCCGCCGGCCTCCAGCTCTTGAGGGATGCGGCGGAGAAGATGAAATTCTCGGCACGCGGCTACCATCGGGTGCTGAAGGTAGCGCGCACCCTTGCCGATCTCGACGGGGCGCCGACGGTCGGCCGCATCCATCTCGCCGAGGCGATCTCCTACCGCGTCGCCGGCGAGCGCCTGCCGGCGGCGGCGTAGCGTTGTCCGCGGGGCCGATGTGAACCCATGCGACGACGAGCACAAAGGGCAGGTGAAAGCGCCCTTTATATCAGCGTAGGGACTGTTTGGCCTACGCGCCTAGCCCCTCGAACAGCACCGTCGAGAGATAACGCTCGGCAAAGGACGGAATGATCACCACGATCGTCTTCCCCGCGTTCTCTTCGCGCTGGCCGACCTCGATCGCCGCCTGCAGCGCCGCACCGGAGGAAATGCCGACCGGCACGCCTTCGAGCTTTGCGACAAGGCGCGCCGTTTCGATGGCTTCGCCCGCGTTCACGGTGATCACCTCGTCATAGACGCCGGTGTCGAGGATCGCCGGCGCGAAGCCGGCGCCGATTCCCTGGATCTTGTGCGGACCGGGGGCTCCGCCGGAAAGAACCGGGGACTCCTCGGGTTCGACCGCGATCACCTTGACCGACGGCTTGCGCGCTTTCAGCACCTGGCCAGCGCCGGTGATCGTGCCGCCCGTGCCGATCCCCGAAACAAGGATGTCGACGCTGCCCTCGGTGTCGTTCCAGATTTCCTCGGCCGTCGTCCTGCGGTGGATCTCCGGATTGGCCGGGTTTTCGAATTGCTGCGGAATGATGGCGTCCGGCAGCGTCTCGACGAGTTCCTGCGCCTTGGCGATCGCCCCTTTCATGCCCTTCGTTCCCTCGGTCAGCACCAGCTCGGCGCCGAGCAGCGCCAGCATCTTGCGCCGTTCGACCGACATCGTCTCGGGCATGGTGAGGATCAGCCGGTAGCCCTTGGCAGCGGCGACGAAGGCGAGCGCGATGCCGGTGTTGCCGGAGGTCGGTTCGACAAGCGTCGTGCGGCCGGGTTCGATCTTGCCCTCAGCCTCGAGGGCTTCGACCATGGCGACGCCGATGCGGTCCTTGACCGAGGCGATCGGGTTGAAGAATTCCAGCTTGGCAAGCAGGTTCGCCTTCACGCCCTTTTCCGTGGCGAGCTTGTCGAGCCGCACGATGGGAGTGTCGCCGATCGTTTCGGTGATCGAGGAAAAGACGCGGCCGCGGCCGGGCTTGCGTGATTCAGGCATTTCGTTTCTCCCGTCGTTCAATTGATTGTCGTGAGAATAGGAACATTGACCGGACCATTCCAGAGCGAGAAAGCCGCGGATCGGAGCTTGGGAGGAAAAAGCGATAGCAAAACCCGCTGGTTGGGAAATCATTTTTCCAAGTCGCCCCGTCGCGGCGCAGCGAGCGAATTCGCTTGGGCGTCCGGCCGGTGTCGTCGGAAAAATTGATCCGGTGACAAGAACGACGTTGCCCGGAGTCGGGCAAGCCGTACACGTTCCGGAAGACTGCGGAAGGGATGCGTCGTGCCGGAAATTCAGAACCTTATCGGCTTCGCTTTGATCGCCCTCGGCATGGTGCTAACGCCGGGGCCGAACATGATCTATCTGATCTCTCGCTCGATCTGCCAGGGTCCGGCCGCCGGCCTCGTCTCGCTCGGCGGCGTGGCGCTCGGCTTCGTCTTCTACATGGTCTTTGCCGCGCTCGGCATCACCGCGCTGCTGTTGGCTGTTCCATTCGCCCACAACGCGCTTTGCTTCGCGGGCGCGCTCTATCTGCTTTACCTCGCCTGGCAGGCCGTGAAGCCCGGCGGACGCTCGCCGTTCCAGGTCCGCGACCTGCCGAAGGATGGGCCGCGCAAGCTCTTCGTCATGGGGCTTGTCACCAGCCTGCTCAATCCGAAGGTGGCGGCGCTCTATCTTTCGCTGCTGCCGCAGTTCATCCGACCGGAGTCCGGTAGCGTGCTGCTGCAGTCGCTCGTCTTCGGCAGCCTGCAGATCGTCATCAGCGTCACCGTCAACGCGCTGATCGCCGTGACGGCCGGGTCGATTGCCGCTTTCCTGGCCGGCCGTCCGCTCTTCATGCTGGTGCAGCGCTGGATGATGAGCACGGTGCTGGCGAGCCTCGCGGTCAGCATGGCCGCCGAGGCGCGCCGGTAGAAGGAATGCAAGCCCAAACAGCTTGCGTCCGGGGAACCGCTGCGCGATCCTCATCGGCGTGGCGGAGATTTGACCATGCCTCACCGATCAAGGTCATTCAGCTTGACCTCGGCCCATGTCGCGCAGGTGCACAGAGCGGTTGCGGACAGCGGCCCGGGACCTGGGATGAAACTGCATACAGACGCGGACTATGACGACTGGGTGGCGCGGATGACGAGGAGCCATCCGGCTCCCGGCTCGCCGACCTTGCTCTTCGCCTATGGATCATTGATCTGGAGGCCGGAGATCGACCATGTCGGAGAGGAGATCGGCATCGCCCGCGGCTGGCATCGGTCCTTCTGCTTCCGGATGCTCCGTTTTCGGGGAACACCCGAAGAGCCGGGGCTTATGATGGCTCTCGATCGGGGAGGTCAGTGCCGGGGCGTTCTTTACGAACTGCCGAGCGACGACCTCGAAGGGCAACTCGCAAGGCTGTTCCGGCGTGAGTTCACCTACAAGCCGCCCAACAGCATGCCCCGCTGGATCAAGGTCGAGACGGCGCACGGTTATGTTCCCGCCTTGGGTTTCGTCATGAACCGCGCTTCGCCATTCTATGCCGGACGTCTTCCCCTCGAAGCCGTCGCCGAAGTCCTGGCCCGAGCCTGCGGTCATGTCGGCTCGGGCGCGGAGTACCTCCTCAATACCGTGACGCATCTCGAGGCCAGGGGCATCCGGGATCGCAATTTGTGGCGTCTGCAAGCGCTCGTAGCGGAGTGCATCGAGCGCAGCACGACGGCGCCGCGCGTCTCATCAGACGCGCAAGGGTCGCGTTAGGCTCATTCAAACAGTGGGCGCATGAAGCTGCGTTCGTAGCTCAATATGCAGCGCGTTTCTTCGGCATAGGCGAAGGCTGCCTGGCATTCGGGATCAGCCGCCATCTTTTCGCGATAGCTCTCGTAAGCGGCAAGCGACGGAAAGCTGAAGAGCGCCAGCGCGATGTTGTTGGCCCCCTCATGCGGCATGAAATAGCCGTGATGTGTGCCGCCGAGCCGATTGACGAGCGGAATCCAGAGCTTGGCGTAATGCTCGAATTCCTTGAGCTTGTAGGGGTCGATGACGTATTTCAGGTAGCAGGTGATCATCAGGCACTCCGTTCGGTCTGCCGGTTGATAAGCGGGACCGAACGAAGCGTCCAGCCGAGATTGGTGCCGGCCGCGGCGATGAGGATCGCCACCGATCCTAAAATCTGCGCCGGTTGCAGCGCATGCCCGAAGGCGATCCGATCGACCAGGATCGCGGCGATCGGGTAGATGAAGGAAAGCGCGCCCGTCACATGGGTCGGCAGCCGCTGGATCGCTCCATAGAGCAGGATATACATGATGCCGGTATGGACGACGCCGATGGTGATCAACAGCGTCCACTGGAAGGCGGTCTGCGGCAGCGGTGCCGTGATTGCGAAGGGCGCCAGCATCGCCGCGCCGGTGATGACCTGGATCAGCGCGATCAGCAGCGGCGGCGTTCCCTTGAGCAGCTTGGTGACGATCGCCGCAATCGCGTAGAAGAAGGCGGCGGCGAGCGAGAGGGCGATGCCTGCGAGATAGTGGCCGGTTCCCGCGCCGCCGGCCGGCTTGGCCGAGACGATCGCCATCATGCCGATGAAGGAGACCGACAGCCAGAAGAGCTTGGTGGGGGTGATCTTGTCGCCGAGGAAAAGCGCGCCGAGCCCGAGCAGCATGAAGGGCTGGGTATTGTAGACCATCGTCGCGATCGAGATCGATGCGTGCGAATAGGCCTGGAAGAGCAGCAGCCAGTTGACGACGATCGCGACACCGCCGAGCACCGCGAGGCCGACGATCCTTGGCCGCAATTGCCTGAGGTCGATGAGGCCGAGTGCCACGGCCAGGATGGCAAGCGTCACGGCCCCGAAAACGCAGCGCCAGAAGACGACGCCGGTCACCGGCTGGCCTGACATCAGCACGAACCAGCCGATCGTCCCCGAAATCAGCATTGCCGCCGTCATCTCCGCGCTTCCGCGCCGCAAATCCCTATCCATCGCGCTCGCTCCATTCCTGAGTTCATGAAAATAGTAGTGAGCCTGCTGCAAGGAATATATGGATTATCAGAGGAAGAGATGGAATAATGCCTAATTGTCGAAGGTGGATTGCGAAGATTGGCTTATGAGGTTGCCGATGCTGGATGAGCTTGACCGCCGCATTCTTGAAATTCTCGCGGCCAATGCCCGCGTCTCCTTGAAGGAACTCGCGCAGGAAGCGGGGCTTTCCTCGCCGAGCGCGGCCGAAAGGCTGCGCAAGCTCGAGGAGCGCGGCGTCATCAACGGGTTCACCGTCTCGGTCAATCCGGCGCGGCTCGGTTATCCGCTGCAGGCGGTGGTCCGCGTCCGGCCGATGCCGGGCATGCTGCACATCGTCGAAAGGCTGATCCAGCAGACCCCGGAGATCGTCGAATGCGACAAGATCACCGGTGACGATTGCTTCGTCGCCAAGCTCCTCGTCCGTGACATGAGCGAGCTTGACACGATCCTCGACCGGATCGCCGAGAAGGCGCAGACCAACACGTCGATCGTCAAGTCGACGCCGGTCAAACGGCGGCTGCCGCCGCTTATTTAGCGCCGGTCGAGCCGAATCCGCCGGTCCCACGCGCCGTCGTCGTCGCGCCGTCCGCCTCGCGGACCGCCATCTGGGTGACCGGCGCGATCACCATCTGGGCGATGCGCATGCCGCGCTCGACGATAAAATCCGCTTCGCCGAGATTGACGAGCAGCACCTTGACCTCGCCGCGATAGTCGCTGTCGACGGTGCCCGGCGTGTTGAGGCAGGTGATGCCGTGCTTGAGGGCAAGCCCGGAACGCGGCCGCACCTGGCCCTCATAGCCGGCCGGGATTTCGAAAATGAAGCCGGTCGGCACCAGCGCCCGGGCGCCCGGCGCGATCGTCATTGGCTGGCCGGAAGGAACGGCGGCGCGCAAGTCCATGCCCGCGGCCCCCGCCGTCTCGTAGGCCGGCAGGTCGAGATCCTCTCCGTGCGGCAGGCGGATCAGGGTGAGGGCGGGGTGGTCTTCGGAATTGTACGGGGTCATGCCGCCATAAGCAGGCTCAGTCTCCCGGCAGTCAATTGCATAATGCCGCCCAAGCCTGTAAAGGACGCCGCAACTCACAGGATACTCAGATCATGGCCGAAAGCATTGCCGAGGCGGTCTCCCGCCGCCGCACATTTGCGATCATTTCGCACCCGGACGCCGGTAAGACGACGCTCACCGAAAAGCTGTTGCTCTTCGGCGGCGCCATCCAGCTCGCCGGCGAAGTGAAGGCCAAGAAGGATCGCATCCAGACCCGGTCGGACTGGATGAAGATCGAGCGCGAGCGCGGCATCTCTGTCGTCACCTCGGTGATGACCTTCGAATACAACGACACCGTCTTCAACCTGCTCGACACGCCCGGTCACGAGGACTTCGCCGACGACACATATCGCACGCTGACGGCGGTGGACGCGGCCGTCATGGTCATCGACGCCGCCAAGGGTATTGAGCCGCGGACGCTGAAACTCTTCGAGGTCTGCCGCCTGCGCGACATTCCGATCATCACCTTCGTCAACAAGATGGACCGCGAGAGCCGCGATCCTTTCGAGATCCTCGACGAGGTCGAGCAGAAGCTGGCGCTCGACTGCGCGCCTGTCACCTGGCCGATCGGCCGCTCGAAAACCTTCTGCGGCACCTATCATCTCGCCACCAACGAAGTGCGTGGCGCCGACACGCAGGAGAGGCTGACCAAGGTCAACGATCCGGAAATGGCCTCGCATCGCCTGCCGGAGAACGAGCGCGATGCCTTCGTCGAGGAGACGATGCTGGCGATCGAGGCCTGCAAGCCGTTCGACCGCAAGGCTTTCCTCGAAGGCCATCTGACGCCGGTCTTCTTCGGCTCGGCGCTCCGCAACTTCGGCGTCCGCGACCTGATCCATGCGCTTGGCGACTTCGCGCCGCCGCCGCGCGCCCAGGTCGCCGACATCCGCACCGTCGAGGCGACCGACGACCGGATGACCGCCTTCGTCTTCAAGATCCAGGCCAACATGGACCCGAACCACCGCGACCGCATCGCCTTCGTGCGCGTCTGCTCGGGCAAGCTCGAGCGTGGCATGAAGGCGCGGCTGTCGCGCACCGGAAAGCAGATGGGTTTGACCGCGCCGCAGTTCTTCTTCGCCTCGCAGCGCCAGCTTGCCGATACCGCCTTTGCCGGCGACGTGGTCGGTATTCCGAACCACGGGACGCTCAGGATCGGCGATACGCTGACGGAGGGCGAACCGCTCGTCTTCCAGGGCGTGCCGAACTTCGCGCCGGAAATCCTCCGCCGTGTCCGGCTCGAGGACGCGATGAAGGCCAAGAAGCTGAAGGAGGCGCTGCAGCAGATGGCGGAAGAGGGCGTCGTGCAGCTCTTCTCGCCGGAGGATGGCGCACCGGCCATCGTCGGCGTCGTCGGCGCGCTGCAGCTCGACGTCCTGAAGGAGCGCCTGCAGGCGGAGTACGGCCTGCCCGTCTCCTTCGAGATGTCGCGCTTCTCCGTCTGCCGCTGGGTTTCCGCCGACAATCCGGCCGAACTCGACAAGTTCGTCACGGCGCGCCGGGGCGACATCGCCCGCGATCTGGACGGCGACCCGGTCTTCCTGGCGCAGGACAGCTTTTCGCTGCGCTACGAGGCGGAACGCTATCCGGCGATCAAGATGGTGGCGATCAAGGAGTATCACGTCGCCAAGGCGGCGTGATTGCCCTTGAGCTGGCGCTACGAGAACGACATGCGCAGCGCCAGGATCAACTGGGCGACGCGGATCGTGACGACGATGTACACTGCAGCGACGAGAAGCTGCAGTGCCACGTGCCGCCGCACCTTCGATAGCCTGTAGAGGCCGTCGACGAAGTTCATCAGGAACAGTGCGATCCCGATCGCGAAGACGATATAGCCGGCGAGCGAGATATTCAGCAGTCCCTTGGCTTCGATGAGGTCGGGATGTTCGACGGCGTGTATTCCCGCCGCAGTGACCAGCGTCGCGACGACCAGGTTGCGGGCGTGGCGGAAAATCTCCTCTAGGCCGCCACGGTCGAAAAGCGCCTGTTTGGCGCGCGCAACAAGGGATGGAACGCCTCGATCGAGCATTGTTGCAGTCCGCTTCGCCGTTTCGGGCAGGTGACGCCTCTTAGCCCTTCAAAGCTTTTTGGCAGCAGTGAGGCGATCCCCTCCGAATCTCAGCAGTCGAATTGCGGTACGCTCCGACTCAATATCGCGCTTCGGGGCTCGATGGACCATGTGGCGCGGATGGCCGCGTCGAGCGCATCGGTGAGCCGTTCCACGTCAGCCGCCGCACTGGCGTGCAGCGCCTCCGCGACGATCAGCACGCTGCCGGTCTCGTCGCGGACCGCCGAATGGCCGCTCTGACGATTGGTCCAGCGCCGCGCGTGGGCACGCTGTTCCGCGTCGGCGAAGATGACTTCCTGCGGCTCGGGGTGCTCGATCTCGCCGGCAAACGTCATGTAGATCTCGTCGCCGGCGGCTCGCCGCACCTCCAGGTGACCGGCCACTCGGGCAAGATCGAAGACGGCGATCGGAACGGCAAAGGCGAGCGAAGCCGCATTGCAGAGATCGATCAGCGGATGGATTCTTGGCAGCGTTCCCTCCTTCCTGAATCGCCTGAGCAGCGCCTCCGAGGCCGAGCGATATTGCGTCGGCTTCAGCCCCATGCGCGAAAAGGCGCGGCGCCAGGCCTGGATTTCGAGAAGTTCGCCCTCCGCACTATCAGCAAGTCGCGCCTGCGCCATGGCCTCGAACTCAGCGACATGGTTTGCGACGGATACCTCCCTATGAATGCCGTTCACATGAAGGACGCCGGCCGAAAGCTCGGGAAACTCGCTCCAGATGTCGCTGGAGTGACAAAAATGCATGGGAACCTTCCTTCTCAGAGTGCTTTGGCTTGCCGCCTGAGGGCGTTCCGGCCCCTCGACGCGACGCCAAGACAGGTGACGGCGGCAAGAACGCAGCCGATGCCGAGCAACTGGTTGAGCCTCAGGGGCTCACCCAGCACCGCGACGGCGAGAAGCACGGCGGAAACCGGCGCCAGCGCCGTGAATACAGAAGCCTCCGCGCCGCTGACTTTTGCCAGGCCCGCATACCAGAGCACGAAGCCACCGACGGTCGGGACGAGTGCATAATAGACCACCGCCGCGACGGCCCGCACGGTCATCGTCTCCGTCCAGGGAAGCTCCGCAAGCGCAATCGGCGCGGCGATGGTGCCGCCGAGACCCGCCATCAGGCAAGACAGCGCAAGCGGCGGGATTTCGGCCCTCAGGCGCTTGTTGAGGAGGATGAACAGGCCCTCGCAGACGACCGCGCCGAGGATCAGAGCGCTGCCCGCGAGTGAATACCGGTTGCCGGCATCGGGCCGGAAAACGATCGCCAGGACACCGGCAGCGGCAAGGGCTACCGCCAGAAGGACGGAGCGCTTCGGCCGTTCGCCGAGCACGACGATGGCGATCATCGCCGAGACGATGGGAAGCGTGCCGATGATGACGCCGGCGTCCGCCGCCGGTGTCAGCTTCAAGCCGGAGATGAGCAGGGTCGTATAGCCGACGCTGCCGACGCCTGCCTGCAGCAGCACGATGGCCCAGTCGCGTCTCGCGAGCCGCGGCCACGGCGTGGCGGTCAACCGAATGAGCAACAGGAAGAGCGGAAGGGCAATGGCGAAACGCAGCGCCGTCGCCGTGAAGGGCGGCAGGCCGGCGGCGATGACTTTGCTCGCGACGACCGTGCTGCCCACCAGCACCATCGCTACCGACAGATAGAGATATCCCCGAGATTTTTCCGACATGCCGTCGCCACTCCCTTGATCGTGGCCGGCAGAAAACCGGATCGGTGAGCGGAGGTCTTGAACGGAATTGCAGGGCGGAATTCAGGTCAAAGCCCGCGCATAGGCACCGGGCGAGAAACCGTATTTGCGCACGAAAACGCGCGTCATATGGCTCTGGTCGGCGAAGCCGCCGGCAATCGCCGCCTCGGCAAGCGGCATGCCCTCGCCGATCAGCCGGCGGACGATGTCGATGCGGCGCTGCATGAGATAGGCGTGCGGCGTCAGCCCGGTTGCTCTCGCAAAGCCGCGCACGACCTGGAACCGGCTCAATCCGCTCGCCTGGGCGAGATCCGCAAGGGTGAGGGGTTTCAGCGGGTCGTCGTCGATCAGGCCGACAGCCGCCGCGATTGACCTGGGCGGACGGGCGGGGGACCGGGGCACGAGACGCAAGGCCTCGGCAAGCAGCGTCACTGCGAGCTCGTCCCAGCGCAACCCTGCCTCGGTGCCGCCTGCGCTTGCCGCGACCGCGAAGATGGCGCGAAACCGGGCGGCAAGGGCGATGTTGCGGATGACAGGGTCGGCGAACTCGCAGGCCTTCCATCGCCCATCGCTGATGTCAGTTACGGCGGCCTCGACCAGCGACGGCTCGAGATAGAGCATCCGCCAGGAGCGGCCGGCATCGCCGATCGGCGCTCCGTCATGCACCTCGCCGGGATTGACGGTGATCACGTCGCCGGCTTCCGCTTCGACGGTGCCGCGCCCGCTGTGCGAGGTCTGCGCGCCCTGGTGAATGAGCCCGATGCCGAACTGCTCGTGCGTGTGGCGCGCGAAGGCATGGCGTGTCGCGGCTTCCACCACCTCCACGCCGGCAATGCGGCGCGGCATCACCTTGAATTGCCCTTTCGTCACGCTTCGGTCGCCGTCTTCGTTCGTCGTTGAGCCCCGATGCTGATATAGCCTTTCCGTGGAGGTGGCAATGCTTTACACGGGGCGGGCACTGAAGCGCTTGCGGCTCCTGCGTGGCATCAAGCAGAGCCATGTGGCGGAGCTTCTCGGCGTCACGCAGGCGACCGTATCGCGCTGGGAGACCGGCGTCCTGATCCCGGCCGAGGATCAGCAGGCGGCTCTCGAACACCTCTTCGCACGTGAGGACTCGACCGCCGATGCGGCCATCAAGCGGCTGGTCGAAACCTCGACGGCTCGCGTCCACCTCATTTGCGATCACTCGCACCGGCTGCTGGCTGCCTCACCGGCCCGACGGGCCGAATGGCGACGCGACATGCTCGGCACGCCGATGTTCCGTTATGCATCTGACGATATCCAGCACGCGGAGGCCACGCTTCAAGACCTTGGCTGGCACGAAGGTGAGACGACGTCGCTTGTCGTCGAGACCGGACCGAACGGCCGCTACGACGTGCCGATCGTCGCGGGTCGGGTGCTTTGGGAACGCATTCCTCTTGCCGACGGCGCGATGGGTCGCCTGGTGACGACGCTGACGTGATCGCGACGCATAATTTATGCGTTGTTCTTCCCGACCAGGGGCGGTTAGCCTCGAGGAAAACGAGGAGTGACGCATGACCATACTGGTGACCGGAAGCGCCGGGCATCTCGGCGAGGCGCTGATGCGGGTGTTGCGCCGGGCAGGGCGCCCTGCGCGCGGCATCGATATCAAGGCTTCGGATTTCACCGATCATGTCGGCTCGGTCGCCGATCCCGCTTTCGTCCGTCATGCCGTCAGGGGCGTGCGCGCCGTCATCCATGCGGCGACGCTGCACAAGCCGCATGTCGCCACCCATGGCTACTGCGAGTTCGTCGAGACGAACATCGCCGGCACGCTCCACCTGCTCGAAGCGGCGGCCGATGCAAGCGTCGACGCCTTCGTCTTCACCAGCACCACGAGCGCCTTCGGATCGGCCTTGACCCCGGCGCCCGGCGCGCCGGCCGCCTGGATCACCGAGGACGTCACGCCGATCCCGCGCAACATTTATGGCGTCAGCAAGGTTGCGGCGGAAGGGCTGTGCGAGCTCTTCGCCCGGCGGCATCGACTGCCCGTCGTCGTCCTGCGCACCTCGCGCTTCTTTCCGGAGGCCGACGACGATCCGGAGGTCCGCGGCCGCTATGAAACGGAGAACGCCCAGGCGAACGAGCTGCTCTACCGGCGGGCGGACATCGAAGACGTGGTGAGCGCCCATCTCGCGGCGCTGGAGAAGGCGAAGGAGATCGGCTTCGGGCGCTATATCGTCTCGGCACCGACGCCGCTCACGCCCGACGATCTTGCCTGTCTCAGGACGGATGCCGCGCGTGTCGTGCTGCGTCATTTTCCCGAGTGCGAGACGCTTTATGCGGCGCGGGGCTGGAAGCTCTTTCCGTCGATCGACCGCGTCTATGTGAGCGCCAGCGCGATGGCGTCGCTCGGCTGGAGGCCGAAATACGACTTTGCCCATGTGCTGAGATGTCTGCGGCGCGGCGAGGATTTCCGAAGCCCGCTGGCGCGCGAAATCGGCTCGAAGGGCTACCACGACACGGTCTTTGCCGAAGGGCCGTATCCGGTCGGCTGACCGCATCTTTGTGGAGCCGCATTTGTGAGGTGCCCTGAGCAACACCCCCCTCTGCCCTGCCGGGCATCTCCCCCACAAGGGGGGAGATTGGCAAGTGGCGATGTCCCGATCCGCCCGGCCGCTCTGAGAGGATGCTATTGAAATTGACGCGTTCGGCGTTTGTAAGCTCACTGTAGGGCGGGGCTTTGCTTCCGGCCAATCTCCCTCCTTGTGGGGGAGATGCCCGGCAGGGCAGAGGGGGGTGTCAACACCCACCCATCCACGCTCACTCCCGCTCCCGCCCCGGCAACGCGCCGATGTCGTCCACCCAGGGCAGGGCGGAGGAGCACCAGATCTGCGACTGGGGCTTAAGTTCCTGCCGCTGGTTGATCGTACCGACGCGGATGCCGATCTCTTCCGCGTCCTCGTCCGTCCCGGTCGTGTAGATCGGCGAGCCGCAGTGCGGGCAGAAGAATTGCAGCCGCTTGCGGCCGTTTTCGGCGGTCTTGACGTAAAGCTTCGGTTCGCCGCCGGTCAGCCGGAAGGACGCGCGCGGCGTGCCCGCCGTCACGCGATAGGCGGAGCCCGTCAGCCGCTGGCAGTCGGTGCAGTGGCAGATCGACACGTCCCCCGGGTCGATCTCCGCCTCATAGGTCACGAAGCCGCAGTGGCACTGGCCGTCGATGTGCATGGGATGCTCCTCGTCGCTTTGCCTCGGCAACATACGATAGAGCGCCCGACGCTTTCGTCCAGAGCCGGGCTGTATCGGCTCAGATGCCGGTAAACAGCCACTCGTGCTCCTTGGCGTTGTGGAACTTCCAGATCCGCCTCGGCCCGGCCATGACGTTGAGGTAATAGGAGTCGTAGCCGTGGATCGCGGCAACCGGATGGTAGCCCTTTGGCACCAGCGTCACGTCGCCGTCTTCGACCGCCATCGTCTCGTCGAGCGAACGGTCGTCGGTGTAGACGCGCTGCATTGCGAAGCCCTGCGGCGGGTTCAGCCGATGATAATAGGTTTCCTCCAGATAGCTTTCGACCGGCAGGTCGTCCTGGTCGTGCTTGTGCGGCGGGTAGGAGGAGGTGTGGCCGCCCGGGGTGATCACCTCGACGACAAGCAGCGACTGCGCCGAGCCGTCGTTTTCCGGCATGATATTGGTGACGTAGCGGGTGTTGGTACCCTTGCCGCGGATCATCTGCGGATGGGTGCCGGGGCGGATGACTTTCGCCCTGAAGCCGTCGCCGCCCGGCGCCGAGCAGATCGCGAGGTCGAGATCAGTCGTCGCCTCGGCCCGCCACGTGCTGCCCTTCGGCACATAGACCGCATAGGGCTGGCCCTCGAAGGGCGTCATGCGCTCGCCGAGTTCGCCGAAGTCCTCGCCGTCGACGGAAACCCTCGCCTTGCCGCTGACGAGCACCAGGCAAAGTTCCTTGTCTCCCGCTTCGCCGCTCGTGGTTTCTCGCGGCTTCAGGCGGTTGAGCGCGAAACCGACGTAGGTCCAGCCGGCGCTCTCGGGCGTGATGTCCTGCACCAGGCCGGATCGTGCTTTCGGTTTGACGAGCAGTTTGGACATATACGGTCTCCTGATCTTTGTACGTGGGGTCTGCTGCCCCTCTCCTCGGGTTAAACCCGAGGACTAGCCCTCTCCCCGCGCGCGGGGAGAGGGGATTCTGGGGATTGCCTTTTGTCTCTTCCCGCCTCTCAAGGGAGGGGGGCACGGAGGCCCTGCGGCATATCCCTTCTCCCTGTGGGCGGGGAGAAGGTGGCGGCAGCCGGATGAGGGGCCACCGCCGACAGCCGGATGAGGGCTCTACTTGTCCAGCCCCGCTTCCTTCGCAAACGCCTTCAACGACTTCAGCCCGAGCGATTGATATTCGAACGGGTTGCGCACCGCCGAATCCTGTTCGGCCTCGATCACCAGCCAGCCATCATAGCCGTGTTCGGCGGCGATTTTCAGCACCGGCAGGAAATCGACGCCGCCTTCGGAGTCGCCGGGGACAGTGAAAACGCCGCGGCGCACGCCCTCGAGGAAGGAGAGACCCTCGCCTTCCACCACTTTCCGGACCGCCGGGCGGACGTTCTTGCAGTGGATGTGCCGGACGCGGTGCATGTATTTCTTCGCCACTTCTGCCGGATCGGAGCCGCCGAACCAGGCATGGCCGGTGTCGAGCAGCAGCTTCGTCGCCGGGCCGGTGTTCTGCATCAAAAGGTCGATCTCCTCGCCGGTCTGGACGATCGTGCCCATGTGGTGGTGATAAACGAGGTCGATGCCCTGGTCGGCGCAATACTGAGCGATCGCCTCGAGATCGGCGCCGAACTTCTTCCACTGGTCGGCCGGCAGCACCGGCTTATCCTTGACCAGCGATGTCGAATCGTCGCCGTGAATGGCGTTCGAGGTCTCGCAGACGATCGCCACCTTGCAGCCATTGTGCTTCAAAAGATCGAGATGCGGCTGGATCGCCTTCTTCTCGGCCTCGACGTCATGGGTCAGCAGGTTGGTGGAGTGCCAGCCGGAAACGAAGACGAGGTCGTAGGAGGCAAGCTTCTGCTTTAGCGCCTCCGGGTCGGACGGCATCTTGTGGCCCTTCTCGATGCCGTCGAAGCCAATCTTCTGGCAATCGGACAGGCAATCCTCGAGTGTCAGATGGGCGCCGATCGAATGATCGTCGTCATTGCTCCAGGCGATCGGGTTGGTTCCGTAGCGGATCATGTCTCTTGCTTTCTGTTGCGTTGTCCGCTGGGGGAGCGGACGGGTCGTTTTCGTTGTCTTTTGTTTGCTGCGCAAGGGGCAGGCAAAAGCCCCTCATCCGGCTGCCGCCACCTTCTCCCCGCAGGCGGGGAGAAGGGACTCGCGGCGCCGACTTCGTCCCCTCGCCTCGCCTGCGGGGAGAGGGCTAGTCCTCGGGTTAAACCCGAGGAGAGGGGCAATTGATTGCAGTATCAGCCGAAGCGCTGCGACTGGAGCGCCTTCTCGTAGCCTTCGCGGGCGGTCTTCACCTCCGCCCGGTCCGAAACCTCCGGAACGACGACATCCCACCAATGGCCGCCGGCCTCCGTCGTGATCAGCGGATGGGTATCGATGACGATCACTGTGGTGCGCGCTTCGTTGGCCGTTTCCGCGAGCGCCGATTCGAGTTCCGGGATCGAGGCCACCTTGCGGGTGACCGCGCCCATGGCGGCAGCGTGCGCGGCGAAGTCGATCTGCGGCAGCTCGACGTGGTGCGTGTCCTCCAAGAGGTTGTTGAAGTTGGCGCCGCCGGTCTCCATCTGCAGCCGGTTGATGCAGCCATAACCGGCATTGTCCAAGAGAACGATGGTGAACTTGGCGCCGAGCATGATCGACGAGGCGATCTCGGAGTTCAGCATCATGTAGCTGCCGTCGCCGACCATGACGATCACGTCGCGCTCGGGTCTCGCGAGCTTCACCCCGAGGCCGCCGGCGACCTCGTAACCCATGGTTGAGAAGCCGTATTCCATGTGGTAACCGCCGGGCTCTTCCGCCTGCCAGAGCTTGTGCAGCTCGCCGGGCAAGCCGCCGGCCGCGCAGACGAGCGTCGTCTTGCTGCCGCCGCGGGCGCGCTGGACGGCGCCGATCACCTGGGCGTCGGAGGGCAGAGCCGCATTGGTTGTCGCCGTTGCCTTGTCGGCCGCCGCCAGCCACTCTGCCTTGCCGGCTTTCGCCTTCTCGGTCCAGCTCGGGTCCGCCCTGTAGCCACCGAGGCAGCCGGACATGCGGTTGAGGCCGGCGCGTGCGTCGGAAATCAGCGGAAGGCCATTGTGCTTGCCGGCGTCGAAGGGCTGGACGTTGAGGCCGATGATCTTCAGGTCTTCATTCTTGAACAGCGCCCAGGAACCGGTGGTGAAATCCTGCAGCCGAGAGCCGACGGCGAGCACGAGATCGGTCTCCTCGGCGAGCTTGTTCGAGGCGGAGGTACCGGTGACGCCGACGGAGCCCATGTTGAGCGGATGCGAATGCGGCAGCGCCGACTTGCCGGCCTGCGTCTCGACGACCGGAATGCCGTGCTTTTCGGCAAAGTTGGCAAGATCCGCGGTCGCTTCCGAATAGAGCACGCCACCGCCGGCGATGATGATCGGCTTCTTCGCGGACTTGAGCAGATCGATGGCCGATGCCAGTTCGTCGAGATCGGGCTCGATGCGGCGTGGCACCCAGACCTTCTCGTCGAAGAAGGATTCCGGATAGTCGTAGGCCTCCGCCTGGACGTCCTGGCAGAGCGACAGCGTCACCGGGCCGCAATCGGCCGGATCGGTCAGCACCTGCATGGCGCGGCGAAGCGCCGGAATGATCTGTTCGGGCCGGGTGATGCGGTCGAAATAGCGCGATACGGGACGGAAGCAGTCATTGGCCGAGACCGTGGCGTCGCCGAAGCTTTCCACCTGCTGCAGCACCGGGTCGGGCCGGCGATTGGCGAAGACGTCGCCGGGCAGGAACAGCACCGGCAGGCGGTTGACGTGGGCGAGCGCCGCCGAGGTCACCATGTTGAGCGCGCCCGGGCCGATCGAACTCGTGCAGGCCATGAAGCGGCGGCGGAAGCTTGCCTTGGCGAAGGCGATCGCCGCATTCGCCATGCCCTGCTCATTCTGGGCACGGTAGGTCGGCAGGGTTTCGCGGATGGCATAGAGCGCCTCGCCGACGCCGGCGACGTTGCCGTGGCCGAAGATCGCGAAGACACCGCCGAAGATCGGCACGCGCTTGCCGTCGATGATGGTCATCTGCCGGGTCATGAACCGCGCCACGGCCTGTGCCATGGTGAGGCGCACGGTTTTCTGGCTCATTTTGCATTTCCTCCAGATGGCGAAGTCCGCTCCGCCTATTTGTCGTTTGATGCCGCGGGCCGGCTAGCGAGTCGGTTACTTAGGGCAGGTTGCGGGCGCTTCCCACTTGTCCTCGTCCCGCTTAGGCAGCCTTGGTTTCACCCAACTGCAGCCACAGATCCACCAGCGCTTTGAATCTTGCCGCCATGTCGGCGATGGCCTGCTCGTCGGTCATCGAGCCGGTGAGCCAGGCCTTGGCGGCGTCGGCAAAGATGGTCCGGCCGACCGCAAAACCCTTCACCGTCTTCGAGGTTCTTGCCGCCGCGAAGCCGTCCTTGAGGACCTCGTAGGGGGCTTCGAGGCCGAGCAGGACGACGCCCCGGCAGAGCGGATCGCGCTTCTCGATCACGGCGTCGATGGCAGCCCAGGCGCCGCGGCTCGCCTGCGGCTCGAGCTTCCACCAGTCGGGCTTCAGGCCGGCATCATAAAGCTCGTTGAGGGCGCGCGGAATGGTGTCGTCATCGAGCTTGCCGTGCTTGCCGGCAATGATCTCGATGAGGATTTCGCGGCCGACCTTGCGGGCCGCCTCGAAGGCCGAACGCAGCTTGGCGACCTGCGCGGCCTTGAGCTCGGCCGGATCGTCCGGGTGGTAAAAGGAGAGCACCTTGATGCAGTGGTCGACCGGCCAGTCGATGAGACGGCTGCCGAGATCCTGGCTGAATTCGAACTGCAGCGGCCGCGAGCCTGGCAGCTCGATCGGCTTGCCGATCCAGAAATCGCGGTGCGCACCGGCGGCATAGAGCGCGTCGCGGCCATATTTGTCGTCGATCAGCATGCCGAAGCCGGGCCGGCCGGCGGCGACTTCGGCCGCCGACTTGACGGCCAGGGCCTTGAAGGCCGGGATGCGGGCCAGGAGTTCCGGCCTGCCCTCGGCGATATCTTCCAGCTGGCTGCGATGATCGATGGCGAGCGCCATCAGAAGCGGGATGTCGCGGCGGCGCGTCGTCGCCCAGTGTACGTGGTTGATCGCCTCGTCCTTGCGCAGCGCCTTCTCCTTGCTGCCGTTTTCGAGGAAGAACTGCAGTTCGATCCAGGTCGGGATCTCCGGCGCACAGAGCAGCCGCGACACGGCGAAGGCGCCGCAGGCATTCGCCCAGGTGGCGGACGTCGCATGCGGCTCGCCCTTCAGCCAGCCGCGCAGAAAGCCGGACATGAAGGCGTCGCCGGCGCCGAGCACGTTGTAGACCTCGATCGGGAAGCCCTTGCCGACGATGCCGTCTTCGAGATCGTCGGAGATCGGTCCGTCATAAACGATGCAGCCCATCGGCCCGCGCTTCAGCACGATCGTCGCACGGGACAGGGAACGGATGATCTTGAGCGCCTGGAGCAGGTCGCTCTCGCCCGAGGCGATCAGCACCTCTTCCTCGGTGCCGACGATCAGGTCGCAGTCGCCGAGCACGGTCTTCAGATGCGCCGAGACGCGGTCGGAAGCGATATAGCGGCTTTCGCCCGCATCATGGCCGGCAAGGCCCCAGAGGTTCGGGCGATAATCGATGTCGAAGACGATCTTCGCGCCGCACTCCTTGGCGATCCGGATCGCCTTGCGCTGGGCGGCATCCGTATTGGGCTTGGAGAAATGCGTGCCGGTGACGAGGACCGCGCGGGCGGAGCGAATGAAGTCTTCCGCAATATCGTCCTCGCTAAGCGCATTGTCGGCGCAATTGTCGCGGTAGAAGAGCAGCGGGAAGGATTTCTCGTTTTCGACCGACAGGATTGCGAGCGCGGTCAGGCGCTCCGGGTCGGTGACGATGCCGCGCGTCTCCACGCCTTCGCGTTGAAGCTGTTCGCGGATGAAGCGGCCCATCTGCTCGTTGCCGACGCGCGTCAACAGCGCCGATTTCAGGCCCAGCCGCGCCGTGCCGACCGAAATGTTGCAGGGGCAGCCGCCGACGGACTTGGCAAAGCTCGCCACGTCTTCAAGCCGGGTGCCGATCTGCTGACCGTAAAGGTCGACCGAGGCTCTGCCGATCGTGATGATGTCAAGGGGCTTGGCGCCCGCTGCAACTTGTGCCGATAAACTCTGGCTCACTGCTTCCTCCCCGCGGCCGCCGCGACGGCGCCGACAGTTATGATCGTGTCATGGGCGATGAGCGTATGAAACATAAATTCCGTCATTCCGTCAATATGGAATTTCCGTTCTATATTGCCACGTCCTCGGCACGCCGTCGCTTTTCGGCGATCGCCACGGTCAGCGCCATGGCGAAGGCCATGCTGGCCGACAGCGAGCGGAATCCGGCGTGATCGGCCTCGACGAGTTCGAACCACACCTTCGACGACTCGGCGAGCGGCGAAAAGGCGGAATCTGTCAGCGACACGACCGGCACCTTACGGTTAGCCAGCAGGCGAGCCTGGGCGGCACTTTCCGACGCATAGGGCGAAAAGCTGACGGCGAAGGCGGCATCGTGCTTCGTCGCCATCGCCAGCATGTCGTCGTCGATGCCGGCGGCCGTGCCGACATGCTGGTATTTCACCTTCAGCTTGCCGAAGGCATAGGCCATGTAGCTGGAAATCGGGTAGGAGCGGCGCTTGGCGATCAGGTAGATCGTATCCGCCTTGGCGAGGATGTCGACGGCTTGCTCGAAGGCTTGCGGATCGACGGATGTCGCGATGTTGTCGAGCGACCGGTGCGCCGCCGCAACGAAGCCGTTGAAGATCGAGCCGCTTTCGAGCCGGCTGTGGTCATTGCCGCGCAGCGCCTTCAACCGGTCCTCGTAGCCCGGTGTCCGCTCGCGCAGACGGGCCCGGAAGATCTGCTGCAGGCTCGAGAAACCCTCGAAACCGAAATGCTGGGCGAAACGGACCAGGGTCGAGGGCTGGACATCGGCCGAGGTGGCAATGCTTGCCGCCGTGCCGAAGGCGATCTCGTCCGGATTGTCGAGCGAATATGCGGCGACCTGTTTGAGACGCTTCGGCAGCTGCGCCTTGCGTTCCAGGATGACGGCCTTCAGCGCCTCGAAATCCTGCGGCACGTCCGCGCTCGTCTCCGGCATTGACATCGTTCAGCGTCTCCAGACTAGCTCGCTCTATTCGCTTCACTCTAATCGATTGATCGCCGCCGGGATAGAACGGACGTTCCATTTTTGCGTCTTTCCCTGGGTGCCGCGAGCGCGCTTGCGCCCCTCATCCCGCTGCCGCGACCTTCTCCCCGCGAGCGGGGAGAAGGGGGATGCCGCGCCACCTCAGTCCCCTCTCCCCGCGTGCGGGGAGAGGGCTAGGGTGAGGGGCAAATGCAACAGACATCCAGCCCGCCGAGACGGAATGCTATCACCCGATCTCAACCCACTCGTTATTCCTGGCCGACCGGTACGTCGCCGAAAGCACCTTCTGGACCTCGTAACCCTCGCGGAAATCCGTCGAAGGTTTGCCGCCCTTGGCGATCGCCTCGAGGAATTCGTGGACCTCGATGGCCTTCAGATCGTTGAAGCCGATCTGGTGGCCGGGTGCCACGCAGAAGGCGCCGTAGGGCGGGTGCTCCGGTCCGGCCCAGATGGTGCGGAAGCCGCGGCTCCTGATGTCGTCGCCGGCATGGTAGACCTTGATCTCGTTCAGACGCTCCTGGGTGAAGACGATGCTGCCCTTGGAGCCGTAGATTTCGAAGTCGTGCTGCATCTTGCGGCCCGTGGCGATCCAGTTCGCCTCGAAGCTGCCGCTCGCACCGTTTTCGAAGCGCACGAAGGCGCGGGCGATGTCGTCGACCTCGACGGCACGGGTCTCGGCCGCGCCGCGCGAGACCGGACGCTCCGGTATATGGATGACGGTTTCGGCAAGCACCGATCGGATCGGCCCAACGAGGTGGCGCATGCAGGCGATGATGTGGCTGCCGATGTCGGCGAGCGCGCCGCCGCCGCTCCTCGGATCGAGCCGCCAGGCCCAGGGGATTGTGGAATCCGCCATGAAGTCCTCGGCATGGACGCCGCGAAACGACCGGATCTCGCCGATCTCGCCGCTGTCGATGATGTCCTTGGCGAGGAAGATCAGCGGGTTCTTCAGATAGTTGAAGCCGACCTGGGTGACGAGGCCGGCCTTTTCTGCCGCCGCAACCATTTCCGCACAATCGGCAACGGTCGGCGCCAGCGGCTTTTCGCAATAGACGTGCTTGCCATGGGCGATCGCCGCCAGCGCCATTTCCTTGTGCAGCAGGTTCGGCGTGGTGATGTCGATGATGTCGATATCCGGATCGGTCAGGAGGTCGCGCCAGTCGGTGGTCGCCTTCCGGAACCCGAGGCGCGCGCGAGCGGTCTCGGCACTCTCGGCGGTCACATCGGCAACCGTTACCAGATCCAACTCGAAGGGCAGGTCGAAGACCCGCGCCGCGATCGTGAAGCCGAGCGCATGGGCCTTGCCCATGAAGCCGGTGCCGATCAGGCCCACTCCCAGTCTGCGTTTGCCGCTCATGTCGTTTCCTCCCGGGCCGAGTATCGCTTATCAAGCGGAAATGAAATGAACTGTGCGAATTTTGTCAATATGGAATGTTTATTCGAAAATTGCTTTTCCCTTGTGCCGATGCAGCCGGCGTGAAAAAGCACGCCATGCGAAAAGTGTTAACGCATTTTTACCATGTTCCGTTGGAACATCGCCGTGACGATGGTCGGCGAATCGCCTCTTATCAGAAGATCCGGAACCGGAGTGATCGACGCATGTGCCGCTGGGCAGCCTATCGTGGAGAGCCGCTTTACCTCGAGGAGCTGGTGACCTCGCCGGCCCATTCGCTGATCGAGCAGTCCCATTGCGCAACCCGCGCGAAGACGGCGACCAACGGCGACGGCTTCGGTATTGCCTGGTACGGCGACCGTCCTGAGCCCGGCCGCTACCGCGACATCTTGCCCGCCTGGTCCGACTGCAACCTGAGGAGCATTGCGCGGCAGATCCGCTCGCGTCTCTTCCTCGCCCATGTTCGCGCGGCGACCGGCGGCGGCACGCGGCGCGACAACTGCCACCCTTTCGTGCACGGCCGCTGGGCCTTCATGCATAACGGCCAGATCGGCCATTTCGAGCATCTGCGCAGGCCGATGGAAAACATGCTTGCCGACGATCTCTATGCGGCGCGCACCGGCACGACGGATTCGGAGCTGCTGTTCCTGCTCGCCCTGCAGTTCGGTCTCGAGCGCGATCCGCTCGGGGCGGTTGCCGAGGCGCTCGGCTTCGTGGAGCGCCTGGCAGAGCAACTAGGCCTGAAGGTGCTCGTCCGCTTCACCGCGGCGTTTTCCAACGGCCAGGATCTCTTTGCGGTCCGCTACGCCTCCGACCGTAAGGCACCGACGCTCTTCGCCGCCCCGATGGGGCCGCAGGGCGGCTATTGCCTGGTCTCGGAGCCGCTCAACGACGACGACAACGCCTGGGCCGAGATACCGGACGGCTCGGCCGTCATCGTCGGCGAAAACGGCGTCGATGTTCGTCTTTTCAGCGCCGCCGACGCGCCTCTACGCGAACCTGCTTCCGTCGCGCCGGTTGCCCGGCCGGCCGACAAGGGTGTTCAACTCGCCTGACATCTCAAGCGGAGCTATTACGAGAGCTTCGCGGCGATCAGGGCTGCGAGCTTGTCGGCCACTTCGTCCTTGCCCATCTCCGGCCAGTCCTCCGTGCCGTCGCGGCCGATCAGTTTGACGCGGTTGCGGTCGCCGCCCATGATTCCGGTTGCCGGGGAGACGTCGTTGGCAAGTATATAGTCGGCGCCCTTCCTTTCGAGCTTGGCCCGACCGTTCGCGGCGACGTTCTCCGTCTCGGCCGCAAAGCCGATGACGAGCTTGGGCCGCGATGCATGATGCCCGATGGTCTTCAGGATGTCCGGGTTCTCGGCAAGCTGAAGCGGCGGCGGCGCTTCGCCCGGCCGCTTCTTGATCTTGTTGCCGGCGGCCGAAGCGACGCGCCAGTCGGCAACCGCGGCAACCATGACAGCGACATCGGCCGGAAGCGCGGCAACGACCGCGTCGCGCATCTCCTCGGCGCGCTCGACACGAATGATGCGGACGCTGGAGGGGGCCGGGATCGTCACCGGTCCGGAGACGAGGGTGACGTCGGCCCCGAGCCGCGCCAGCGCCGCGGCGATCGCATGGCCCTGCTTGCCGGAGGAGCGGTTGGCGATATAGCGGACCGGGTCGATCGGCTCGTGCGTCGGCCCTGACGTGACGATCGCTTTTTTGCCGGCAAGCGGTTTGGCGCCGGCGAGCAGTTCCTCGATCGCCCCGACGATCTGCAGCGGTTCGGCCATCCGGCCTTCACCGGCCTCGCCGCTTTCGGCCATCTCGCCCTGGGCGGGGCCGACGAAGCGGATGCCGTCGGCGGCGAGCGTCTTGCGGTTGCGGCGCGTCGCCGGATGCGTCCACATCTTCGGGTTCATCGCCGGCGCGACGAGCACGGTGCGGTCGGTTGCCAGCAGCACCGTCGAGGCGAGGTCGTCGGCATGGCCGTTCGCCATCTTGGCCATCAGATCGGCCGTCGCCGGCGCCACGACGACCAGATCGCATTCGCGCGCCAGCCGGATATGGCCGACATCCTGCTCGTCCTCGCGCGAAAAGAGCTCGGTGAAGACATGAGAAGCGGAAAGCGCACCGACCGCCAGCGGGGTCACGAATTGCTGCGCGCCTGCCGTCATCACCGGCCGGACCGCGGCGCCGCGCTCGCGCAGCCGGCGGATGAGGTCGAGGCTCTTATAGGCCGCGATGCCGCCGGAGATAATGAGGAGGATACGCTTGCCCGACAGTGTCATTCCGCTTCGGCTTGTCGCCGCTCCTTGTCCTTTGCCCGGACCCTAGCCGAGCAAACGGTTGCGCGCAATTGGAGCAAGGGTCCCGGACTTCGCCCCTGTCACGGTCGCTGTCGCGCCTGCCAATCGGCATAGAGCGTCCTGTCGTCCTCCAACGGCACATGGCGGAAGCGCATTGCCTGTTCGGCAAGAGGCTTGGCGAGCTCCGCATAGATCGCCGCCGTGGAAAGGCCGTAAGGCTCGCCGTCCTCGTTCGAATGGGCGTAGGCGATTTCGGTGATCCCCGCCATGCGCATGGCGGCGAGGCACATCGGGCAGGGATGACCGCTGGCGTAGACGGTCGCGTCCTCCAGCCGCAATGAGGCAATGGTTTTGGCTGCGGCGCGCACCGCATTGAGTTCGGCGTGTGACGTCGGGTCGCCCGTATCGAGCATTTCGTTGACGCCCCGGCCGATCACCTCGCCATTCCTGACGACGACGGCGCCGAAGGGACGGCCGCCCTTCTCCAGGTTGGTGCGTGCGAGTGATACGGCCTCGCGCAGAAAACGTTCTTCCTCTTGCATCGTCCACTCCTTCAGCGGGCCGGCAGCGGCGAGCAGACCTTCGATCCCGCGCAAACCGCGCGCCCTGTGCTATGACCAGACAGCCAGCGGCGGGAAGCCGCCACTGGCAGAGCAGTCTAGCCGACGTCAGCGTTCGTATGTGACCTCGATCGTCGCCTGGTCCAGCGCATTGGCCCGGGCAAAGAAACCAACCATGGCGGCAGGGGCGTCCTTGTCGAGCGGGAGCTTGTCGACAGACAGCGCGTAGACCGTGAACTGGTAACGGTGCGGGCCGTGGCCTTCCGGCGGGCAGGCGCCACCATAACCGGACGAACCGAAATCGGTGCGGCCCTCGATCGCGCCTGCGGGAAGCTTTCCGCTTGCGCCCGTGGCGAGCTCGGTGGCGTTGGTGGGAAGGTTGAAGACCGTCCAGTGCCACCAGCCGGAGCCCGTCGGGGCGTCGGGATCGTAGGCCATGATCGCGAAGCTCTTGGTGCCGGATGGCGCGCCCGACCATTTCAATTGCGGCGAGATGTTCTTGCCGCTGCAGCCGAAACCGTTGAAGACCTGGGCGTCGGCCATGGGCTTTCCGGCCGCCAGGTCGTTGGAGGTCAGTTTCATTTCGGCCTGCGCGGCCGTGGCGCCGAGGAAGCTGAGGGTGAGAAGTGTGGTGATGAAGCGCATGGGTCTTTCCTGCAGTCGCTGGAGCAATTCCAGGAAAAATGTGTAACGGTTTTCCATCCGGAATTGCGTCGTTTCAAAGCCTTAGCCATTTCAGTGTTCCCGCGAAACAATGACATGATCCAACAAAGCAACCGTATCGTCAGGCGGGCACACCGTCTCCTCCGATATGCTCAACTTCTGTCCCGATCCGCTCAAATGTTCCGAGATCTCCCCGCACTTCGCGCGGATTGATGCCGAACCGCTCCTTGAATCGGGCCGAGAACTGGGACGGCGAGTCGTAACCCACCTCCTGGGCGACGTGGGCGATCGGCAGGGTCGTCGTTTGCAGGAGTGCCAGCGCCCGCGTCATGCGCGTGTCGCTCAATGTCTCGGTGAAGCTGGTGTTTTCCGCCGCCAGCTTCCGCCTCAGCGTCGCCTCGCTCATGTTGAAGCTGCGGGCGGCGTGGCCCAAGGTCCAGTTGTGGGCGGGTTCCGCCTCGATCATCTGGCGCAGCCGATTCTGCAAAAGGGGATGTCCCGGGGTGCCCAAAACGGCTCCGCTCAGGGCGAACCAGGTGATGAGCTCGATCAGGCGGACCGCGGCGACGGGGCTGGGCAGTTTCGCGAACTCTTCCGAGGAGCAGCAGAAATCAAACAGCCCTGCTGCCTCGGCGGGCAGCTCCAAGGCCTTAATGGGAAGTGCCGTCCGCGGCGGCGTGATCAAAGCCAGACGGGCGTAGGCTTCCTCGAACAAGGGACGCGGTACAGGCAGCACGCGCGCTTCGTAGTTGAGCGGCGCCCTGGGGATGTTCTCCATCGTCATCGGCTGATGGTCGGGCAGCAGGCCGTATTCGCCGGCTGTGAGGAACAAATGGGTGTCGCGCGTGACGACGACCTTGTTCCCGGAGCGCACATGAATGAGCACGGGCGTGGTATTCGTCAGCCGATGAAAGCACGTCCTTCCACCCTGTCGGATGACGGCGCCGGCCGGAATTGGTTGGGCTTCGTGCTTCATGTGTCCTCGTCTCCCGGTTGGCAATGGATGACAGTTCCGACGATTGATCGCAAGGCGCCGTGAGCAGCGTAAATCAGCTCCGGCCTCCTCCGTCGGAGAAGGCCGGGACAGCGTTCCTCCGATCATGCGCGAAGACGCGCCATCGCGAAGACGTCGGCGTAGGCGCCGTCGCGCAGTGCATAGGATTTCAATATGCCTTCGGTGACGAATCCCGCGTTGCGGTAGAGGCCGATCGCCGCCTCGTTGTCGGTGAAGACCGTCAGCTCGAGGCGGGAAATGCCGAGCCAGCGGTCCGCCGTCTCGATCAAGGCCTCAAGCAGCGCCTTGCCGATGCCGCGCCGGCGGTAGTCGTCATGGACCGACATGCCGAGGTCGGCCGCATGCTGCCGCCGCCCCTTGTGACGATGCAGTCCGGCGAGTCCGACGATCCGTCCCTCCAGCTCGGCGACGATGATCAGGTCGTTTTCCGTGAGGCCCTCGAGCCAGCGTCGTGTCTGCTCCGGCGGCGCGAAGGGCAGGCGCAACGTTCCGGAGCGGACGCCGGGCAGATCGCGCAGGACGGCGAGCGCCTCCCAGTCGGCAACCGATGCAGCGCGGATATGAAAAGCGTTCGAACTGGCGGTCATTGTTTCCTCTCTCTTCTCGCCGAGGAAACAGAGCCGAACCCTGCTCGCCTCGGCAGGGTTGGCATGAAGACGGCTCGCTTAGCGCAACAGGTCTCCCGCACACCCTACGGTCTGCGTGGTCACCACCATCACGAGCGAAGAGCGACTGTCCATGGGCGGATACTATTCCAGGATACGGGATGTAGGAAGGGTGTTCGTCAGCACTTTGCCCCTCACCCTAACCTCTCCCCGCAAGCGGGGCGAGGGGACTGAGGCGGCGCGGCTTGTCCCTTCTCCCCATCAAAATGGGGAGAAGGTGGCGGCAGCCGGATGAGGGGCTCATATGGGAAGCCGCCTGCTCCACTCCATCGCTCAGGCAAGCTGCCAGGCGATGAAAACGAGCGTCGCCGCGATCACCCAGAGCGCCAGGCGCCCCGAGCGCGTGTGGCGCGCCTCCGCCTTGCCGATCGCCTCCGCAGTCTCCGCGTCGAAGCGCAGGCCGTTTTCGCTCATCGCCATGATTTCCGCGGAGAAGCGTTCGGTGCGGGCGGCGATTTCCGGAACGGCTTCGGCAACCCGCAGCGCGGCGTGCAGCCCGTCGCGCAGATCGGTGACGATACGTTTCGGGCCGAGATTGTCGCGGATCCACTTGCCGACGACAGGCTCCGACGCCTTCCACATGTTGAAGCGCGGGTTGAGCGTGCGGGCCACGCCCTCGACGACGACCATGGTCTTCTGCAGCATGACGAGTTCGGGGCGCGTCTGCATGTCGAAGAGCTCGGTCACCTCGAAGAGCAGCGTCAGAAGCTTGGCCATCGAGATCGTCTCGGCCGGCTGGCCGTGGATCGGCTCGCCAATCGCACGGATCGCCTGGGCGAAGCTCGCCGCGTCGTGGTGCGAAGGCACGTAGCCCGCCTCGAAATGCACGTCGGCGACGCGCTGGTAGTCGCGCGTGATGAAGCCGAACAGGATCTCGGCGAGGAAGCGGCGCTCCTTTTTGCCGAGCCTTCCGACGATGCCCATGTCGACCGCAACGATATGGCCCGCATCGTCGACGAACAGGTTTCCCTGGTGCATGTCGGCGTGGAAGAAGCCGTCGCGCAGCGTATGGCGCAGGAAGGACTGGATGAGCGTTTCGGCGAGCGTGTTGAGGTCGTGGCCGGCCGCCCTCAGACCTTCGATGTCCGACATCTTCACGCCGTCGATCCATTCCATCGTCACGACGTCGCGACCGGTGCGCTCCCAGTCGACCCTGGGGACGCGAAAGCCGGAGTCTTCTTTTGTGTTCTCGCCGAGTTCGGAAAGGGCGGCGGCCTCGAGCCTCAGGTCCATTTCGACCTTGGTCGTCTGTTCGAGCGTCTTCGTCACCTCGACCGGCCTCAACCGCCTTGTATAGGGCAGGAACCGCTCCTGCATGCGCGAAACGAGATACATCGCCTCGATATCGGCGGCGAAGCGCTGTCGCACGCCCGGACGGATGACCTTGACGGCCACCTTCTCGCGCCCGCCGTCGCGCAGGATCACGGCAGGATGGACCTGAGCGATCGACGCGGCGGCCATCGGTTCGGAAAACTCGACGAAGAGCGCATCGACGGAGCGGCCGAGCGAGCCTTCTATCGCGGCACGGGCCTCGCTCTCAGGGAACGTCGCCATCCGGTCCTGCAAGAGAGACAGGTCGGCGGCGAGTTCCGCGCCGACAACATCGGGGCGCGTGGCGAGAAACTGGCCGATCTTGACATAGGAGGGGCCAAGCCGTTCGACGGCGCGGGCGAGCCGGCCGCTGCGCACTTCGAACCGGGCCCGGCGGCGGGCAAGCAGCCCGGCGAGCCTCTGCACGAAACGCGCCAGCGGCGGAAGGTGTTCGGACGGAACCGCCGCGAAGGCGTCCTCGCGCGCCAGCACCCAGCCGATCCGCACGAGACGGAAATATGCTCCAGGCGTGCTCATGCGGTCAGATTTTCCAGCCGGAATGCAAGGCCGCGATGCCGCCCGTATAGTTGGTGAAGGAGACGCGGCCAAAGCCGGCCGTGCGGATCATCGCGGCGAAATCGCGCTGGTTCGGGAACTTGCGGATCGATTCGACCAGATATTGATAGGGCGCCTCGTCGCCGGTGATGAGCTTGCCGAATTTCGGGATGGCGTTGAACGACCAGGCATCGTAGAAGCGGTCGAGCAGCGGCATCTCCACCTCGGAGAATTCGAGCACCAGCAGCCGGCCGCCGCGTTTCAGCACGCGATAGGCCTCCTTGAGCGCCACCTCGATGCGGGGCACGTTGCGAATGCCGAAGGCGATCGTGTAGGCGTCGAAGGAATTTGCCGCAAACGGCAGGTCCTCGGCATTCGCCTCGACGAATTCGAGATTGCCGAGGAGCCCCTTCTTCCTGGCGCGTTCGGCGCCGACGGCGAGCATCGAGCCGTTGATGTCGAGCACGGTCGCATGCGCCTTGCGGCCGGAGGCTTCGACGATGCGGAAGGCGATATCGCCGGTGCCGCCGGCGACGTCGAGCACCCGATAGTTCTCCCGGCGCGGCGGATTGAGCGCGGCGATCATCGCATCCTTCCAGACGCGGTGCAGCCCGGCCGACATGACGTCGTTCATGACGTCGTAGCGTTTGGCGACCTTGTGGAAGACGTCGTTGACGAGCGGCTGCTTTTCGCCCGTTCCGACGTCGCGGAAACCGAAGGAGGTCTCCATTCCGCCATCGGCCGATACGCGCTCATCCGTCATAAGAAACTCCACTCCAACGAATTTTGCCGGCACCATAGCGAAATCGTCCGGCGCGCGCTATCTCAGCGACGGGGCGCGGCTGCGACATAGCGCATCCCTATAGGCCATGAATATTGCTATGGGAATGGCGCACGCGCTGCACCACGCACAGAGGTCGCGGCAGCACCATGAATGCCGCGGACGGAATGAATAAAGAGTGAAGGAAGACGGCCGATGCCGGAATTGCCTGAGGTCGAGACGGTCAAACGCGGATTGGCGCCGGCGATAGAGGGGGCGCTGCTGGTGCGCGCCGAATTGCGGCGGCCGGACCTGCGCTTTCCCTTTCCCGAGAATTTCGCCGCCGCCGTTTCGGGCCGCCGCATCCTGGCGTTGTCGCGGCGGGCCAAGTATCTGATGATCGACCTTGAGGGCGGCGACGTGATCGTCGCGCATCTCGGCATGTCCGGGTCGTTCCGCATCGAGGCCGGCGCGCAGCCGGCGGCACCCGGCGAATTCCACCATCCGCGCGGCAAGGACGAGAAGCACGACCATGTGATCTTCCATCTCGACGGAGGGTCCGGCCAGATGCGGGTGATCTACAACGACCCGCGCCGCTTCGGTTTCATGGATCTGGCGCGGCGCGACACGATCGCAGAGCACGCCTACTTCCGCGATCTCGGCGAGGAGCCGACCGGCAATGCCCTCGACGCTGCCTATCTGGCTGCCCGCCTCGCCGGGAAGTCGCAGCCGCTGAAGACGGCCCTCCTCGACCAGAGGACGATTGCCGGTCTCGGCAATATCTATGTATGCGAGGCGCTGTGGCGATCCGGCCTGTCGCCGAACAGGGCCGCAGGCACGCTGGTCGACAAGCGCGGTCGTCCGAAACAGGCCTTGCTCGCACTTGTCGAGGCGATCCGCGCGGTGATTGCCGACGCGATCGCGGCCGGCGGTTCGTCGCTCAAGGACCATATCCAGGCGGATGGCAGCCTCGGCTATTTCCAGCATGCCTTCTCCGTCTACGATCGGGCGGGCGAGGCTTGCCGCAAGCCGGGCTGTGACGGTACGGTCACCCGCATCGTTCAGGCAGGGCGTTCGACCTTCCATTGCCCGCGCTGCCAGAAATAAGGGCATGAGCGCCCATGCGGCTCCCGCCCGTTTGGCGCTTGCCGGAATCGAGTTCGAAATTTGGAGGAGATAACAATGAGTTACGAGACGTTGCTGGTCGAGACACGCGGGCGCGTCGGCCTGATCACTCTCAATCGGCCGCAGGCGCTGAACGCGCTGAATTCGACCCTGATGCGTGAGCTCGACGCAGCATTGAAGGCTTTCGATGCGGACAAGGGGGTCGGCGCGATCGTCATTACCGGCTCGGAAAAGGCCTTCGCCGCCGGTGCCGATATCAAGGAAATGCAGGCGCTCGGTTTCGTCGACAGCTATCTTGGTGATTTTCTCGGCGGCTGGGAGCACGTTGCCGGCGCCCGCAAGCCGATGATCGCCGCTGTTTCCGGCTTTGCACTCGGTGGTGGCTGCGAACTTGCGATGATGTGCGATTTCATCATCGCCTCGGAGACGGCGAAATTCGGCCAGCCGGAAATCACCTTGGGCGTCATCCCCGGCATGGGCGGGTCGCAGCGCCTGACGCGGGCGGTCGGCAAGGCGAAGGCGATGGACCTGATCCTGACCGGCCGCATGATGGACGCGAGCGAGGCGGAGCGTGCCGGCCTCGTTGCGCGGATCGTCGCGCCCGACAAGTTGCTGGAAGAGGCGCTTGCCGCTGCCGAGAAGATCGCTTCCTTCTCGCTTCCGGCGGTGATGATGGCGAAGGAAGCGGTCAGCCGCTCGCTGGAAGTCACCCTTGCCGAGGGCCTGCGTTTCGAGCGGCGCCTATTCCAGGCGCTGTTCGCCACCGAAGACCAGAAGGAGGGGATGGCCGCCTTCGTCGCCAAGCGTAAAGCGGAATTCAAACACGGATGAATCGCGAAGGCCCCGGTTTTCGCAAAATGCGCGTTGACGCGAGGGCGCTTTCCCGCTATACGCCGCCCTCAGTTTGAAACGCCATCTCGCATGGCTTTCCGATACTGCTCCCGAATTGCTTGGATGACAGGTCGCAGTGACCCGGCACGGCGAAGGCGGAGTTCATGTCAGTTTTCGAAGAGAGGCATCAATGGCCAATACAACTTCGGCGAAAAAGGCGACCCGCAAGATCGCTCGCCGTACCGCAGTGAACAAGGCTCGTCGTTCGCGCGTCCGCACCTTCGTCCGCCAGGTTGAAGAGGCGATCGCTTCCGGCGATCAGGCAGCCGCCGCCGCCGCCCTGAAGGCGGCCCAGCCGGAGCTGATGCGTGCCGCCACCAAGGGCGTCGTGCATGCCAACACGGCATCGCGCAAAGTGTCCCGTCTGGCGCAGCGCGTGAAGGCCCTTTCGGCCTAACCCGGCTAAATAATAAGCAAATGACGAAAAGCCCGGCGCGCGCGCCGGGCTTTTCGGATTCATAATTCCGCCATGGTCGTGGTTAACCTGCGCGGACGGCGGTTGTGTCAGCGGCGTGACATAAAACTTCAAATAATTTCAAAGAGATGCGCGAGGTTGTCATAAGCGTGTCGTCCCGGCGCGTCGGCTTGTTCGACGCGAAGTGAGTCAAGAAGATTTTTATTTTTTTTCTTTTTCGCCAGCTAAACACGGAGGCAAAAATCAAAACCCTTGATTCAAAAGCGATTCTTGCGGGACTCGCAAACACGCATGCAAAACGCCGCACGAGAGTCAACTGGCAGCGTTTAATAAGCGGTAAAAATCACCATTGATCTTGCCCCTCGATCCTGCCTAAATGGCTTTCACAGGGGACACGGATCACATCTGTATCAAGGAGGTTTGGAGCCATTTCAACGAGATGGCTTGAGGCTTTCTGTCCCCTGTGGCGGGGTAAGTCCACGTCGTTCAATCAGACAAGTCGAGATGGTCAAGCCGGACGAGCCGTCGTCGCGGTACGAGGACATTTCGTCTTATGGTTGTGGCTATGTGGTTCCCATCGGTGCTGTGTCGGTGTGTGCTCAAGTTGGAAGGAGACCTCGGCTACCCGCTTCGTACGAGGGCGCGGCGTAGTCACAATGGGTAAGACCGGATGGCTTGAAAACGGCCACACGGAATCGATAGGACTAGGCGCGAGGGGACATTCGCTTGATCGAGGCGAGCGGATGAGCGCAGCGCGCAACGGGACGGGATATGAGGAGCCTGGTTT